>JAILZB010000081.1 GCA_023512725.1 Chloroflexota bacterium | reverse complement strand
TGGTACAGGCTAAATTGATGGCATCGGCGTCGGTGGGATACCCTTTGACCGGTACGAGAATTCGGCGAAACCGCGTCGCCACGCTCTCCCCCGCTTTCTGTCCGCCACTGCGGTGGCGAACCTGCCGCGAAATTATACCGACGACGGGAAATCAGCCGCTACGCATTTGGTCCCAGCCCACGGATCACCAGCCCCGTCCGCAGCTTCGGATAAAAATAGGTGGACTTGTGGGGCATGCGGTCACCCGCTTGGGCTACCTGGCGGATAACGCGGGCCTCCGGTGGACTGACGAATGCTGCAAGCTGGAGGGTGCCTGCCCGCACCCCAGCGAGCGCCGCTGTGGCATCTCGGGTAAAGCGCACCCGCCCTTCTCCTTCTCGATCAACGTCGATCCCCAGCAACGGTTCCAGGAGGAGGGCATGCAGCACAACCAGGTCGAGCTGCTGCCACGCCGCTGACCGGTTCGGGAGGGCAGCTCGCCAGTCACCGCGCGGGTGAAGCAGCGCGGCTTCTCCCGGCGGCAGCCCGGCGAGCACGAAGGCCGGTTGGACCGCCCGGCGGAGGGCTGCCTCGATCTGCTCGACCGAGAGGGTGGCCAGCTCTCCCAGCGGGGTGATCTGGAACCGCTCGGCAGCGCGGGCGGGGAGCGCAGCGAGCCGCGCGGGGTCCACCCCGGTGATGGCCCGATGGGTCGGCGCGATCCGCAGGCCCGGGTCCTCCTCCGCGACCAGCGCCATCAAGACGCCGTCCGCGCCGCTCGGAGCCGCCGGCAGGGCAGCAACAGTCAGGGCAGTCTCATAGCGATGGTGCCCATCGGCAATCAGCACCGGCTGCTCTGCCAGGGCCTGCACGAGCCGAGCAATCTGGGCCGGGTCGTCGACCACCCAGAGACGGTGGCGCTCGCCGGCCTCGTCGACGAACTCGCTCTCTGGCGGGCGCTGGACCAGGCAGTCTGTCTCCACCCGCACCACTCCCTGAGGATCGGGGTAGAGCCCGAAGATCGGGCTGGTGTTGAGGAGCAAGGTCCGCAGCAGCTCGAGCCGGTCTGCCTTGGGCGCCGCCATCGTCTCCTCGTGCGGGAGCACCACCCCGCTCGACCACGGCTCCAGCTTTAGGTCCACCAGCAGCGCGCGCCGGGTGAGGGGGGCACCCTGGTCGGAGAAGGTCTGCTCATATAGGTAGAGAGCGGGGCGGGCCTCTTGCCGCAGAATCCCAGCTTGTCGCCAGCGCTCGAAGTCCGCGCGGGCGCGCGTGTAGCGGTTGTCCTCCGGCGTGTCGTCCGGGCGTATCTCCCCCAGCTCCAAGCGGATCACGTTATACGGGCTGCGCTGATACAGGGCACGCTGCTCCTCCGGTGCGATCACGTCGTACGGCGGGCAGGTCACCGCTGCGAGGTCGCCAACCCGCTGCTGGTCGTAGCGCCAGCCGCGGAACGGCCGGATCGTTACCATCATCCCCTCATCGCGAGCGTCGGCGGAAGGTTATACCATAGGCGCGAGTGCGATCGCCGGAGGGAAGCGCAGGATGCCGCACGGGTGCACGCCCGACTTTGCCTATGAGCAACAGCTCTGGGAGCGCGGGCATTACTGGGTCGCGGGGGTCGATGAGGTAGGCCGTGGTCCACTGGCCGGGCCGGTGCTGGCGGCTGCCGTCCTGATCCATCCGCCCGGAGCAGACGTCCCCGGTGTGGCCGACAGCAAACAGCTTACCCCCCTTGCCCGCGAGCGCCTGGCAGTGATACTCGCAGAACACCTGCCCTACGCCCTGGGCGAAGCGTCAGTGGAGGAGATCGACCAGCTGGGAATCGCAGTGGCGAGCCGGCTGGCGATGGTCCGAGCGCTCACGGGGCTGCCTCACCAGCCCACCGCCGTCCTGGTCGATGGGTTTCGGTTGCCGGACCTCCCGCTCGAGCAGCACCCGATCGTGGATGGGGATGCCCGCTGCTGGTCGATCGCGGCGGCCTCGGTCCTGGCCAAAGTCGCCCGCGACCGGCTGATGGACGACCTCGACCAGCGCTACCCCGGCTACGGCTTCGCGCGCCACAAGGGCTACGCCACCGCCGAGCACCGTGCCGCCCTGACTCGGCTCGGCCCCTGCCCAGCGCACCGGCGCTCGTTCGCCCCGCTGCGCACCGAGGTGCCCTGATGGAGCGCCAGCGCTTCGGCACCGCGAGTGAAGCGTTGGCAGCCCGCTGGCTGGAGCAGGCCGGGCTGCGCATTCTGGCGCGGAACGTGCGCTATCCTGAGGGTGAGATCGACCTGGTTGCCGAAGAGCAGGGGGTGCTGGTGTTCGTCGAGGTCCGGGCTCGTCAGAGTACCCGCTTTGGCACCCCCGAGGAATCGCTGACAGCCCGCAAGCAAGCGCGCCTGCGGGCCGCGGCCGAGCGGTACCTGGCTGCGCATGGCCAGAGCGAGGTCGACTGGCGGATCGACCTGGTCGCCGTTCTCAGCGACCGCAGTGGCCGGCCGCCGCAGGTTACCCACTACCGCGCCGCCGTCACGGCCTAGCGGCGCCGGAGGACCTCCGGTCGGGGTTCGTTATCCGGCCGCGGTTCCACGCCGGTCAGTCCCCGGGTCGCCCAGACGCGCTGCGGCTGCACCAGAAAGAGCACCGCTGGGTCGGCGCGGAGTTCCGCCACCGCCTGCTGGAGGAGCGCCTGGCGCGCTGCGGGGTCGAGGGTGGTACTGGCCGCCGTCACCGCCGCATCGAAACGCGGGTTCTCCAACCAGGGCGCTCCCGCGGGTGGCGTCGAGCGGAACCACTGGAGAACTGGCTCCGCATCGAGGAGGGGAACGCTCAGCAGGGTGGCCGTTGTCAGCTCGGCGCGGGGGAGCCGGCCCGCCAGGCGGTCGAGGTAGCTCGTGCTCTCGGTCACGACTTGAAGATCGAGCGTGACCCCAACCTCAGCAAGCTGGCTCTGGATCAGAAAGGCGCTCTCACGGACCTCCGGGCTGGTCACGAACACATCGAACCGGAGCGTGAGGCGAGGGCTCTCCGCTGCGCTGAGGAGGGCCTTCGCCTGCGCCGGGTCATAGGGGTACGGCTCCAGGCTGGAATGGAAGCCTACCGTGCTCGGCCCGATCGGCTGCCCGCGTTCGAGAGTGGCAAAGCCCCGGTACACCTCGCGCACGAACCGTTCCTTATCGAGCGCGTAGTTCAGAGCCTGGCGGACTCGGCGATCGCGCAGGGAGGGACGGGTCGCATCGAGCAGCACGCTGACCGAGACGCCCGCTTCTCCCGCTGCCACCGTCATCCCAGCAGCCTGGAGCGCCGCCGCGCTCTCAGCGGGCGTGTCTACGATCAGGTCAGCCTCGCCACGCTGCAAGGCCGCCACCCGCGCTGCGCCTTCCGGCAGCGGGCGCACCACCACCGTCCGTACCGCTGGCTGCGCCGGATGTTCCGCCACCGCCTCGAGCACCAGGCGCTCGTTCGGCGCCCAGGCAGCGAGCCGATACGGTCCCGAGCCGATGGCCTCTCTGCTCCAATCGCTGCTCAGCGGGCGCTCCGCGAGGGAGGATGGCAGGATGGCAACCTGACTGAGCCGCCGCGGTAGCAAAGGGTCGGGAGCAGTGGTCACGACCTCGAGGGTGATCGCGTCGATCGCCTGGACCTCGCGGACGGTCGCCAGGTAACCAGCGACCGGGAGGCGGTTCGCTGGCTCACTCGCACGGTCGAGCGAGGCCTTCACCGCCACCGCTGTGACGGCTGTCCCATCATGGAACCGTCGCCCTGTTGCCAGCAGCACCCGCCAGCGCGTGGGCTCGCGCACCTCCCAGCGGGCCGCCAGCTCCGGGTCCACCTTTCCCCGCGGGCTGATCGTCGTCAGAGCCTCGAACAGCCCGAAACGCCGCGGGCTGAGGGCGGCGAAGCGGTGCGGGTCGAGCGTGGGGGGCAGGCTCGCAACGGCGATCGTCACCATCTCCCCTCTCGGGCCCGGTCCCGGCGCGGCCGGCCCGGAACAGGCTAGCGTCACGAGCAGGAGGAAGGTCGGCAACAGAAGGCGCATGCAGGCTCCGTGGGTAAGCACTTCCCGCGATGATACCGTCCCTCGCGTGGGGGAACGAGAGGTTCAGTCGCCCGCTGGCCGCGCTCGTGGTGACGTCGCTCGGTGCCTACGGCGCCCACGGCGCCGCGGCAGAGGCGGCAGGCGGCCGCCCGCCACGGCTAACAGCCGGGCGCCCCGGCAAGCGAGGCGTGAGGCTCACCAGAAGGTAGGCGATCACTGCCTGGCGGTGAGTGGGGTCGGCGGTGCGGAGCAGCTGGAGCGCGTATTCCACCTCGGGGTTCCGTCGCTGCTCACTCACCGGCCAGCCAGCGAGCAGGCGCAGGGTGCCAGGCGCCAGCTGCAACACGGGCTCGAGGGCGTCACAAGTCTCCGGGGTCGGGCGGGCGCCGGCGAGGACCACGCGCAGGGTGTTGTGGCTCAGCCCAGCGCGAAGCGAGGCCTGACGCGCCGAGAGCCCCAGCGCGGCGAGGCGTTCGTGGAGCGTGGTACGCAACTGGTCCATCAGCGCAGGCTCCTCCGCGCGCGGCCACCCGTGCCGCGGCGCACGCGTGCCCGGCGGCGCCCGATGCTACCACAGCCTGCCCGCCCTCGCAATGCTGGAGCTGCCGCGCTCATGACCCCGCTGGCGGGGCCAGCTCTTCGCTCGGCGTAGGAGCTGCCCGCCGTGGCCGGGCCTGACGCCAGCCGACGATCACCAGCGCTACCACACCCACTGCGAGGAGCAGCAGCCCGACGCCGAACAGCACAAACGGGACCAACGCTGGTTCGGCAAAGAGGAGCCGAACGCCCACCAGGACCAGCAGCAGGACCGTGGTGGCGAGCAGGGCGCGGCTGCGCACCACTGCGCCCAACGCTAGGAGCCCAAAGCACTCAGCCAGTAGGAGCACGCCGTAGCGGAGAGGATGGTCGCCGAAGCTCTGGAAGAAGGTTGTCAGCCCGAGGACGAGTGCGCCCGCCACCCAGGCGAACGCGGCTAGCGGCGAGGCCGCCTGACCAAGCTGGCGGTCTCGCGCGCTCACCCAGGCTACCACCCCGCAGAAGAGCCCCGCTGGCACGGCGTAGGCCTGTGGCTCATCGACCCCGAACGCGGCCAGCTCCCAGAGCACCGCTGCAAGCAGCAGGAAGCTTGCGGGATAGAGCGCGAGCCGCCTCCAGCGTGCTTCCGCGCCCACCAAAAGCGCGAGCAGCGCGATCGTCTGGCTCGCCAGGTGGCCAGCCATTGCGCCAGCCGCAAAGGTCTCCCCAAAGAGCTGGATGGTGCTGGCGACAAGCACAGCCAGGAGGCCACTGCTCACCCCCACCAGGCGGATCGCGACACTCCAGCGCGGTGCCCGTCCGGCGAGCAGGTGGCCTGCGAGCCCCCAGCCACCGGCCACCACCCCGGCCAGCGGCCCGAACGCCTCCGGTGGAGCGGCGATCAGGCGGAGGGTAGCAGCGACCGCGCCCAAGGTGGCCGCGCTCAGCCCGGCGAGCAGCCAGCGCTCACGCCAGCGGCCCATGGCGAGCGCCACGATCAGCACTGCCACCCACCAGAGCAGGGCGTGCTGGCCGAAGTTCCCAAACGACCCGGCCAGGGCAAGCAACTCATACCCCAACGCGACCGCACCCAGCATCCAGCCCCAGGAGCGCTGCTGCCGCGGCAGGAGCAGCGCTCCCGCCGCCACCAGCAGCACGAGCGGCAGCAGACTCGTCCCCCACTCCAGGGACCACGCGAGGGGAAGCGAGCGCAGGAGGAAGCTCCAGCCGACCAGGAGCGCGAGCGCGGGTGCCACGAGGAGCCAGGGGAGCCGTGCGCGCACGCTGGCAGCACCGAGGAGGGCCGTCACCACCAGGCCGACTGCCGCCCCGATCCCCGGAACATCCTGGTACCAGAGCGGCCAGAGGGCCAAGAGGGAGGCGACGATCGCGACAGCAAGCTGCTCCACCGCGGGGAGCTGCCGGGGTGCCCGCCACCAGAGGGCAATTTGCCCCGCCGCCACCAGCACGATCAGCAGAGCGCCACTCCACTCTGGCCCCTCGGCCCAGCGGACCGCGAGCGCCACCGTGATATGAGCGAGCAGGCCAGCGAGCACCGGAGTGACAGGGTCACGCTGGCGGAAGGCCGGGAAGGCCGCAGCGAGGGTGAGGCCGAAGGCCGCCCAGGCCGGGACTGCCGGGTCCACCTCGACAGCCTCGCTGAAACCGGAGAAGAGAAGAGCCCCACTCGCGACGAGCGCTGCCAGCCACCAGAGCCCACCCCAGAGGAAGAGCAGCGGCCCAAACCGCTGCCGGAGCCAGGCAGGGCCCACGCAGTGCAGGGCGGCCAGCATCGCTGCTTCCGCTGCCCACCAGGGCACACTCCACTCCAGCGGTGCAGCCGCCACCACAACGCCCGCCTGGACGACCGCCGAGAACGCAACCAGGCTCAAGAAGGCGTAGAAGCGACCGAAGCCCGTCAGGGTAAAGGCGAGGTAGAGCACGAGGCAGGCGAGCGACGCCAGCAGGAGGAGCTGACTGGCTGGCAACGGCACCGCCTCCCGCAGCCAGTTGACCAGGGCAAGCAACACCACTGGGACCAGGAGCGCTCCGACGGCGAGGAAGACCACTCCGGCGGTCCGGACGGCCCTCACCTGGCGCGCGAGCAGGCCGCTCACGAAGAACAGGCCGGCCAGCATGCTCATGATGAACAGTCGGCCGAGGCTTGTCTCCACCACCAGGAGGAAGAAGAGCGTGGCCACAACGACGAAGAACGCCCCGACATAGAGCAGCGCGTTCGCCCAGATGACCGCAAAGTTGACGGGAGCAGCCAGCGGCGCTGACGCGCGGCGTTCGGGGGCAGGGACGGAAGGCGCCTCCCCGAGCCAGGCCCGGTAGGGAGCAACCAGACGCTCAGCGTGAGCAGGCGCGAGCAGGCGCTGCCCCACCCACCCCTCGACCGCAGCCAGCAGGTACGCAACTGCCCCACGCTCCTGGGCGGCAGTCAGGCCGGGTGGAGCGCCGCAGTGGGGGCAAAAGTTCGCCCCGGCTGGGAGCGCTTCTCCACAGTGGAAGCAGCGCGCGCTGGGAGGGAGGGGCGGGAAGGGTGGCAGCGCGTCCATTGATAGCTCTCCGGGTCGCCGGCACGTCCTCAGCGGCGCCCACCCGTTCCGCGCGGGAACCGACAGCGCGCCAGGGTGCGGCTATGGTAGAACATTGGCGACTACACACCAACCGTACCATGCGGGCCGGAGCGGAAGCACACGGCATGCTCTCCTTTCTGCAGCAGCGACGGCCGCCCCGAGTCGGGATCCTGGGGGGTGGTCAGCTTGCCCGAATGATGGTCCCCCCTGCTCACCGGCTGGGAGCCGTGGTGAGCGTCCTGGAACGCACGCCCGGCTGCCCGGCGGCGCTTGCCGGTGCCAGCGAGTGGGTCGGCGACTGGAACGACCCGGAGACGCTGCTGCGCTTCGCTGCCGGGCTGGATGTTGTCACGCTCGACCACGAATTTGTCGCTGCGGAGGCGCTCCAGGTGCTGGAAGATGCCGGGGTGCGGCTCCGCCCCGGGGCAGCGACCCTGCGGCGGATCCAGGATAAGCTCCTGCAGAAGGAGACCCTCCAGGCCGCGGGGCTGGCGGTTGCGCCGTTCTGCCCAGTACGCTGCGCCGATGACCTTATCCGGGCGGGCGAGCGGTTCGGTTGGCCGCTCGTGCTCAAGACGCGCCGCGGTGGCTACGATGGCCACGGCAACCGCCTGGTGGCTAGCCCGGCTGAAAGCGACGCCGCCTTCGCGGCCTTCGCTGGCCGCCCTGGGGGACTGTATGTCGAAGCGTTCGTCCCGTTCCGGCGCGAGCTGGCGGTGATGGTCGTGCGGGATGATGCCGGCAACGTCGTTACCTATCCGGTCGTCGAGACGGTCCAGCGCGACCATATCTGCCACGAGGTGCTCTTTCCGGCCGCAGGAGCACCGCCAGCGGCGGACCTTGCTGCGGCGGCAGCGGAGTGCTTCGGCGTGGTGGGCGCACTTGGCGTGGAACTGTTCGAAACGGTGGACGGTCGCTTGCTGATCAATGAACTTGCACCACGACCCCATAACTCGGGCCACTACACCATCGAAGCCTGCTTCACCTCCCAGTTCGAGAACCACCTCCGCGCGGTGCTTGGCCTGCCCCTCGGCGACCCACGCCCGCGGGTAAAGGCCGCCGTCATGGTGAACCTGCTCGCCGATGGCGAGGGGCCTGGGCAGCCGGCTGGGCTGGCGGCCGCGCTGGGCGTTCCGGGTGTAGCGGTCCACCTCTACGGCAAGCAGACGGCGCGCCGCGGTCGGAAAATGGGGCACGTGACCGCCACGGGCGATGACCTGTCGGATACCCGGGCGCGGGCCCAGCGCGCAGCCGCGGCATTCCGCTTTGGGGAGGAAGCAGGATGACACCACTGGTCGGGGTCGTCATGGGGAGCGACTCGGACCTCCCGACCCTGGAGCCGGCAGCCGAAGTGCTGGCAGCGTTCGACATCTCGTACGAGATCCGGGTCGTCTCGGCGCACCGTACCCCCCTCGACATGATCGAGTACGGGCGGACGGCGGCCAGCCGCGGCCTCAAAGTCATTATCGCTGGGGCGGGTGGTGCCGCTCACCTTCCGGGGATGCTTGCCTCAGTCACGCCCCTCCCCGTCATCGGGGTCCCGGTGCGCTCGCAGGCGCTTTCGGGGATCGACTCCCTCCTCTCGATCGTCCAGATGCCGGCGGGGGTTCCGGTGGCGACCGTCGCGATCGGAGGAGGGCGCAACGCCGGGCTGCTTGCCGTCCGGATCCTTGCGCTGGCTGACCCTGCGTTGCAGGCGAGAATAGTCGCCTATCAGCACCAGTTGGCGGAGGAATCCCGCGCCAAGAATGCGCTTCCCCCCTTCGCGGGGTAAAGCCACTGGGGGAGGGCAGCGCTCTGCTTCCCCGGGTGAGGCTAAAGGGCGACCGTTTCGCGCTCGCGTTCGGCCAGGTCAGTGGCGTTGTAGCGCGCGTAGCCGCAGATGCACTGCACGTAGGGGATCGCTCGCCAGTCCACCCGGATGACAACCGGCCGGTGGCACTTCGGACAGACGAGCTTCTCGGACATCATCGTCCCACTCCTCCTGGCGACGCTTCTCCGCGTCTTGCTCTGATATTGTATCGGATGGACTCGCCAGTCTGGCAAGCGTCTCGGGCGCGTAACGCCCTGGACTCTCGTACAGTTTTCACGTGAACAGGGGCGCGATGGCCGCCTGAGCGGCGGCAAAGAGCGGCGCCGGCAGCACCCCCACCCCAATCGTGGCCAGCAGCAGGAGGGCGAGCACCACCGCCTCGGTGCGCGTCATCCCCAGCCGCCCGACCTTCAGGGGTGGGCAGACGTAGAGCTGACGGATCACCATCAGGTAGTAGTAGAGCGAGACGACGCTCATGGTGATTGCGAGGGCGACCAGCGCGAGCGCCAACGCCCCACCAGCAGCCACGGCGAGAAAAAGCGCGAACTTGGTGGTGAAGCCGGCCAGCAGCGGCATCCCGGCCAGCGAGAACAGCGCGGCTGTCAGGGTGAATGCCACAAACGGCTCGCGCTCGGCCAGCCCGGCGTAGTCGGCAAGCTCTTCGTCACCCGTCCGGTTCTCCACGATGATCACGGCGAGAAAAGCCGCAAAGTTGCTGACCGCGTAGCCCGCGAGGTGGAACAGCAGCGCGGTCGCGCTCTCCGGCGTGAGCATGAAGAGCCCCAGCAGGAGGTAGCCCACCTGACCGATCGAGGAATAGGCGAGCAGGCGCTTAATGTTCCGTTGGCGGATGGCAACCGTGTTCCCGAGCACCATCGTGGCCGCGGCCACGAGGGCGAGGGCAGGCTGGGTCAGGGCGAGCGTGGGCGCGAGCGCCTCGCTGAAGAGCCGCAGCAGTAACACAAAGCCGGCTGCCTTGGCCAGGACTGAGAGCAGCGCCGTGACCGGCGTCGGCGCGCCTTCATAGGCATCGGGCGCCCACATGTGGAAGGGCACGGCCGCCACCTTGAACCCTAGGCCCGTCAGGAGGAGCGCGAGTGCCGCCACTAGCCCCGGCGAGACCGGCTGGGCCAGCGCTGCTCGCAGCCCGGCGTAGCTGGTGGTGCCCGTGAGCCCGTAGAGCAGGCTGATGGCGTAGAGCACGATCGCCGAGGAGAACGCCCCGAGCAGGAGGTATTTGGTGCCGGCCTCGTTCGACTTCGGGTGCCAGCGGCGATAGCTGACCAGGACGTAGAGCGAAAAGTTCAGCAACTCCAGACCAACGTAGGCGGTCAGCAACTCTGTCGCTCCCGCCATGACCATCATGCCCAGGGCAGCGAACACCAGCAAGCCGTAATACTCCCCAGCACCCGGCAGCGCTCGCCGCGCGTAGTCGAGCGAGAGGAGCGCGACCGTCGCGCCGCCTAGCAGCGCAAAGACCTTGCTCGCCACCGCAAAGCGGTCGAGGACGTAGAGCCCCCCCAAACTGCCACTGCCGTTCCACCCGCTAGCCGCCAGGAGCGTCAGCGCGAGCAGCCCGAGCCCGGCCAGCCAGCCCGCGAGGGATTTGCGGCGCTCCGGGAGCACCAGGTCGAGGGCCAGCACCAGAAAGGCAAGCATCCCCACCGTCAGTTCCGGGAGCAGCAGAGCCAGTCCGCTCACTCTATCCCTCCCAGCCGCCGCACCACCGGCAGGACACTGCTGCTAATCAGCGTGAGGAGGGGCGCCGGGTAGAGGCCAACTCCCACTAGGAAGGCCGCGAGGACGATCCCGCCCACCCGCTCGAGGGGGGTGCCATCCTGCAGGTGCTGCCACTTCTCGTCAAGCGGACCGAAGAACACCCGCGCGAGCAGTCGGAGGATGTAGGTCGCTGTGATAGCGACCCCCAGCACGGCGAGGGCGCCAACGGGCCACGGCTGGGCCTGGAAGAGCCCGAGGAAGACGAGCACCTCGGCCACGAAGCCCGAGAGCCCGGGCAGCCCAAGCGAGGCCAGCCCGGCGAGGATGAAGCAGCAGCTCACGACTGGCATCCGGCGGACCAGGCCCCCGAAGGCGCTGATCTCGCGGGTGTGGGCCTGCTCGTAGATCGCGCCGACCATGGCGAAGAACAGCGCCGTCATGATGCCATGCGAGAACATCTGGAGCACCGCACCAGTGGTGCCGACCAGCGAGAACGAAGCGAGCCCCAGCAGGACGTAGCCCATATGCGAGACGGAGGAGTAGCCGATGACGTACTTCAGGTCGCGCTGGGCCATCGCGCTCAGGGCGCCGTAGATCACGTTCACGGTGGCCAGGACCAGCAGAAGTGGAAGCCAACTCCGAGCCCCCTCCGGTAGCAGCGTCATCGCAATGCGCAGGATCCCGAACGCGCCCAGTTTCATCAGCACCCCGGCATGGAGCATGCTCACCGCTGTCGGTGCGGCAACGTGACCATCCGGCGACCAGGTGTGGAGCGGCCACATGCCGGCCAGCACGCCGAAGCCGACCAGCAAGAGCAGAAAAGCGACCGACTGCACCTCCGGCGAGAACTGCACCTGCTGGAGCAGGAAAAAGTCGAAGCTGTTCCGGCCGCTCGCGTGGTACAGCAGCAGAAGCCCAACCCAGACGAGAATCGACCCCGCCACCAGCATCAGCGTCAACTTGAGCGCGCCGTATTCGCGGTTGGTGCTCCCCCACACTGCGATCAGCAGATACATCGGGAGCACGGCCACTTCGTACCAGAAGAAGAAGAAGAACAGGTCGACCGCGCTGAAGACCCCGTAGACCCCGGTCACCAGAATGAGCAGGAGGGCAAAGAAGTCCTTCGGCCGGTATGCGATCCGCCAGGAGGCGAAGACGCCGGTCACGATAACAATGCCGGTCAGCAGCAGGAGCACCACTGCCGACCCATCGACCGCCACCTGGTACTGAATGCCAAGCTGGGGTAGCCAGGGCAGCCGCTCCTGGAACTGGAAGCCGCCCCGGCTGACATCGTAGCCGAAGAACACCACCACGGCGGCCGCCGCGGAAATCCCCGCCGCCAGGAGCGCCGTCCCGCGGATGAGGGCGTGGCGGTCTTTCGGCAGCAGGAGGAGCACCACCGCCCCGAGCAGGGGAGCGAACGTCATGACCGATAGCCATGGCACGGTCACTGGCCTCCCTTCCGTCCCCTCAGCGGGGCACGAGCGTCAGTGCAGCAAGTACGACCAGCCCAGCCACCATCGCCAATCCATAGGTCGAGAAGTTCCCCGTCTGGAGATAGCGCAAGCGCTCCCCCAGGCGGGCCGGAAGCCGGGCGGTGCCGTTGACGCCGGTGTCGTTCACCCAGCGCCGGTCGAACCAGTCGATGAGGGTTGCCAGCACCAGCACCACCCGCCGGACCAGCCAGCTGTAACCGGCATCGACCAGAAAGCCCCGTTCCAGCAGCCAGGCGATACCGCTCAGCCGTTGGCGCCACTGGGCGGGTGCAGCCTCTCCTCGACGGTAGACCGCTCCGGCAACCGCAGCCCCGCCGAGCGCAGCGAGCGCCGAGGCGAGCAGCACCCCCCCACTCGGCGGGCCAGCAGCGTGGTGAGGCGCAACGTAACTCCCGAGCGCCAGCAAGCGTTCGGCCGGCAGGCCCTCCCCCGCGAGGAACGCGAGGAAGTTGGGCGCCACCCCGAGGGGAAGGAGCACGAGCACTCCCAGCCCCAGGGCCAGCAGGCTGAATATCCCCAGTGGCACGAGCATCACCGCGGGGGCTTCGTGGGCTTGCGCGCGCGGCGGCCCGAGCAGGGCCCGGCACCAGAGGCGGAAACTGTAGAACGCCGTCAGCACGGAGATGAGCAGCCCCCCCAGGAAGAGCAGGAGCTGCCGGTCGAGCAGGCCGTGCAGGATCTCGTCTTTCGACAGGTAGCCGCTGGTGGGGGGGATGCCCGCGAGCGCGGCCACCCCGGCGAGAAGCGCCATCGTTGTGAGGGGGAGAGCCTGGCGGAGCCCGCTCAGCTCATCGAGCGACTGGCGGCCGGTCGCGTGGATAATGGCTCCCACCGCTAGGAAGAGCAGCGCCTTGAAGGCGGCATGCGTCGTCAGGTGGAAGATTGCCGCGGGAAAGGCGCCCACGCTCAGAGCGAGGAACATCAACCCGAGCTGGCTGATCGTCGAGTAGGCAAGGACGCGCTTGCTATCGGTCTCCACCAGCGCGAGGAGCGCTGCGCCAGCCGCACTCACCAGCCCGACGCCGCCGGCGAGTGCCAGGGCAGGGGGTGCCAGTTCGTAGAGCGGAGAGAGCCGCGCCAGGAGGTACACCCCCGCCGTGACCATCGTCGCGGCATGAATCAGGGCTGAGACGGGAGTTGGCCCTTCCATGGCGTCGGGGAGCCAGACGTGGAGCGGGAACTGGCCAGACTTGCCGATGGCGCCCAGGAGGAGGAGCACCGTGGCGACCAGCAGCAGGGGGCTTTCGATCGTCCCGGCGCGTGCCGCCGCCACGACGTCAGGAATGGCAAACGAGCCGCTCGCACGGAAGAGCAGTAGGATGCCGATCAAGAGGCCAACGTCGCCCACCCGGGTGGTGATGAATGCCTTCTTGGCTGCCTCAGCCGCGCGCGGGCGCTCGTGCCAGAAGCCGATGAGCAGGTACGAACAGAGGCCGACCAGCTCCCAGCAGATGTAAAGGGTGAGCAAGCTCGCCGAGAGAACCAACCCGAGCATGGCGGCGGTAAAGAGCGCCATCACCGCAAAGAACCAGCCCCGCCGTTCTTCCTCGGCCATGTACCCGAGGGAGTAGAGCTGGATCAGCGCCGAGCAGGTGAGCACCACCCCGAGCAGCGTGATGGCCAGTGGGTCGACCAGGTAGGGGATGGTGAACTGGTACGGCCCGAGGGCAAACCAGTCGAGCTGATAGATCTGGGGCCCTTCACGCAGGAACGCTGCCAGCAGAGGCCAGAAGAGGGCCGCTGCCAAGCCCGTCAGCGCGACCGCCAGCCAGCCTCCCTCATTGGGCAGCCAGCGCCGCAGGCCCACGAGCAGGAGGAAGGCCAGCAGCGGCAGGGCAACCAGGACCCAGGCCCAGGCGGTGCTCACCATCGTAGCTCGTCGACCTCATCGACGTTGACCGTGCCCCGGTTGCGATGGAGCCGCAGCAGCACTGCCAGGGCAAGCCCGACCTCCGCGGCCGCAATACAGATGACAAAGATCGCAACCACCTGGCCAGTCAGCTCCTGGGCCGGCAGACGAGCGCCGAAGCCAACGAAGTTGAGGGCGACTGCATTCAGCATCACCTCGATGGCCAGCAGGATGAGCACCGCGTTCCGCCGGGCCAGCACCCCGTAGAGCCCGATGGCAAAGAGGATGGCGCTCAGGCCCGCTACGGCCGCGGGCGGGATCACGAGGGCCCTCCCGCGCGGGCAATCACCACCGCGCCGATGAGGGCAACCAGCAGGACGAGCGAGACAACCTCAAACGGCAGCGCCCAGGGGCCAAAGAGCGCTGTTCCCAGGAGTGGCAAGCTGGCCCGCTCAGGGGGGAACGCCGCGACCGGCCAAGGCGTCAGGATAGCGGCCAGCAGGAGGAAGCCCCCGCTCACCAGGGCGGCCAGGGCCGCGAGCGGTTTCTGACGGTTGTCCAGCGTGGGGTCGCGCCCAACGCGGTGAAGCATCAAGGCAAAGAGCAGCAGGATCGTCACTGCCCCGCCGTAGATCAGCACCTGGACGAGAGCGAGGAAATCGGCCAGGAGCACGACGTAGAGCCCGGCGACCGCCAGCAGCGCCCCTACGAGGCTGACTGCCGCTTGCACGACGTTCGGCGCGAGCACGACCCCGAGGCTGGCGAGGATGGCAACCGTCCCCAGGAGGGCAAAGGCGATCAGCGGCCCGCTCTCGCTCACGCGGGCATCTCCACCGCCGCGCGCTCGGGGTGGGGGCTCCAGCGGCTATCCGGTCGCCGGGTGCCGGTGAAGGCCACCAGGTCGTCGAACGAGGCAACGACCTGTCCCTTGTTGTACCGTGCCAGTTCGAAGACGTTCGTCATCTCGATCGCTTCGAAGGGGCAGACATCGACGCAGATGGCGCAGTAGATGCAGCGGTACAGGTCGATGGTGAAATCTTCGACGATCCGCTTGCGAGTGCTTTCCTTCTTGAACTTAGGGTTGTTGACCGCCGTCAGGTGGATCACGCCAACCGGGCACTCGCGCATGCAGAGGCCGCAGCCGGTGCACTTCGGCTCATCGACCTCGTTGTCCCAGATCAAGCCGGGCGCACCATGGGTCCGGGGGGAGAGCTCCCGGCGCTCGTCAGGGTACTGAATGGTGACGGGCCGGCGCAGCAAGTTCCGGAAGGTGGTCGCCAACCCGAGGAGCAGACCCGAACCGAACATCGGCGTTCCTCCCTGCATTCCAGAAACGATTGACCACGGCGAGGGCGAGAGCGCTCGTGAGCAG
>JAILZB010000080.1 GCA_023512725.1 Chloroflexota bacterium | reverse complement strand
GTTGGAGACCGGCGTTCTTGGCGTGTTCCTTGCGCTCGATTTCTTCCTCTTTTTCCTGTTCTGGGAAGTGTAGTTGATCCCGATGTACCTGCTGATCGGGGTCTGGGGGAGTGGCCGCCGGCTCTATGCGGCGACCAAGTTCCTGATCTATACCCTCACTGGCTCGGCCTTCATGCTGGTGGCCATCATCCTGCTCTATTTCAACTCAGCGCGTGCGACTTTCGACCTGTTTGTCCTGGCCGATCAGGCTCGGATGTTCCCCCTTGCGCTCCAAACCCTCATCTTCGTCTTCCTCCTGATCGCCTACGGCGTCAAGCTGCCGGTCTGGCCACTCCACACCTGGCTGCCCGATGCCCATGGGGATGCGCCAACGGCCGTGTCGGTGCTCCTGGCCGGGGTCCTGCTGAAGATGGGAGCCTACGGCATCTTCCGCATCGTCCTGACGATGTTCCCCGAGCTGAGCCGGGCGTATGCCCCGCTGCTGGCGACCCTCGCCGTGATCAGCATTCTCTACGGCGCGATCGTCACCATCATGCAGCCAGACATGAAGCGGCTGGTCGCCTATTCGTCGGTCTCCCACATGGGCTACATCCTCCTCGGGGTTGCCGGTGGTGTGAGCGGCATGAACATGCTGGGATTGAACGGTGCCGCGCTCCAGATGTTCACCCACGGGACGATTACCGGACTGCTGTTCGCCGCCGTTGGCGTGATCTACGACCGCGCGCACACCCGCCAGATCGCCGATTTCGGTGGCATCGCCCCGCGGATGCCCGTGCTGGCGTCGGTCTTTCTGATCGCGGGGCTGGCCTCGCTCGGGTTGCCAGCGCTTTCCGGCTTTGTCGCCGAGCTGCTGATCTTCCTGGGTTCCTTTGGGGCCTACCCCTGGGCCGCCACCCTGGGGGCGTTTGGCGTGCTGCTCGCAACAGGCTACATCCTGTTCATGTACCGGCGGGTGTTCTTTGGACCGCTCAACCCCCGCTGGGAGCACCTGACCGATGCTTCGCCCGTCGATATCGTCCCGCTCTTCGCCCTGGTGGCTGCCATCGTCTTCGTCGGCATCTACCCCACGGTACTGACCCGCATGTTCGAAGTCGGGCTCCTGCCGATCCTGGCCCGGCTGGGAGGCTGAGCGAATGGGTGCTCATCCCTTCACCCGGCTGCTGAGGACATCAGTGTGATGAACCTGCTCGCCATCGCTCCCGAAACTGCTCTCGTGACACTCGCGCTGGTCATCATTCTGCTCGACCTCGTGCTCCGCAATAAGACGACCCTTGCCACCGTCGCCATGGTCGGGCTGGTCGTGCCGATCGGGCTAACGCTGGCCCTCTGGAACCAGCAGGGGAGTTTTCTTGATGCCCTGGCGGTCGACCCCTTCAGCCTCTTCTTCAAACTGTTCTTCCTCGGCATCGCGCTACTCTCGTTGCTCGCGGCGGTGGAATATTCCGACCGCTTCCCGCGCTACCGGGGCGAGTTCTTCGCTCTGATGCTGACGGCCGTGGCCGGGATGATGCTCCTCTCCAGCGCCACCGAGCTGATGACGACGTTCATCTCGCTGGAGCTGATGAGCATCTCGTTCTACGGGTTAGCGGGTTTCCTCAAGGACCAGAAGTCGACCGAAGCGAGCGTGAAGTACCTGCTGCTCGGCGCCCTCTCCTCCGGGGTGCTGCTCTACGGGATGGCGCTCTTCTACGGGCTGACCGGCCAGACGACCTACCGGGCGATTGCCCAGCAGCTTAGCCTGCCTCAGGCACCCGACCGTGCCGTGCTGCTGCTGGCGCTGGCGCTCGTCATTGCGGGCTTCGGCTTCAAGGTCTCGGCAGTCCCCTTCCAGATGTGGACGCCGGATGTCTACGAGGGCGCCCCGACCCCGATCACGGCGCTGCTTTCCGTCGGCAGCAAGGCAGCAGCGTTCGCGGCGGTCCTGCGCTTCTTCTGGCTGGCGCTTCCCCCGGATTTCCCGATCGACTGGACGGTGCTCTGGGTAGCGCTGGCGGTCATCACCATGCTCTTCGGGAATATCGCTGCCCTCGTTCAGACCAACATCAAGCGGATGCTCGCATATAGCTCGATCGGTCAGGCAGGGTATATGCTGCTCGGGCTCGCCGTGCCCACGGAGTTTGGGCGCTCGGCCGTAATCTTCTACCTGCTCGCCTATGCCTTGACCAACCTGGGGGCCTTCGCCGCAGTGATTGCCATCTCCAACCGGACCAACAGCGATGAAATCAGCTCCTACAACGGGATGGCTCGGCGAGCGCCTTTCCTGGCCGCAGCACTCACGCTCTGCTTGATATCGCTTACCGGCTTGCCACCGACGGCTGGCTTCTTTGCGAAGTTCTACTTGTTCAGCGCGGCCGTCCAGGTCGGGCTGGCCTGGGTGGTGGTGATCGCCGTCTTGACCAGCGCGATTTCCGCCTATTTCTACCTGCGGGTCGTGCGCGCGATGTACCTGCTACCGGCTGAGGAAGAGAGCCCCGTCGCGGCGGCCGCTCCCACGCTTGCTGCGGTCGCGGTCGCCACCGCTGGCGTCGTGATCGTCTTTTTGCTTGCCAACCCGCTGATCGGCCTCTCGGATATCGCTTCGCGCACCCTCGGGCCGTAGTCAGCGTCGCCAGTTCCACTCCACCGAGCGGAACTGCGCTTCCAACCGCTGGGCGCGCGCTTGCTCCGCCGCACTCAGTTCGCCCGGAAGGAGCCGCACCCCCACCTGCTCGAAGCCGGCGACGACCGCCACCATCACCGCAGCGGGATCCGGTCGCACGGGAAGCAGCTCGGCAAGGGCCGTCGCCTCGCGCTGGAGCGCTGCTAGGAGAGTGGCACGTTCCTCCTCGGGCAGCGCGAGCCGGCAGGCGAGGGTAGCACGGTCGAGGGTGAGGGGGATGCTCCCGTGCTGGAGCACCGCCCCCGAGCGGCGGAGCTGGGCGCTCCCCACCAGCTTCCGCCCCGCGACCGTGAGTTCAGCACTGCTCGGCGCGTCGTAACAGGCGGGGCTGCCGCGCCGTTCTCGCCGCCCGGGAGCGAGGGTCGCCTCCGCGATGCCGAGCTGCCGCAAGCCAACGGCAAGCGCCTCGCCGATCCGGCGTGCCGCCGCAATGACCCCACCTGCCACCAGGGGGTCGTGCTCGGGCGTGATCACGGCGTAGGTGACCTCATCAGCGTGGAGGACGGCACGGCCGCCGCTCGGGCGGCGGACCCAGTCGCGCCCGGGCTCACCCGGAGGCTGGCGGAGGGTCCGGCTGGCTGGCTGGAGCGCCCCGATCGAGAGGCAGGCCGGCGCCCACTGGTAGAGACGGAGGGTGGCCGGCGCCGTGCCCGCCGCGACCGCTTCCAGGATGGCCAGGTCGAGCGCCAGGTTGACAGCACCTGGAGCCGGCGGATGAAGGAGCAAGCGCCAGCTCACGGTGAGGGAAGCACCGCCTCGACCAGGCGCTCAGCAGCAGTGTAGGGGTCGAGCTGGCGTGCCGCCACCGCAGCGACCTGCTCCTCCAGCAACCCTGAGCCACCCAGCTGCCGACTGAGGCGAGCGAGGAGCGCCGTCCGCGCTAGTTCCAGCACTCGCCGGCGCGCTTGTTCCTGGGCACGGCGGACCAGCTGGCTGCTTTCCACCAGGTAGCGCCAGTGGGCATCGATCTCCGCGAGGACTGCCTCCACACCCTGACCAGTGGTCGCTACCGTCAGCAGAATGGGTGGTGGGCGGTCCATGGGTGCACCGAGGGCAAGCATCGCTCGGATCTGGCGGGCCAGGGTATCGGCGCCCTCCCGGTCCGCCTTGTTGATGACAAAGAGATCAGCGACTTCCAGCAGCCCGGCCTTCATCGCCTGGATATCATCCCCGAGACCAGGCACCAGGACGACCAGGGTCGTGTGTGCCGTTCGGACGACATCGACTTCGGCCTGGCCAACCCCGACCGTCTCGATCATGATGACATCGTGACCGACCGCATCGAGGACGGCAACCACGTCGGCTGTCGTCTCGGCGAGGCCGCCGAGCGCCTCCCGCGCTGCCATCGATTTGATAAAGACGCCCGGGTCGCCAGCAAGCTCCTGCATCCGGATCCGGTCGCCGAGCAACGCCCCCCCGCTGAGCGGGCTACTCGGATCGACTGGCACGATCGCCACGGTCCGCTGGCGCTGGCGCAGGCCAAGGGCAAGCTGGCTGACCAGCGTGCTCTTGCCCGACCCCGGCGTGCCGGTGACCCCGACCACATGGGCGCGTCCACTCCGTGGGTAGAGCAGGCGGAGCGCCTCCCGCCCTTCTGCCGTCCCATCTTCGACCCGCCGCAAAAGCTGCCCAAGCGCCCGACGGTCGCCCGCGAGCGCGCGTTCGACAAGTTCCATCTGCTTCCTCAGTTCCGGCCTATTGTCGCGGATCGCGAGCGGCCGCCGCCTATACTCCCGGCGTGATGACCGGTCGTTTCCCCCGCTTGCCCGCTCGTGCGGGCTGGCGCTGGCGAGGCGTTCGCGGGGGTGCGCTCCTGGTTGCGCTCGCCCTGGGGCTCGTGGCGGTCGGGCCGCTCTGGACTGTCCCCCTTCCCGCCACCCACGACGGGCTGAACCACCTCCAGCGGCAGGTCGTCTTCGATGCGCTGCTGCGCCAGGGCGTGCTCATGCCCCGCTGGTACCCCGATTTTGCCACCGGCTACGGCTACCCGCTCGGGGTGTACTACCCGCCGCTCGCCCTCTACCTGGCCGAGCCACCGCTGCTGCTAGGGAGCGGACCAGTGCTGGCGCTGCGCCTGGCCTTCACCAGCGTGGTGTTGCTCGGGGCGGTCGGCAGTTTCCTCTTCTGCCAGCGGGTGGCCGGGAGCGCGGCCGGCGGCCTGCTCGGTGCGACGGCGTACACCTTTGCGCCCTATCTGCTGGTCACGGTGTACGAACGCGGGGCATTGCCGGAAGCGCTCGCCCTTGGGCTCCTCCCCTGGGCGCTCTGGACGCTCGACCGCTGGGACGGCGGACGCCGGGGCCTAGCGCTTGCAGCCAGCACCCTCGCCCTGCTCGTGCTGGCCCATCCGGTGGTGGCCGCCGCCGGCTGGCTGAGCGCTGGGGTCTGGTGGGGGGTCGCGCGCCGCCGCCCGCTCCTGCCACTGGCGCTCTCCTTCCTGGGAGCAGCAGGGCTCAGCGCCTGGTTCTGGCTCCCTGCGCTCGCAGCAGCTGGGGCGGCCGCGCTCGATAACTTCGCCCGCCTGGGCAGCGCGGCCGCCAACGTCGTGCCGCTCGAGCGACTGGTCAGCAGCGAAGTGGGCTACACCTATGCCACCCTGCCCTACCGCCTGACCGCCCTGCAGCTCGCAGGAGCGCTGATGGGCCTCCTCATCAGCTGGTGGGTGCCAGTGCTCCGCCGACTGGCGCTGGTTGCCGGAGGGCTCTGCGGGGCCTTTGCCCTCGCCGCAAGCAGCCTTGCGAGCGGCCTCTGGGCGCTGCCGCTCCTCCAGCCGGTTCAGTTCCCGTGGCGGCTCCTCGGTCTTGTTGCGCTGTTTGCCGCCCTCCTGACCGCCTTGAGCGCCCGCGGTCGGGCCCAGCGGGCGGTACTGCTCGTTGGCATTGTGCTGTTCGGCGGGAGCGGGCTTGCCACCCTCCGACCAGCGCCGCTGCTGCTCGACGAACGCGCCTTGACCGTCGGGGCCGCCATTCGACGCGAATGGAACGAAGGGACCATCGGGACGACCACTGCCGCCGAATACCTGCCAGCGACTGCCCGCGCGGCGTATGCACCCGGGCCACTTCCGCCCGAGGTGACCCGAGCGTATCCCCCGCTGCTCACTGCCCAGCTGCTCGAGTTCGACGCGCTCGGGGGAACGTTTCAGGTCGTCGCCGACCAACCGACGGTGCTGCTGCTCCACCAGTTCTGGTTCCCCGGCTGGGCCGCCTGGCTGGATGGCGAGCCAGTCTCTCCCTTCCCCGAGGGGCCGCTGGGACTGGTGGCAGTCCGTCTCCCCGCTGGTGAGCATCGGGTTACCCTGCGCTTTGGCAGCACGCCTGACCGACTCGCTGCCACGTTCCTCAGCCTGGTCAGCGCGCTTGCCCTCGGGTGGACCCTCACACCCGGCTGGGGCCTGGTGGCCGGGCTGCTTGGGCTGGTTCTCCTCGGCGCCACGAGCGCGCTTCCCCGCCCACAGCCTTCGACCCTCCCTCCCGCCGACCTTGGCCCCGTACGGCTCCTCGGGGGAGAACTGCGCCTGAGCGCTCGCGGGGTGGAGACGACCCTCTTCTGGCAGGGCACGCGCCCGGGTGGGGAGCGGCTCACCGTCCGCTTACGCGACCCTGCCGGGCAGATACTGGCCGAGTCGATCGCCTACCCGCGCTGGAACACGGCTCACCGCTGGTCGGCCAACGAGGTGATCCCGGAGCAGCGGGAACTCCGCCCCTCGCCCGGACCGGCCACGCGAGCGACCCTTGAAGTCGAGGCGGCTGGCCGCACGGCCACCATCAGCCAGGTGGAGCTTCCTCCCCGTGCCCCGCTCGCGGCGCCCCGCCTCGCCCGAGCGAGCGGCGCTCGCTTCGGCGGCCGCTTCGAACTGACCGGGTGGGAGGTCTCCGGGCTGGGAGCAGAGGCGACGCTCCCGCCCGCGGGCACTCTCACGGTGACAACCGGCTGGTCGGTGCGAACGAGTATCCCAGAAGACTACACCCTCTTCGTCCATCTCCTCGGTCCTAACGGCGAGCGCCTCAGCCAGGCGGATGGGCCGCCCGGAGGGCTGATCGCTTCTTCGCTGCTCCAGCCAGGCGAGCAGTTCAGCGACCGGCGCACGCTCGCTGTGCCAGCCGCGCTCGCGCCCGGGCGCTACACCCTTGCGGTTGGCTGGTACCTGCTGCGCACGGGCGAGCGGCTGCCGGTCGAGGGGGGGACGATGCTGCTGCTGGGGCCATTCAAAGTGCCGAGCCGGCCAGCCACTTTGCCAGCCGTGAGCCCGCGGGATGACCGGTTCGGACCCATCACGCTGGTTGGTGCCGCTGTTCGGGAGGGGGAGGTGACCCTCGTCTGGCGCGCCGAGGAGCACCCCGCGCACGACTACCACGTCTTCGTCCACCTGCTCGACGGCGCGGGCCGGGCCATCGCCCAGGCTGACGGGCCGCCGCTCGCAGGGCGCTACCCGACGAGCCTCTGGTCTGCCGGGGAGACGGTGATCGACCAGCGAGCGCTCCCGCCCAGCCCGGGTGCGGTGCAGCTTGTGGTCGGCCTCTACGACCCGGCAACTGGCACCCGCCTGGGGAACACGCTGGTGCCGCTCCCCGGCTCCTAGCTGCTAGAATGTTGACTAACTTGACTTTCAAGCTCGATACTCGCGAAAGAACGGCATCCGACATTCATACCCCCCTGCCGGGGAAGATGGAGTGCTGACGTCATGGCAGTTGAAGTCCGGCTACCGGGGCCGCTCGAAGCGGTAACCGGTGGCAAGCGGGTGGTCACCGCCGACGGCTCGACCGTCGGGGAAGTGCTCGCGCGGTTGAGCGAACAGTACCCGGGCTTACGGGAGCGGCTCCTCACCGCCGAAGGTCAGGTCCAACGCTTTGTCAACATCTACCTCAACGACGAGGATATCCGGTTCATCGCAGGGATGGATACCGCTGTGAACGAAGGGGATGTGATCGCGATCCTGCCCGCGCTGGCTGGCGGAAGCAGCAATGAAATTCCCTGATATCGTTGCCGCGGTCGGGCATACCCCGCTGGTCGAGCTCGCGTCGATCTCGCCGCGCCCGGGCGTACGGCTTTTTGCCAAGCTCGAGGGGGGGAACCCGGCTGGCTCAGTGAAAGACCGGATCGCGCGGGCGATGCTGGAGGATGCCATTGCCGCGGGCATGTTGACCCCCGAGAAAGTGATCCTGGAACCGACGAGTGGGAACACTGGCCTGGCCCTGGCATTGCTCGGCCGCCGGCTTGGCTACCGGGTCGCGGTGGTCTTGCCGGATAACGTCGGGCCGGAGCGGCAGCAAGCCCTGCGTGCCTTCGGGGCGGAGATCATCTTCTCTGAGGGGCGCTATGGCTCGAACGGTGCCATCTTGAAGGCGCAGGAGCTGGCGGCCAAAGACGATCGCTACTTCATGCCCTTCCAGTATGCCAACCCGGCGAACCCGCGCGCGCATTATGAGACGACCGCTCCCGAGATCCTCGCTGACCTGGGTGGGGAGGTGGATGCCTTCGTCGCTGGGCTTGGCACCGGGGGAACCTTGATGGGAGTTGGGCGGCGGCTGCGGGAGGTTAACCCGCAGGTTAAGATCGTGGCGGTGGAGCCTCACCCCGGGGAGCAGGTCCAGGGGCTGCGCTCACTCGCCGATGGCTACATCCCCCCCATCCTCGACCTTGCCCAGCTCGATGCCAAATTCATCGTCCGCTCGGCCGATGCCTTCGCGGGCGCGCGGCTGTTGCTGGAGGCCGAGGGGATCTTCGCGGGCGTTTCGAGTGGAGCGGTGCTCCAGGGCGCTCTCCGCTTCGCCCAGCGGCTCGAGCGGGGCACGGTCGTCCTGCTGCTTGCCGATGGGGGATGGAAGTACCTCTCGGCCGGCTTCTGGACTGCCCCGCGCACGGAATTCGAGCAGCTGAGCACGGGCCAGCTCTGGTGGTAGCCACGGCCTCCCGGCCGGGGCGTATCATTGGGCGTGATGACGATCCACGCCGCCTTTCAGCTGGAGCGGCTGAGCAAGGCCGAGCTGAAGGCGGAACGCTCGGCGCTGGTTGCCGTCTATTTCTCCGCCTACCGCGACCTTCCTCACTATGCCTATCACAGCCGCGATGAGGTGGAGGACTACCTGAGCTGGCTTCACCGAGGGGACCGGCGCGGGTTTTACGTGGTCCGGGTGGGGAAAGAGATCGTCGCCTGGATGTCGGTGCACGACTCCTGGCGCGGGTGGCGCGGCGACCAGCCCGAGGCGCAAGGGGAGCTACAGGAGCTCGTCGTTGCTCGGCCCTACCAGGGGATGGGGCTTGGGCGGCGGCTCGTTGCCCTGGCGATCCAGCACACGGCGCGGGCGGGACGGCGACGCATCGGGCTGTACGTCGGCGAGCAGAACGAGCCAGCGAGGCGTCTGTACGAGCGCTTCGGATTCCGCGTCGAATCTCAGTGGAATATCTGGCTACGGATGCAGCGGCCGGTCGACCCAGTGGTCGATCAGCAGCTGGAGGGTCTGGGCGACAACCTCTAGGTCGCGGCGGCGCACCCACTCCCGGTCGCTGTGGGCAGTCCCGAGCTCTCCCGCGCCGAAGACCACCGTCGGGATGCCACGCGCCACCAGGTTCTGGGCATCAGTCCAGCTGGGCATGCCACCGAGCCGCGCGGGCTGGCCCGTCGCCGCGAGGGCTGCCTGGAGGCGCTGGAGGACCGGCTCAGTCGGGGCAAGCGCGAAGCCGGGGGATTCATCCAGCACCTGGAGCCTCCCTCCCCAGCGCTCAACCTCGGCCTGCACCGCTGCCCGTGCCGCTGCAAGGTCGACGTCCGGCCAGATGCCCAGGTCGAACCGAATGGTGCACCAGGGCGGTACCACCCCGACTTCGTACCCTCCAGCGATAGTGCCCAGGGTCGTCCAGGGGCGGCCAAGCAGCGGGTACTCGACCTGGAAGGGCGGCAGCTGAGTGACTGCCTGATAGCAGGCGACAGCAGTGAGGATGGCATTCACCCCGTAGGAGGGTGCTGTGCCGTGGGCAGCTCGGCCAGAGAACCGTGCCTCGCACTCCAGAAAGCCAGCCTCGACCGGACAGATCGCTAAGTCGGTCGGTTCGAGGACAACTGCGGCGCTAGCACGGGGATGGAGGGCGAGTGAGCCACGCCCCTGGCGCTCCTCGTCGACTGTGATCGCTACCTCGCAGGGCCCCTGACTCCGCTCCAGGGCAACCAGTAAGGCCGCGATCTGTCCTTTGGTATCATTGACCCCGCGCCCGATCAGCTGGTCACCTTCCTGGCGCAGCGTCCACGGCTCGGGGTGATCGTAGGGCGGGAAGGTATCGGCGTGGCTGCAGAGCAAGGGCCCGCCCTCACCCCGCCAGGCGTGCAGGTTCGCCCGGCCGGGGATGACCTCCTCGAGCTGGACGGTCAGGCCAAGCTGGCGCAGCTGCTCGGCGAGGAACTGCTGGACCGCCGCTTCACCCTCGTAAGAGGGAATGGCGACCAGGGCACGTGTGAGTTCGACGAGGTCGAGGCTCACTTGGCGGTGGCGAGCCGCCAGGCCTCGGAATTCAGCAGGTCGCTGATGGCCGTTCCCAGCTTCTGGGGGTCGTGGCGGATCACCGTCAGGCTCTTATGGACGTCGCGGCCTTCTTTGTCGATAAAGAGTTCTTCGCGCATGTCAGTCAGCAGGTCAGCCTCGACCAAGAACGCCCCTTCGATCAGCATGAACTTATCGGCTGAGCTCGCGAAGGTCACCCGGCTCAGGGCAGGCGCTTCGGGGTCGAATACCACCTGCGACTGTTTCTTTTCGAGGTAAGCGGCCAGCAGCTTGTCGTTCGGCGGGCGCTTGTTCACTAGGATGTAGTCGATCTGGACCCGCGTGAGCGACTGGATTGCGTGGACGTGGTCGGCCACGGTGAAGCCGGTGGTCTTGCCCGCCTGGGTCATGATGTTGCAGACGAAAACCCGGCGGGCATTGCTGCGCTGGACTGCCTCAGCGATCCCTGGCACCAGGAGCGGAGGGATAACTGAGGCGAACAGGTCGCCCGGGCCGATCAGGATAACCTCGGCCTGCTCGATCGCCGCCACTGCCTCCGGGTTCGCCTCGGGCGGGCCGCCACTCACGCGCTCCACCTCGACCCGGCAGATCGGCTCACCGGCTGAGCGTTGGATGATTGCAGTTTCGCTCTCCAGATGGACGCCATCGAGGGTCGTCGCGCGGACGACGACATCGTCGACACTGGCGCGCAGCACCCGGTCGCGCAGCAGCCCCAGTTCGCTGCGGGTTCGGGCTGGGCCCTGGCCGAGGGTGATCCCCCACAGGTTGACGGTGACATCTTTCAGGCCTCGCAGGGCGATCGAGAGGCCCGGCCCGCCACCGATGCAGACGATCCGGGGTGCGTTTTTGAGCGCCTGGTGGCGGTAGAGGACATCGACCAGGGATTCCTCGCCCGACTCGGCGAGGAACGGTCGCAAGAGGGTGCGGTTGAGCTGGACGATGGCGAGCACCGTCAGCACGATGCCTGCACCGAGGAAGAGTACCCCGCGGACCCAGCGGTCGATGAACTGGAGCGTCAGCCAGTAGAACACCTCCGGGAGGGGAGCCTGGCGGTAGACCGTCACGAGCAGGTAGGCGATGCCCAGGCTGATCATGGCGATACCGACCAGGAGGGCAAGCACCCAGCGCTTGACCCCCATACCGACCAGGAACCAGCGGGCGTCCGGACGGAGGGCCATCACCTGTTCACTCGACCGTCACACTCTTGGCTAGGTTGCGCGGCTGGTCGATCTCGCAGCCACGCGCAACTCCGCAGTGGTAGGCGAGCAGCTGGAGGGTGACCACGTTCGGCACCGGCGCCAGAAGGTCATTGACACGGGGCACGCGTAACGTTCCGACGCCCATCGCCTCCAACTCGCTCTCGTCCTCCGGCACCAGCGCCGTCACCCAGGCTTTGCGTGCGAGCACTTCCTGAATGTTTGACACCATTTTCTCATAGATGTCACTCTGGGTGGCAAGGGCAATGACGGCAGTCCCGGGCGACAAGAGGGCCAGCGTACCGTGCTTGAGTTCGCCCGCCGGATAGGCTTCCGAGTGGATGTAGCTGATCTCTTTCAGCTTGAGGCTCCCCTCGCGCGCAATCGGCTCATCGAGGTTCCGACCGATGAAGTAGACGTCCTCGTGGCTGGCGAGCTGCGCGGCAAAGGCCTGGATAGTCGCGGTCCGCTGGAGGACCTGCTCGACCACACCATCCAGCTGGCGGAGGCCGAGCCCGAGCTGATAGAGCAGCTTCTCGTGCTGATGCGGTCGATACTGGGCAAGGTAGCGCAGCAGCAGGTGGACCGCCACGAGCTGAGCCGTGAACGCCTTGGTCGAGGCAACGGCGATTTCCGGTCCCGCCCGGGTGAACAGGACATGGTCAGCCACTCGGCTGAGCGTGCTCCCGATGACATTCGTGATCGCTACTACGGTGGCGCCCCGCTCCTGGACCCGCCGGACGGCACTCACCGTATCGGCCGTCTCGCCGGACTGGGAGATCGCGACCACCAGGTCGTCCAGACCGATCACCGGCTGGCGATAGCGGAACTCGGAGGCGATCTCGACCTGCACCGGGAGGTTCAGGATCGGCTCGAACAGGTACTGGCCAACCAGACCAGCATGGTAGGCTGTGCCGCAGCTGAGGAAGATCACCCGCCGCGCCCGCCGGACCGTGGCCGGCGCGAGGGTGAAGTCCTCGATCGCCACCCGTCCATCCTCGAGCAGGCGGTCACGCAGAGTATCCCGGATAGCGCGCGGTTGTTCCTCGATCTCCTTGAGCATGAAGTGCGGGTAGCCCCCGCGCTCGGCGATATCGGCTGGCCAGTCCACGCTCAGCACACGTTCGTTGGCCGGCCGCCGGCGACCAACGACCGGCTCCGCCCGGAAGAGGTCCACCAGCACATTTTTCGGCGTGAGGACCGCCATCTCACCGTCTTCGAGGATCACCACGCGCTTAGTAAAGCGCATCAAGGAGGAGATATCCGACGAGACGAACATCTCCCCGGCCCCGATCCCGATCACGAGGGGCGGCGTATCGAGCTTGGCTGCAATCAGGGTCGAGGGATGGAAGCGCGAGGCTACCACCAGAGCGAAGGAGCCTTTCACCTCCGCCAGCGCCGCTTTGACCGCCGCCTCGAAGTCTCCGCGGTAGTGCAGGCTGACGAGATGGGCGAACAGCTCGGTATCGGTCTGGGAGCGGATGAGGCAGCCCTGGGCCCGCAGTCGCTCGCGGAGGTCACTGGAGTTTTCGAAGATCCCGTTGTGGACGACCGCGAAGTCACCGCGGGTATCGATGTGGGGGTGAGCGTTCACGTCGCTCGGCTCACCGTGGGTCGCCCAGCGGGTGTGGCCGATGCCCGTGGAGCCGGAGAGGGGGCTGTCAGCGAGCCGGGCAGCGAGGTCGGCGACTTTCCCCGCGCACTTGACCACCTGCAGGGTGCTGCCATCGAGCACGGCCACCCCAGCAGAATCGTAGCCCCGGTAGGTGAGGCTGGTCAGGCCGGCCATCAGGACCGGCAGTGCCGCCTCGCTCCCAACGTACCCGACTATCCCACACACCGACGTCCCTCGCTGCTGGCGTCGGGCATGCCCTGTCGGTCAGGCGCGACACGACTCCAGTCGTTACCTACCCTAGCGGCGCGGGGTCCCGGCAGACTATTAGGGAGATCGCGCACTCGCCCACGGGCATTCCCTGATCCTGGGGCCCCGGCCCAGCCGACCCATGCCTCCACCGGCGCCACCGCCACTCCTACTGATCGAGCGCTGAGGCGCTCACCAGCCCATCCCCCCCGACCGCAGCGCGCGGTCGGCCGCGACCGATCCCGTAGTATTCGAAGCCCTCCCGGCGCATCTCGCGTGGATCGTAGATGTTCCGTCCATCGATGATCACCGGCCGGGCCATGACGGCCTTGAGCTGACGCAAGTCGACCTGCTTAAACTCGTTCCACTCGGTGACCACGACGAGCGCATCGGCTCCCTTCGCCGCATCGTAGGGGTCCCTGGCCAGCACTGTCCCCGGCGGCAGATACGGCCGCGCCTGCTCCATCGCCAGGGGGTCGAAGGCACGCAGGTTCGCCCCCTCCAGGCTGAGGAGATGGGCGATCTCCAGCGCAGGCGCCTCGCGGATATCATCGGTGTTCGGTTTGAAGGAAAGGCCGAGGAGCGCAATCGTGCGCCCATCGAGGGTGCCGAGCATCTCCCGGAGGCGGAGTACAACCAATCGCCGTTGGGAGCGGTTAATCTCCATCACCGCGTAGAGCAGCTGGGGATGGCGACCGTGGATCGCCGCCATGTGGGCAAGCGCCTGGACGTCTTTCGGGAAGCAGGAACCGCCGTAGCCTACCCCAGCATCGAGAAAGGCCGGGCCGATGCGCTTGTCCAGCCCCATGCCCCGCGCGACCTCTTTGATATCCGCCCCTAGCTCATCGCAGATGACCGCGATCTCGTTGATGAAGCTGATGCGCGTAGCCAGGAAGGCATTGGAGGCGTACTTGATCATCTCGGCGGTGCGGGTATCGGTGATGATCACAGGGGCATTGAGGGGAGCGTGCAACTCGGCAACCCGGGCGGCTGCCTCGCGGTCCTCCGAGCCGAGCACCACCCGGTCGGGGTTCATGAAGTCGGCAATGGCGCTTCCTTCGCGTAAGAACTCGGGGTTGGAGACGACCGCAAACTCGGCCGTCGGGTTCAGCCGCCGGATGATCGTCGTGACCAGGTCGCCCGTGCCGATCGGCACCGTGCTTTTATTGACGATGATGGCGGGACGCTGGAGGGAAGTGGCGATCTGCTCGGCGGCGGCGCGGACGTAGCGGAGGTCTGCCTCGCCATCAGCGCCCGATGGAGTGCCAACCGCGATGAAGACAAACTCGGACTGGCCAATAGCGCGGGTGTAGTCGGTGGTAAACTGGAGGCGTCCCGCCGCGAGGTTCCGGCGAACCATCTCTTCCAGCCCCGGTTCGTAGATCGGGAGCCTCCCCTGGAGTAGCCCGGCGATCTTGCGCTCGTCGATATCGACGCCGATCACTGTGTTCCCCAGGTCGGCGAAGCAGGTTGCGGTCGTCAACCCCACATAGCCAACCCCTAAGACACAGATCTGCTTCAATCTTGCCCTCCCTCGCATCCCGGACTTACCCATCCCCGGCGCAGTATAATGGCTCCTGCCGGCCGGGACAACCGGCTGGCTGCCTTGTCCGGTGCCTATCCCTCCCCGAGTAGCCAGGAAAGCAGGTTCACTATCATCACCGGATTGGTCAAGAGAGCAATTGCCATGCCTAGTAGGTAGCCCCAGGCAGCGGGCAAACTGCTCAGACGCTTGACCATCAGCAAACAGAAGCTGATCGTCCCCAGGGCAGCGAGTAGCTGGGAGAGAAACAGGAGTGGCGCTTCACCCGGGCCCCGGGGCGCCTGGGCCAGCGCAAGGACGTAGAGCACGGAAGCCAGCAGGTAGTTGAGGGGGCCGGCGATTGCCGCTGCCCCGATCATCACCAGCAAGCCGCGCCAATCGGGGGGTGGCAGGGTGCGGCCGGGAGGAGGCGCTGGACGACGCTTTCGCCTGGCCACCTCGCTTCAGGGAGTGTCGGGCTGGTCGAGTTGGAAGGCAGCGTGGAGGGCGCGCACGGCATCCGGAACGCGCTCGGCCTTGATGACACAGGTGATCCGGATCTCCGAGGTGGTGATCATTTCGATATTGATCCCGGCGCGGTAGAGCGTCTCGAACATTCGGGCGGCATAGCCGGGCGCGCTCTGCATCCCGCTGCCGACGATACTCACC
>JAILZB010000008.1 GCA_023512725.1 Chloroflexota bacterium | reverse complement strand
AGATTAGCCAGCCCTACGGCCCGATCGCGGCCGAGGCGACGGGGACCTGGCACCGGATCGCGCTCGGCCTCGGGCTCGCGCTCGCCGTGACGTTCGCCCACGCTCTAGAATGGGAAGCGAGGATGCTGCGCAAGACGCTGGCAGAGAAGCGAGTCGGGCTCACGTCGGAGATTAGCTGGCGCGGGCACGACATCCTGCGGATCGAGGCGCTGACCGACGTCGCCTTCGGCTTTGCCTTAACCTTGCTGGTCGTTGCCGCCGAAGTTCCTCCCACCTTCAACGCCCTCGTCGGGACGCTGGTACACTTTCCCGCCTTCGTGCTGAGCTTCTCGATCCTGCTCGCGCTCTGGCATGCCCACTACCAGTTCTTCCGCCGCTTCGGGATGGAGGATGGCTTCGTCTTCTTCATCAACAGTATCTTCCTCTTCGTGGTGCTGTTCTACGCTTACCCCTTGAAGTTCCTCTTCACCTTGAACGTTGACGCGCTGCTCGACCTTCTCGGCGGAGGACTGCTGACCGAGAGCAGGGTACCCGCCCCGATTGCCCCTGGCCAGGAGCCGCTCCTGATGACGTTCTACGGCGCTGGCCTGATCGCGGCAGCCGCCTGCTTTGTGCTGCTCTACCACCATGCCCTCCGGCATGCCACAATCCTTGCCCTCTCCCCAGCCGAAACGGTTGCCGTGCGCACCGAGATCGCCCAGGGGGTAGGCCGGATTGCGGTGGCAGCTCTCTCGATCCTGGTTGCCTGGATAACGCGTGACGCGGCGATCAGCGGGCTGGTCTATCTTGCCTACCCGTTCATCGGGCGGCTGGGCAACCGCTGGCAGCGTGCCCAGCTGGCTCGGCTCGCTGCCTGCGAGCCCCTTGCATCAAGCAGCCAGGTTTCCTAGGATCCTGCCCACGCGCCGGTCCGCGCCCGTTCCTCAACCCGCGGCGGGGGCCGGGGGGATGAGGCGCTATGCATCGACGATGGCCCGCGCTCGCCGCGTTGCTCCTACCACTCATCTTCCTGCCGCTGGCCACCCTCCCTGCCACTGGCCAGACCCCGCTGGACTATCCCCTCCCGAACGGGCACTTCTATACCCAGGCCAATGGCAAGGCCGGCGAGGGCGGCACTGGCTTCTCGATCACCGATAACGATGGGGTCCCCTTCTGGAGCGAGTATCGGCGCCTGGGCGGCCCGGCCGTGCTCGGCTACCCCATCTCGCGGCGCTTCCTGTGGGATGGCTTTGTCTGCCAGGCGATGCAGAAGGTCGTCTTTCAGTGGCGGCCCGAGCAGGATGCCGTGCTCTTCGTCAACGTCTTCGACAAGCTCTCCGAGAGCGGGAAGGACCCCTGGCTGCGGACGGTGCGCTCGGTTCCGGAGCAGATCAAGCTGAATGAGGAAGGCAAGAGCTGGGAAGAGGTCGTCCGCGGACGGCTGGCCCTGCTCGATGCCAATCCCGCGATCAAGCAGCGCTACTTCGCGACCGTCGGCGACCCGATCGTGACGAACGGGCTGCCGACCTCGCGGGTGGAGGACTTTGGCAACGTCTTCGTCCTCCGCGCCCAGCGGGTCGTCTTCCAGCAATGGAAGGAGGATGTCCCCTGGGCGAAGCAGGGTGAAGTCCAGGTGGCCAACGGAGGCGATGTCGGCAAGGAAGCCGGGATCTATCCCGCCGCGGCTCTCATCCCCGAGCCACCCGGGTCCACGGGGGGGCCGCCCGTCCCTCCAGCGCCAGCAACCAGCCCGACCGCAACGGCAGCGGCGGCTGCTCCGGCTGCCACCGCCACGCCGCGGCCAGCCACCTCGCCGGTCGCCAGCCCACCCCCCGCCAGCGCGGGCTCGCCCTACCCGCGGCAGATCGATAAGCAGACGCGTATGATGCCCGCCTACCTGCGCGAGACCCCAGGCGCCCAGTGGATCCTTGTCAAGCTCCATCAACTGACTGCCTGCGAGAACTCGGGCAACGGCATCGGCTACCTCATGACCCTGGACGCCAATGGCAACCCGATCGATGGGGTGACTATCCGCACCGACTCCGGTCCGACCACCTTCACCTACCGAACGGGCGAGAAGGGCCCCGGCCGGGTCGAGGCCTACTTCTACCGTGGCAATTGGACAGCCTGGGTGGTGAAGGACGAGAAAGGCCAGGACACGACCTCCGACTACGCCGTCAATATGGACACCGTGCTGTTCGCCCAGACCGAAGAGGAGCGCCAGTCACTCTATTGCAACGGTCAGCTCCGCAACTCGGCGAACCACTTCAGCTACGAGGTTGTCTTCCGCAAACGCGGCTAGCCTGTGCTAGGTCGGCCGCCAGGCGACACGCTCGGTCACCTCGTCGGCCAGCCCCAGCCTGAGGCATTCCTGGGCCGAAAGGTACTTATCCCGCCCGGAGTAGATGTACCGTTCCCACCAGCGGGCATCCTGGCGGCCAGTGCGCTGGGCAAACAGTTCACCCACCAGCGTCCGGTACATCCGCGAGAGTTTGGCGAGGTCACGAAAGACCTGGTTATCCTGCCCGGTCACCGCCCAGGCCGCACCGTGCAGCATCATCGTCGAGTACGGGCCCATCACTCGCCGGTCGCCCGCCTGGAAGATGATCGCCCCCATCGAGTAGGCGTAGCCGTTGACAATCGTCAGGATGCGCACGTCGTACTCCGTACGCATCCGGTTCATCATCTCGATGATGGCAAACCCGGCGCCCATCGACCCACCGCCCGAGGTGACGAACACCCGGATCGGCTCCTGCGGCCGCCCAGCCCGCTCGGTCGCCATCACCAGGAGCGTCTTGCTGAACTTCTCCGCCTCTTCTTCAGTGATCGCGCCGAGGAAGTACGCCCCCTGCCGGTCCATCTCCTGGCGCCGCGCGCGATAATCCCGCAGTTCTTCTGAGAGCAGTACCACCGTTGTCCCCTCCTGCACTGTCCACGCTCATCCTACCTCAGCCCGCTATACTCCTAAGCGTGAAGCGCGCGCTCGTGATGTCACGCCGACGATTCGAGCGGTTGGTCGCTCGCGCCGTCCGCGATCTCCCCCCCCGCATCCGGGAGCGCCTGGATAACGTCGAGATCGTGATCGCCGACTGGCCAACGCGGGAGGACCTGGCGGCAGCGGGGCTGGATGAGGGCGAGACGTTATTCGGTCTCTACCAAGGTATCCCGCTCACCGGACGGACCACGAGCTACGGCTTCGCCCTCCCCGACAAGATCACCATCTTCCAGGGGCCGATCGAGGAGGCCTGCCGCTCCGACTGGGCGATCCGACAGGAGGTGCAGCGCACCGTGCTCCACGAACTCGCCCATCACCTCGGTTTCTCGGACGACGACCTCGCTCGTTTCGGCCTGGAGTAGGCAGGATGGACCCCGCGCGGGCGTATGTGCTGATTTCCGGCCGTGTCCAGGGCGTGATGTTCCGCGAATCCCTTCGCCAGGAAGCGACCAAAGCCAGGGTGACCGGCATGGTGCGCAACCTGCACGATGGACGAGTGGAAGCGATCTTCGAAGGCGAGCGCAGCGCCGTGCTTCGGCTGATCGAGTGGTGTAAGCACGGCCCGCCGATGGCCCGGGTCGAGGACGTCCAGGTGCTCTGGGAACCGCCCCGGAACGACTTCTCGAACTTCCGGATTATTGCGTAGGGTCGCGCTGCCCCTCGTCCGCCTTGGTTGGCAAGGCAATCCCAGCATAGGCGAAGAGCTCGCCGAGGAACCGCTCCGGCGGTCCGCCCCCAATGAGGATCCCGGGCTGAGCCCGGCCCGGGAGCGTGAACACCGTCTGGGGCACGGCCGAGACGGCGTAGCGCTCCGCAAGTTCCCAGAACTCGTTCGCTTCGATCACGCTGGCCCGCACCTTCGGTGAGCAGGCCGCCAGCTTCAGCGCCAACGACGCTGTCCGTGGGCAGTGCGGTCAGGTCGGGGTGACGAACACCTGGATGTCGATCGGCTCCGGCAGCTGGTCGAGCGCCGCTACCACCTCGCCCGCGATCCCCGTCTCACCTGAGGAGACAGCTAGGATCGTCTCGATCAGGGTGGCGAACTCGTAGCCAGCAGGCAGCCCAAGCATCCGGACCCGCCCGTCCTCCGGGCCACGGAGGATCAGCGTCGGCACCCCGATCACCTGCGCTGCCTCGGCCGCCGCCGGGTCAGTGGTGACATCGACCACCTGGAGCGAGAGGAGGTCCGACAGGGAGACCACCTCTTCCAGCAGCTGGCGCGTCTCACGCGAGGTGGTTGGCTGGCGCCCGGGAATGTATAGCCCGCTTTCCGGCTGGATGAACAGGGTCAGCGTTACCGGCTGGACCAGGCGCGTAAACCGCTCCTGGATCGCCTGCCGGTCACGTGCTTGCAGCATCGATGCTCCTGAGTGGAAGATCGCGCAAGGAGTATAGCGATTCAAGGCCGCTCGCTCGCCCGTGAGGGCACAGGCAGGATCACCGGTCGGCCTGCCCGCCGGGGCGCCGGTCGCGATGACCGCTCGCGCACCAATCCGCTCCAGGTCACCCAGCCGACGAGCAGCGCGAGCAGCCCCAACCGAGCCCAGACGACCGGCCAGACGAATACCCGGCTGTAGGCTGCCGCTGCCTCCCACTGCTGCTGGCTCCAGAGGGCGAGGCTCTGAAAGCTGGTCATAAAGTACGCCACGTCCACCAGCGCGAGCAGAATAGCCAGGGGGAGCGGGGCGCCCAGAGCCGCCAGAAGGAAAACGAGATAGAGCGAGAACTGCGGGCTGGTCACCTTGTTCCAGAGCAACCACCAGGCGAGCATCGCCGCCCCGTTTGCCAGCCAGCTGCCCGGCCGGCGGAAGGTCAGCAGTATGAGCGTGCCCCAGCCGAGCGCGACTGCAAGCACGCCAACCTGGTTCGCCCGGGCAGCAAGCTCAGCCGTCAGGTTGAAGAGCGAGGAGTGGGCCGGCCGGATGGCACTGAACTCATAGAAGTACCACCAGCCCTCCCAGCTGAGCAGCATCACCGGCAGGTTGAGAGCGAGCACCGTTCCCGCGGCAGCACCAGCGAGCGCGCCGGCCTGGCGCCGCTTCCCGCTCGCCCACGCTGCGGCCAGCAGGGCGGGGAGAAACGCTAGGGGGTACAGCTTGGCCGCTCCCCCAACCCCCAGCAGCGCGCCAGCCAGTCCTGGGCGCTGGCGCTGAAAGGCCAGGCAGGCGAGCGCGAGCGGTGCTACCGCCAGCAAGTCCCAGTTGAGGCCGGCATAGAGCACAAGCGCGGGCGAGAGGACGAACAGCAGTGGCCGGCTGCCAGGAAGCTTACCGAGCGCCCAGGTGGTGATGACGGCGCAGCCGGCGAGCACAGCATACTCCAGCCAGAAGGCCCGGGCGGCACTGCCGCTCAGGCCACCAAGGGCGTGGAGGAGACCGGTCAGCACCGGATATTCGAAGAGGGCATCGCGGTAGGGCAGCACGAAGCCAGCCCAGAAGTCGCGGTTGTAGAGATTGATGAGGTCACTGTACCAGAGGCCTGCGTAAGCACGGCGGGCATAGTCATCGAGCGCTGCCAGCCCCGGTAGCTTGGTCAGGGCGCCGAGCAGCAGAACCAGCGCCAGGGCAAGACGGCGGCTCACGCTGGGTCACGCAGGCGGGCACGCGCTGCCAGCGGCCAGAGCCGGGCGAACACCCCTGCACGCCACCAGGATGCCAGGGCAAGGGCAAGCGTCGGTCCGACGATCCAGAGTTGAGGGCCGGGCACGCTCGTAAGCTCGGGCAGCCACCACCATGGGTAGGCCAGGACGACCGCCCCGGCAAGGTAGAGCGGCGCCGGGCGCGGCTGGAAGGCTGCGAGCGGCAGCAGCCAGGCGTAGTACCAGGGAAAACTCGGCGTCACGAGGAGCAGCGCCACCAGCACGAGCGTCAGGCCCCGCGTGGCGAAGGCAGGGGAACCTACCGGCAGCGGCCGCCGGAGGCACCAGGCAATGAGCACGGCGAGCACCCCTACCACCAGCACCACGAAGGCGGCGGGCGGCAGCACCCCTGCCAGCGGTCGATAAAAGAAGTAGCGCCCGCCGGTGGTGTACTCCTCCTCGCCGAAGTAGCCCGGCAGAAAGCCGATGACCGCTGCCCCAACCCCGAGGTACGGTAGGTAGAGCAGGAGCACCGTCGCCCCAAAAGCGAGCAGCAGCCGCCATTCTCGCCAGCGCCACCAGGCCCCCAGCAGCACCGCCGGGTAGAACTTGACCAGGGTCGCAAGGCCGAGCAAGACCCCACTGAGGGCGGGGCGCTCGCGCAGACGCGCCGCCAGGGCCGCAACGAGCGGGAGGATCGCGAGCGGGTCGAGATGGCCGGCGTGGGCGAACTCGATTACCGGCAAGGGATGCCAGAGGTAGATCAGCGCCAGCAGCGGTGAGCGCCCAGCCCACACCAGCGCACGCGCCAGCACAGCTCCTACCGCCACGTCCACCAGCGCAAAAGCTGCTTTCGTCCCCACCACCGAGTCCGGTACGACGCGCCAGAGCGCGAGAAAGGCCAGCTGGGCCGCCGGGGGGTAGATCGTAGGCACCTGCTTCCGGTTGATGAACGGCCAGACCGCTTCATCCCGCAGGGCGACAAGTTCGGGCGCTGCCGGCGGATAGTAGTAGGGGTTGATGCCGTGGGCCTGGACCCGCCCATCCCAGATGTAGCGGAACATGTCGTCGGAGGACGTCGGGAAGGCGGGGAGGAGGAGTGCCCGGAAGAACACTGCCCCCAGGAAGACAACCGCAAGGCCCGCCCGCTGAGGGGGCGGCCAGCGGAGGACGAGCAGGACCGCCAAGGTGTAGAGCGCTACCGCCACACCCCAACCGAGGAGGAACGGCACCGTCGCCCGGACGAGATTGTCCAGCCGGCCGATCAGGAAAAACAGCACTCCCTCTGCCACGCCAAGCGCAATGAGAAGCAGTAGCCGCTTCACCCGCCCCTTCCCAGTTGAGCGAGCACTGCCGCCGTCGCGGGAGCACGCTGGGGAGCCTGCGCCAACTCCTGCTGGAGGCGAGCGAGGTCTTCACCGGTGTCGACATCGAACCATGGCGCAAGCACGTGGACCCGAAGCCCGGCGGCCCGAAGGGCAGCCGCAGTTGCCGAGAACACCGCCGCTGGCGGCACCGCCACGGTCAGACTGCCCGGTGGTAGCGGGCAGCGCGCGCCAATCACGTAGTAGCCGCCGTCAGCAGTCGGGCCAAGCACGACATCCGCCCGCTGGAGGGCAGCAAACGCCTCGGTCAGCCGCTGGCGAGGGAGGGTCGGGCTGTCACCATCGAGCAGCACCGTCCGCCGGAAGCCGAGCGCCCGCGAGCGCGCCAGCGCTTCCTCGAGCCCGGCAAAGAGACCGCTGCTCCGTTGCTCTTCGACCAGCACCGGGTAGCACGCGCGGAGGGCTGCTCGGTCGCCAGCGGGGCAGAACAGCCCGATTTGCACGCCTGGCAGCCCCCGCACCAGCGCCAGCGTGTCGGCCAGAAACGCCTCGGCAAGCGCGGCTGCTGCTGGCGCCCCAACTGCGGCCGCTAGGCGCGTCTTCGCCTGACCAGCGCGGGGGGCCTTGGCCATCACCAGGAGCCGGTCCATTGCCACCGGGCTGAGCAGCGCACGCAGGATCGCCACCCCGGCCCGGACGGAACCCCGCACCGTACCCGAGACTTTCGAACGCCCCCCACCGCGTCGGCGCGCCCGGACTGGCTGCTCGAGGATGCGCAGGCGCCGGCGCGCGGTGGAGACCAGCAGTTCCGTCGTCCAGCCGTAGGTGAGCTGGCGGAACTCCAGCGAGCGGAGGACCTCCCCCCGCACCGCTTTGAAGGGAGCGAGGTCGCTCACCCGCGCACCGTACAGCACACGGATGACGAGCGAGGCGAAGGCATTGCCCAAGCGAGCAGCGGGTGCGATCGCGCCTGGCTCCGCCCAGCGGCGCGCCCCGAGCACGAGGTCGGCTTCGCCAGCAAGGATGGGCCCCACCAGCCGGTCGGCTGCGCGGGCATCGTCGCTGCCATCGCCGTCGAGAAAGAGCACGACCTCGGCAGCGTCGGCCGCCCGGGCCCCTGCTAGACACGCGCGCCCGTAGCCCGGGCGCGGCTCGCTGATCACTTCGGCGCCCGCTGCCTGGGCGCGGGCTACCGTGTCATCCCGGGAGCCCCCATCGACCACGATCACGCGCTCGACGCTCGTCTGGCGGAGCTCGGCGATCACGCTGGCGATGGTCGCCGCTTCATCGAGCACGGGGATGACGGCGACGACGTTAGCGCTCAAACGCTCCACTTCGACCCGCAGCCAGCGCAGACCGGCGGAGGGGTGTCGCTGAGAAACTGGCGGCGGAATGCCTGGTAGCGCTCTCCGTTTCAGATCTCAGCGAGCGACTGTGTGCGCAGGTCGCCGAGCACGTGCTCCTGCCAGCGGCCACCGGTCACGAAGGGAACGAAGCAGCAGGCGAGCACCTCACCTTCCGCTGTGATGTAGGCAAGCTGCCAGGGACGTCGGCATGCCCACCAGGGATGACGCTCGTCCGCGTGCGTACCATCCAGGCTTCGGCGCGGCGGTTCCCCTCCGGAGGCACTCAGTAGGACCCCCTGGGCTGCTGCTACCCGTTCGGCTTCTTCCAGTTGGGCCTGCTCTTCGGCGGCAAGCTGCCGGAAGAGCGATTGTTCCTCCACCGCCAGCCCCTCACCGAAGTAGACCAACCGCTGGATGTGCACCTCCGGCGCCCCGATCGCAGCCGCCAGGCGGACGAAATCCGCCAGTTCGCGGACGTTCTCCCGCATGGTGACAAACCAGAGCGAGACGCGCGGGCGCGTTGTCCCCTGCTCCCGCTGGTAGGCGAGCAGCCCGCGCACATTGGCAACCGCCCGCTCGAAGCCCCTCACTCCTCGGATCGTGCGGTAGGTCTGCGCGGTCGCCGCATCGAAGGAGACGCGGAACTCATCCAGCCCGCTCTCGACTACCCGGCGCTGCAGGCGTGGCGAAAGGGCAAGGGCATTCGAGTTGAAGACGACGTAGACCCCGCGCGCCTTGAGGAGCGCAATCATCTCGAACAGCTGGGGGTTGAGCAGCGGCTCGCCCAGGCCATGGAGGACGATCCGCTCCAGCTCCGGCAGCTGCTCGATGACGGCCTGGAAGTCGGCGAGGGTGAGGTCTCGCTTCCAGTGGCGGCCGTGAAAGGTACGCGGGCAATGGACGCAGAGGGAGTTGCAGCGGTTACTCACCTCGACGTAGAGCGAGCGTGGCTGCCAGGGAACGACCACCGGACGAGTCGGGTCCGTCGTGTCGTCCCCTGCTGGGGAGGCGTTCGCCATGGCTGTCTCCTGGACGGGCGGCGTGTCGCTGGCCGGCTGCCCCTCCTGCTTGCATTGTACTACGCTCCCAGGCGGCCAACCGGTTGTGTTGCCTCAAGCAAGGTTTCCGGCGCGAGAGACGCACGCCAGGCTATAGTCTGGTGCGATGTCCCATCTCACCAGCCCACCTCTCGTGGTTGCTCGCCAGCTCACCAAGCGCTTCGGCACCTTCACCGCCGTAGACGGCATCGACCTGGACGTCCACCCGGGAGAGTGTGTCGCCATTCTCGGACCGAACGGTGCGGGGAAGTCCAGCACGATGCGGATGATCGCCGCTACCTCGCCACCCACCGCGGGGACCCTGATCGTTGACGGGATGGACGTTCGGCACGCGGCGCGGCGGGTAAAGCGGATCCTCGGCGTCGTGCCGCAGGAGAACAACCTGGACCCCGACCTGAGCGTGCGGGTGAACCTGCTTGTCTACGCGCGCTATTTCGATATCCCGCGGGCGCTCGCAGCCGCGCGGGCAGACGAGGCGCTCGCCCTCTTTCAGCTCAGCGAACGGGCAGCCGCACCGGTCGCCAGCCTCTCGGGCGGGATGCAGCGCCGATTGGTCATCGCCCGTGCCCTGATCAACCAGCCCCGGTTGCTGCTGCTCGATGAACCGACCACCGGGCTCGACCCGCAGGCGCGGCACCTCGTCTGGAGCAAGCTCCGCCAGCTCAAGGAGGCGGGTGTTACCCTCGTCCTGACCACTCACTACATGGAAGAGGCCGCCCAGCTGGCCGACCGGGTGATCATGATGGACCGCGGGCGCATCCTGGCCGAAGGGCCTCCTGCTACCCTGGTTACCCGCCACGTGGGGCACAGCGTGCTCGAACTCCGGCTTACCCGCCAGGAACAGGCGCCGCTCCTGGCCGAACTTGCCCGGTGGAGCGCCGAGTTCGAAGCCACCGACGATGCCGTCTACGTCTTCGAACGCGATGGCCCTTCCCCTCCTCCAGCTACGCCCGTCCGGGGGACACTGCGCCGGCCCGCGACCCTGGAGGATGTCTTCCTCCGGTTGACGGGGAGGAGCTTACAGGAATGAGACCCGACCTCTCGCTGGGAGCGGTGCGCGTCTGGCAGCGCAACCGCGATGTGTTCCTCCGCCTCTGGCGCTCCGAGAGTTGGCCACCCTTCGTCGAAGCGTTCGTCACCCTGCTCGCGTTCGGCTTCGGCTTGGGAAGTTATGTCACGCTCGGGAGCGAGGAGTACATCTTCTTTCTGGCCCCCGGGCTGATCGCCCAGGCGGTGTTCTTTGGCGCGACCTTCGAAACGACCTTCGGCTCCTTCTTCCGCATGGACTCCCAGAAGACGTTCGATGCTATCCGGGCAACCCCGCTCTCGGTCGATGACATTGCGCTGGGCGAGATCCTGTGGGGGGCGACCCGCGGGGTGATCTCCGCTGCCGCCCTGCTCGCGGCCGAGTGGGCGTTCGGGCTCTTGCCGTCGTCCTGGGCGCTGGCGCTGCTGCCGGCGGGTTTTCTCGGCGGGATGGTGTTCGCCGCGATCGGACTGGCCTTCACGGCGGTGGCGCCCTCGGTGAACGCCTTCAACTATTTCTTCAGCCTGTACTTTACGCCCAGCCTCTTCTTCGGCGCGGTGTACTTTCCCCTCGAGCGGCTCCCCACCTGGGTGCAACTGCTGGCTCAGCTCCTCCCCATGACCCACCTGGCCACGCTAGCGCGCGCCCTCAATCGCGGCGACCTCTCACCGACCCTGCTCGTCCACTGCAGCTACCTGCTCGCCGCCGCGGTGCTCCTCAGCCTCCTGGCGATGGCTCTCCTGCGGCGACGGCTCATCCTGTGAGCGGCAGGCGCCCCTTCAGGCAACGGTGGCAAGACGTGAGGTGTGGTTAGCGCAAGCCCTGGCGACGGAGGAACGGCGGGATATCGATATCCTGCGCGCCCGCGTCGATCGTCGGGAGACTGGGGAGGGTCCGCCCACGCTCGCCCGTCGGCTGGGTAGCAGGGCGGGCGAACCCCGGCTGGGCTGCCGCGGGCGTCTCGGCCGGACGGCTCGCGCGACTATCGAAGCCGGTCGCCACCACCGTGATCCGTACCGTCTGATCGAGCGTGGGGTCGAAGACCATCCCGAAGATGATGTTGGCATCGGGGTCAGCCGCTCGGCTGATGATCTCGGCCGCCTCGTCCACTTCGTAGAGGGTCAGGTCTTCGCCGCCCGCGACCACAAACAGCACTCCCTTGGCCCCGTCGATCGACTGGTCGAGCAAGGGGCTGCTGATCGCCTGACGTGCCGCATCGGCCGCGCGCGTATCGCCGTGACCTTCGCCGATCCCCATCAGGGCCGAACCCGCATCCTTCATGATCGCGCGCACGTCGGCAAAATCGACGTTGATCTCGCCCGGCACCGTGATCAGTTCGGAGATCCCCTGGATCCCCTGGCGGAGGATGTCGTCGGCATACTTGAAGGCATCGCGGGCCCGCGCCTTTTTGTCCAGCACGGCCTTCAAGCGGTCGTTGGGGATTACGATGATGGTATCAACCTTCTCTTTCAGGCGCAGGATGCCCTCCTCGGCAAACATCCGGCGCTTGTTCCCTTCCCAGCTGAAGGGACGAGTGACCACCGCAACCGTGAGTGCCCCCGCCTCGCGCGCGAGCTCCGCCACGACGGGAGCAGCGCCCGTGCCGGTGCCGCCGCCCATCCCGGCCGTGATGAAGACCATGTCTGCACCGCTGACCACCGACAGGACCTCTTCCCGGCTCTCCTCGGCCGCTTTCGCCCCCAACTCCGGGTTACCCCCGCACCCCAGCCCCTTCGTCAAGCGGTCACCGATGCGCACGCGGACCGGCGCTTCCGAGCGGATCAGCGCCTGGGCATCGGTGTTGATGGCGATAAATTCGACCCCACGGATCCCTTCCTGAATCATGTGGTCGACGGCGTTACTCCCCGCACCACCAACCCCGATGACTTTGATGATCGCGACGTTTTCGTTCTCGGCCGAGTCGTACATGGACCCGTTCCTTCCTCAACCCGTTTCGGCCGTGGGCGGAGCGCACTCCGTCTGGCGGCTCGGATTGTGACACAGCCAACCGGGCGGTGCAAGCAAGAAGCCGAGCAAGCCCTTGCGCGCCATCTCACCTGCCTCAGGAGGGGAGCAGCTCGCGGGCCCAGCCAAAGAGGCGCCGCGCCAGCTCACCTCCCGGGCGACGCTTCGCTGCGATCGCCCGGGCCTCGTGCTCACTCACCTTCAGGCCCCAGAGCAGGAGCCCAACACTGGTCGCGTAGGCCGGGTCGGAAACGGTATCCGTCAGCCCGCGCAAGCCCCGTGGGCGCCCGACCCGCACTGGCATCCGGTACTGGTCGTGGGCGTAGCGGTCGATCCCCACCAGGTTGGCCGTGCCACCCGTCAACACCATACCCGCCGGCAGCAGCCCGTCATAGCCAGTCCGCTTGATATCGGCAATGATGAGCTGAAGGATCTCCCGCACCCGTTCTTCGACGATCTCACACAGTTCCCGGCGGGCGACCCGGCGGCGCGCTTCGTTGCCGAACGCCGGGATATCGACCATCTCTCCCGGGTCGACCAGGTGGGCCATCACCTGGGTCGCCCGCGCTTTCAGCTCCTCCGCCACCGGGAAGGGCGTGCCCAGGGCCACCGCAATGTCGTTGCTCAGGTGCCAGCCGCCAACGGGCAGGCTGGCGGTGTGCCAGACAGCGCCATCGACGAAGAGCGCGAGGTCGGTCGTCCCTCCACCGATATCGGCCAGGAGGACGCCCATCTCTTTCTCTTCCTCGGTCAGAACAGCTTCACAGGAGGCGAGCGGCTGGAGTACCAGGTCATCAACCTCGACCCCGGCTCGGTTGACGCACTTCATCACGTTCTGGATCGAGGTAGCGGAGCCAGTCACGATGTGGGTCTCGACTTCGAGGCGGAACCCATGCATGCCGATCGGGTTCTTCACCCCATCCTGGCCGTCGATCGCGTAGGCGCGCGGGATAATGTGAATGACCTCACGGTTGGCGGGGACTGGCACCGCGCGGGCCGATTCGATGACCCGGACCGAGTCATCTGGAGTGATGACATGGTCCGGATGACTGATTGCGACGGCACCGCGGTTGTTCTGCGAGCCAATGTGCTCGCCAGCGATCCCCACGTAGGCCGACACGATCTTGAAGCCGCTCGTCCGTTCCGCCTTCTCCAGCGAGGCCCGAACCGATTCCACCGCCGCATCGAGGTCAACGACCGCGCCTTTGCGCAACCCGCGCGCGGGCGCCACCCCCACGCCGAGGATCTCCGTCTCGCCATCGCGCCCCCGACCACCGACCAGGGTGCACACCTTGGTCGTCCCGATGTCGATCGCCGCGATGACCCGTTCTCGCGCCATGGTCCGCTACCGGATGAAGGGGCGTGCGCCGAAGCGCAGGTCGACCGCGCTGAAGGAGATCCCACGGGCGCGGGCGGTCTCGACAATCGCTTTCAAGGTGGCCAGCTTGTACTCGAGGTCCTCACTGCTCCCGAAGCGGGCCTGCCAACCGTCATCGGTCACTGCCAGCAGCCCACCCTGTTCGCTGTACTCGAAGCGTCGGACGTTCACTCTGAGCTGGGCCGGCAGGGCCGTCGTCAGGGCAAGTGCCAGCTTCACTGGCTCGGGTGACACCCGCGAACCCGGCTTGAGTGTGCCGCTCCCGCTGGCAACCACCACCGGCAGGCCCGGGAGCGGCTGCGCTCGCGCTTCCAGCACTACCCCCTCTTCATCGAGGACGTAGAAGGTCCCGCCGAGCTGCCAGAGGGCCCAAGGCTGGCGCTCTTCGACTACAAGTTCCACTTCGTTGGGGAAGATGCGCTCCACACTCACTCGCTTGACCCGGGGGAGGGTCGCGAGCGTGCTCATCACCCGCTGGTCGGAAAGTTCCAGGATGTGCTGCCCTTCGAGCCGAGCAGCAGCCGTCACCTGAGCAGCAGCGAGCGCCTGGACGCCCCGGACACGCACCTGGGCCACCTTGAACATTGGCTGATTATAAAGAGTAACCAGGCCAGCAAGCACCAGCATCCCGGCGAGGAGCAACAGCCCGCCGCGCAGCCGGCCGCGAGGAATGAGCCGCTGCAGCAGCCCCCGCCAGGAGGGGGAACGAGCGGTGCGCCCGGCAACCCGGCGGTGGCCCGGCCCCCAGCGGAGCGCCGCACTGCGCGCGCCTCCCCTCACGCTGCCTCCCCCACCACCTGGATCTCCAGTTCGAGGGACACACCAAAGCGACGCCAGACGGCTTCCTGCACACGCTCAACCAGCCGCAGCACGTCCGTCGCCCGCGCCCCGCCAAGGTTCAGCATGAAATTGCCATGGATCTCCGAGACCTGCACCGCACCGACCTGCGCTCCCTTCATCCCTGCCTGCTCGATGTACCAGCCAGCCGCCTGGTCGGGGGGGTTTTTGAACATCGACCCCGCGCAGGCACCGACCGGCTGAGTGGCGCGGCGGTACTGCGAGTATCGGGTGAGAGCTGCTCGAAGGGAAAGAGGATCGGCTGCTTGCAAGCGGATCTTGGCAGCGAGCACCACCGGCCGCGGCTGGCCAAGAGGTGCCACCTTCAACCGGCTCGTCCGGTAGGCCAACCCGAGCGCCGCGGTTGGCCACCAGCTGACGGTCCCCTCCGGCTCGAGCAGCTCGGCGGCCACCAGTACCCCAGCCATCTCGCCCCCGTGAGCGCCCGCGTTGTTGACGACGGCACCTCCCACCGTGCCCGGCAGGTCGACTGCCCACTCCAGCCCGGCAAGACCAAGCGCCGCCGTGCGCCGGGCCAGCGCGGCCAGAGGTGCCCCCGCCTCCGCCACAATCTCGACCACCTCGCCTGGCGGGAGGGGAGCGGCTGGGAGGCCCGTCACGCTCCGCGCTCGCGTCTCAATGACCACCCCACGAACGCCTCCATCCAGCACCAGCAGGTTGCTGCCACCACCGAGCAGCAGGGTCGGGGTACCGGTCTCCCAGGCGGCCTGGACGGCAGCCAGCAACTGCTCGCGGGAGCGTGCCTGGGCGTAGAGGTCAGCCGGACCACCTATCCGGAAGCTGGTGTGCTTCGCGAGGGGCTCGTTGCGGCGGAGCATCAGGATGCCCTGAAGGCGCGCCACGAGCGCCGCATTGTCGCTCACCCGGCCGCTCCGCGCTCACCGAGACGCGCGAGCACGAGTGGCCCCGCCCGAGTGATATCCCCCGCCCCCATGATGACGAGCAGGTCGCCGGGCTGCAGTTCCGCAGCCACTGCCGCCGCAGCCTCCTCCACCCCACCCACGCCCCGTGCATCCGGGTGGTCGAGCGCGCGCACCAGGTCCGCTGCTGTGATCCCCCACTCATCCCGCTCCCGGGCCGGGTAGATCTCCGCCACGCGCACTGCCTCCGCCGCGGCGAAACAGGTCGCAAACTCCGCCAGCAGCAGCTTGGTACGGCTGTAGGTATGGGGCTGAAAGAGACAGACCAGGCGGCGGTCGGAGTAGGCCGCGCGGAGCGCCGCGAGGGTGGCGCGGATCTCGGTCGGATGGTGGCCGTAGTCATCGATGACCAGCACCCCCCCTGCTTCACCTACCACCTCCTGACGCCGGCGCGTCCCCCGAAAGCGCGCCAGGGCTGCCAGGGCCGCTTCTCCCGCTACTCCAATGATGCTGACCGCAGCGAGAGCGCCCAGGGCATTCTGGATGTTATGCCGGCCGGGAAGCGCTAACCGGAGTTCACCAAGCAGGTGCCCGGCGCGGTAGACGAGACTTCGGCTTCCTGCCCCGTCCAGCCGGATGTCGCGGGCCTGCCACTCGCCAGCCGTCAGGCCATAGCTCACCACCGGTCGCGTGAGGTCGCCCAGGCCGCCACCGGCCAGGAAGGGGTCATCGGCACAGAGGACGAGCGTTCCCGTCACCTGGCGGGCGAACTGGCAGAATGCCTGCTGGACAGCGGTGAGGTCGGCGTAGATGTCCAGGTGGTCCGCCTCGACATTGGTCAGAACGGCGATCTCGGGCCAGAGATGAAGAAGACTCCGGTCATATTCATCCGCCTCAGCGACCAGCCATTCGTCACTTCCCCGGCGGGCATTCGTCTCCAGGGTGCGGATCTCTCCCCCCACAAGGAAGGTCGGGTCGTGGCCGCTAGCAACCAGGAGGTGGACGATCATCGCGCTGGTCGTTGTCTTGCCGTGGGTGCCCGCGACCGCAATCCCGCGCTGGCGCGCCATCAGCCGCCCGAGTAGGGCCGCCCGGCTGATCACCGGAATGCCCGCGGCGCGAGCAGCCTCCACCTCAGGGTGCCCGGGCGGCAGCGCCGCGGTCGTCACGACGAGCTCAGCGCCTTGCACGTGCTCCGGGGCGTGGCCTTCGTAGAGCACCGCGCCCCCGGCGGCAAGCCGGCGGACCAGGGGGGTGAGCTTAAGGTCAGAGCCGCTGACCTGGTGCCCTCCCTCCTGCAGCACCTTTGCCAGGGCGCTCATACCAATGCCCCCGATCCCAACGAAGTGGACTCGCCGGGGGAGTTCGCTCATCGCTGCCCCTCCAGTTCGAGGACGAGCCTCCCCAGCTGGGCCACCGCCTGGGGGCGCGCCAGCCGCAGCGCTGCCGCTGCCATCGCCTGCAACCGTGCGGGCTGGCCGGCCAGCTCGTGCACCAGCGTCGGGAACTCGCCCGCTCGGTCATTCGGCAGGACGAGGCTCGCCCCGCGGGCCGCCAGGTAGCGGGCGTTCGCCAGCTGGGAGGAGAACGGCCCTGGAACCAGCAGGCTGCCGCGACCGAGGGCTGGGTATTCCCCGAGCACCGAGGCCCCCGCCCGCGAGACGATCAGGTCGGCTGCCGCCAGCGCCAGGGGCATCTCCTCCTCCAGGTAGGCCGTCAGATAGTACCGCGCACGCTGGGAGGCTGACAGCCGCTCGCGCCGCTCGGCCAGCGCTGCCGCTCCCGCCTGGCCGGCCACGTGCACCACCTGCCCCAGCCTGAGAAGATCATCCAGCCGGTCAGCCAGGGCCTCGTTCAGGCGCTGCGCTCCCAGCGAGCCACCGACGACTGTCAGCGTGAAGCAGTCCCGCTGGAGGCCAAGCTGGGCACGGGCAGATGCTGCTGGCCACGGCAAGAATCCAGGTCGCACCGGATAGCCCGTCACGACAACTCGCGCTCCGCTCAGCCAGCGACGCGCCCTGCCCGTCGTCGTTGCTACCACACTCGCCCAGCGACCGAGTGCCCGCACGGCCCAGCCTGGGATGACATCCGGCAGGTAGAGCAGCACGGGCACCCGGCGCCAGCGCGCTGCGAGCACCGTCGGTGCCGAGACATAGCCACCGGTGGCGAGCACCACGGTGGGACGGAACTGGTCAACCAGGCGGAGCGCGGCTGCTAGCCCGCTGGCAGTGACCAGCAGCCCCTGCACCATGCCAGCGGGCGAGCGACCGCGTACCGCCGCCACAGGGAGGGGGACGTGGGGCACTCCGGCACGGGTGACCAGCTCTCGCTCGACCGGGCGGTGGCTACCGGCCCAGAGGGTCACTATCGCTTTCCGGTGGCAACGGCGGAGCCACTCAAGGGTGGTCAGCGCTGGGTAGACGTGCCCGCCCGTTCCACCGCCGGTCAGCAGCAGGCGCATCACGCCACGCTCAGGGCTCGGTCACCGGGCGCCGGGGTCGGCCAGCGATCGGTGGGCCGGCCGGCGCTGCGCGGGCTGGCTCCTCCTCTGGCGGCGCCGGAAGCGTCCGCGAGATATTGAGCAGGAGCCCAACCGCGGCAAACAGCGCCAGGAGCGCCGAGCCTCCATAGGAGATGAAGGGGAGCGGGATCCCGGTGAATGGGATCGTGCGGGTGATGCCCCCGATGTTGATGAAGGCTTGCAGGCAGAGCCAGCAGGTGATCCCCGCTGCCAGCAGGGCACCGAACCGGTCCGGGCAGCGCGCCGCCACGCGCAACCCCCGCCACCCCAGCAGAACGAAGAGGGCGACCACGAGGGTGGTGCCAACCAGCCCGAGCTCTTCTCCTATGATGGCAAAGATGGCATCGCTGTGGGAACCGAAGACATAGCCGAACTTCTGGCGTGCCGAACCGAAGCCGAGGCCGGTCAGCCCGCCGCTGCCAATTGCAATCAGTGACTGGATGATATGAAAGCCGGTGCCCTGCGGGTCCTTCCAGGGGTCCAGAAACGCTTCCAGGCGATTGCTGCGGTAACTCGCCGCCAGTAGCAGCGGTGTCGCTGCCGCCGCCCCACCCAGGATAGCGAGGAGATGGGAAGCGGGAGCCCCTGCCAGAAAGTAGAGCACCACCGCCGTCAGGCCGATCACCACTGCCGTGCCGAGATCGGGCTGGAGCAGAACGAGAACGATGAGCGCACCGACGATCAGGCCGAAGGGCACCAGCCCGCTCGAGAGCTTCCCCAGGCGGATCGGCCGGTCGGCGAGCCAGGCGGCAAGGTAGACCACCGTCGCAAGCTTGACAAACTCGCTCGGCTGGAACGCCGGGAGGGGCCCCAGGCTGATCCAGCGCTGGGCACCGTAGACATTCACCCCCACCCCCGGGACCAGCACCAGGCCAAGCGCGGCCACCGCCACCAGCAGCAGCGGAAAGGCAAGCAGGCGCCAGAGGCGATAGGGGAGCCGCCAACAGACAAGCAAGACCACGCTGCCAAGGGCCGCGAAGACCAACTGGCGCGCAATAAAATAGGTCGGGTCGTTGTAAGCAGCCATTGCCAGCGCGAACGAGGCTGAGTAGAGCGCCTGCAGCCCGACCATCACGAGCACCACGACTATCCCCAGCAGCAGGTAATCGGCACGGCCTTCACGTTTCAGCATCGCATCCCTCCGTGGCGCGCCTGACCAGCTGGCGGAACGCCTCGCCGCGCGCCTCGTAGTCCGGGAACTGGTCGAAGCTAGTGCAGGCCGGAGCGAGCAGCACCACCTCGCCGGGCCGCGCACTGGCAATCGCACGCGTGACAGCTTCAGCAAGGCCCTCGCACTCCTCGACGGCGGCGAGCCCCGCCGCCCGCAACTGCGCTGCCAGCACCGGGCCCTCCTCGCCGAAGAGGAACGCCCGGCGTACGCGCCGGGCAGCGGTGGCAACTAAGGCATCCACCGGCAGCTGCTTCGAGCGCCCACCAGCGAGCCAGATGATCGGCCGGTCGAAGCTCTCCAGAGCAGCGCGTGCCCGTTCGGGCGAGGTGGCGATGCTATCGTTGACGTAGAGCACGCCGTTCACCTCTGCCACCACCTCCAGGCGGTGTGGTACTCCTGAGAAGCAGCGGAGCACCTGCCGGATCGCTACATCGCTGGCTCCAGCCGCTGCTGCCGCCACCGCGGCCGCAAGCGCGTTGGCCAGGTTGTGGCGCCCGCGCAGGCGTACCTCGCTGGCAGGGAGGAGGGGTCGTCGTTCGCCGGCTGCCAGCCAGAGCTGCCCCTCGGCGAGAAAGCCCCCTCGCTCGACCGGCTGCTCAAGCGAGAACCACCAGACTTCGCTCGCCAGCCCTTCGGCAAAGCGCCGGACGTCGGGGTGGTCAGCGTTGAGGATGGCAAGGTCGCCCGCCCGCTGATACCGGACGAGGTTTCGCTTCGCTTCGTAGTACTCCTCCAGCGAGGCGTGACGGTCGAGGTGGTCCGGCGAGAGAGTGGTCACCACGGCGATCGGGGGGCTCCGGTCGAAGAGGGCCAGCTGAAAGCTCGAAAGTTCCATCACCACTCGGTCCGTGGACGCGATCTCCCCCAACCGGCCAATGAGCGGGGCCCCGATGTTGCCACCCACCCAGACGCGGTGCCCGGCGGCGCGCAGCATCTCACCGATCAGACTGGTCGTCGTCGTCTTGCCGCTTGAGCCGGTGACCCCGACCACTGGCGCCGGACAGCGCTCCAGGAACAGGAGCGGTTCAGAGCGGATCGGCACGCCCGCGGCGCGGGCAGTGACCACAGGCGGGGCCGTGAGTGGCACCCCGGGAGAGAGGAAGAGCACCTCTGCCGCCAGCACATCTTCGGAGCGGTTTGCGCCCAGCACCAAATGCACCGGGAGGTCCGCTACCTGGCGCAGCGCGCTCACAAGCTGGTGAGGCGGGCGGAGGTCGCTCACCGTCACCTGAGCGCCCAGGGTGGCAAGGTAACGCGCCAGCGCTGTTCCCTCGCGCGCCAGGCCGATCACCAGCACCCGTTTACCGGTGAGAGGGTCGCTCACGAGGGCACCGCCAGCGCGAGCGCAATTCCAACCATCGCGCAGAGCATCCCGATCAGCCAGTAGCGCGCCACGATCCATGTCTCCGGCCAGCCCAGGAGCTCAAAGTGGTGATGGAGCGGTGCCATCCGGAAGAGGCGCTTGCCCCCCGTCCAGCGGAAGTAGGCAACCTGCAGGATGACCGAGAGGGTAGTGACGACAAAGAGCGCCCCAACGACGGGGAGCAAGAGCCATTGGCCCGTCATCAAGGAGACGACACCGAGGGTCGCGCCAAGGGCGAGCGAGCCGGTATCCCCCATGAACACCTGGGCCGGATGGGCGTTGTACCAGAGAAAGGCGAGGATCGCCCCCGCGACGGTGAAGCAGAACGTCACCAGATAGGCCTGGCCCTGGAGATAGGCGATCACCCCGTAGGCGGCGAAGGCCTGGGCAGCCAGCCCCCCAGCGAGCCCGTCCAGGCCGTCGGTTAGGTTGACGGCGTGGCTGGTGCCCGCGATGACCAGGACGGCGATCGGCAGGTAGAGCAGGCCGAGCGAATACCCGCCGACAAAGGGGATGTTGATCTTGTCCAGCCGCAGCCCGAAGTGGAGGGCAAGCGCTGCGCCGCTGGCGATCAGCAACAACCAGGTGAACTTGAAGCGGGCCGTGAGCCCGCTCTTCTGGCCACCGGCCAGGTTCAGCAGGTCATCCACTGCCCCCAGGATCCCCGAGGCAACCAGCACCCCGAGCGGCACCAGCATCGAGAGGCGACCAATCAGGTTGAGGGGCACCGTGACCACGAAGACAGTGATAAAGATGATCAGGCCACCCATCGTAGGGGTGCCTTCTTTCACCGCGTGGGAGGTCGGGCCAGTGGCCCGGATCTGCTTGCCGATGCGGTGGCGCACCAGAAAGCGGATGAGCGGCCTTCCCCAGGCCAGGCCGATGACGAAGGCGAGCGCTGCCACCAGCAAGGAGTAGGCCATGACCATGGCCGTGACATCGCCGATGGCCACAAACTGGGTCGCGGGGGCCGCCAGCGATTCGCGCAGCCACCCGAATGCGGCGTTCATCGCGCCTGCCCCACCTTGGCACCAGAGCTTCGCCGGGGGATTATAGGTCGACCCAAGCGCCCGACTGGCATCATCCTAGCCCCTTCGCCCGCGGGGCATCGGGAGGAATGCGATAGCAGGCCAGCAGCCGCTCGACGATCGTTCTCGCGATCGGCGCTGCCACCTGCCCCCCCCACTGGTTGTCCTTCGGCCGGTCTACCCGCACCAGGACGACGAACGTCGGGTCGGTAGCGGGAAAGACGACAAAGCTTGCGATCGTCTGGTCGTCGGAATACGCCTGCCCAGTGACAACCTGGGTCGTGCCCGATTTGCCTGCCAGGCGATAGCCCGGCACCACCGCTTTCGCCGTCCCCTCATTCACCACCGTCACCATCATCTCGCGCAGGGTCCGGGCCGTCTCTTCAGAGATCACCCGGCGGACCATCACCGGCTCGAAGGTGCGGTTGCCGGAGGGGCCAACGATCTGCTTGACCACGTGGGGTTGCATCAGCTTGCCCCCGTTCGCGATCGCACTGACCGCCGTGATCAACTGGATCGGGGTGACGTTGATCCCTTGCCCGAAGCTGTTGGTCGCAAGGTCAAAAGGCGACCAGCCGGGATCCCGGTGGGTGCGAGCCTGACCGGCTGCCTCGCCGCCCAGGTCGATGTTCGTTGGCCGCCCAAAGCCAAAATCGTAGACGTAGCGATAGAAGCGCTCACTGCCGAGCAGATCAGAGAGCCAGACCGCCCCAACGTTCGCACTCTTTACCAGAAGGCGCGTCATGGTGGTGCGGCCGTTGGCGACCCCATCCCAGTTGACGATCGTGCGGTCGTACTTGCGCACCCACCCCCGGTCGTCGTAGGTGGTGTCGGGCGAGACGAGGCGTTCCTCCAGCGCCATCGCCATCGTGAGGATTTTGAAGACCGAGCCCGGCTCGTACATATCGGTCACTGCCCGGTTGCGGACCAACTCCTGGAACTTCGGGTCGTTCAGATTAGGCTGGGTCAGATCGAACGAGGGGCGGGTGGTCATCGCCAGCACTTCACCGTTCCGCGGGTCCATCACCAGGATGGTCACCCCATCGGCCTTGTGGCGCGCCATCGCTGCATCCGCCTCTTGCTCGACCAAGCGCTGAATGAACCGGTCAATGGTGAGGATGACATCCGAGCCATCACGCGGGTCGGTGACCCCCTGCATCCCGAGCGGGATCTCCGCCCCAGTAGTATCTCGCTCGTAGCGCACCGTACCAGTCTGCCCGGCGAGATAGCGGTTATAGTCCGCCTCGATCCCGGCCAGGCCCCGCTGGTCGCGCCCGGTGATGCCGATGAGCTGAGCAGCAAGGTTCCCTTCGGGATAGGCCCGCACTGCCCTCTGCTCCAGCACCAGCCCCGGGAAGCCGAGCGCTTCGATCTTCGCCCCCGTGCTGTAAGGCAACTCCTCGGCTAGCTCCACCGGTTTCGCCCCTGGCGAGGAACCGCGCTCACCTCCCCCCGGGAGCGCTGCTTCCGCTGGGGTGGCAAGCGCCAGCACCAGCTTCTCCGCCGGTTGGTTAACCAGCGGGGCAAGGGTATTCGCGATCCGGGTGATCTGGTCCGGCCGGATTCTGGTCGGGTCGGCCAGCAACCGATAGGTCATGATGCTGGTTGCAAGCAGGTTGCCGTGGCGGTCCCGGATCGACCCGCGGTGCGGTGCAAGTTGCAGCACCCCCCAGTGCTCATCCTCAGCCAGCTGGCGGTACCGCTCGTGCTCGATCACCTGGAGCGAGACCAGCCGCACCTGGACCAGCAGCGTGAGCATCACGAGCGCGCCGCCCACCAGGAAGAGGCGAACTGGGGAGATCGCCGCCATCTAGGGTGCCCACCCACCGAGTGTTGCCAACCAGCTCAGAAAGCCGCTCAGTCCCCTCCCGCTGCTCGTCTGGTTGGGCGCAGCCGGGGGAGAGGCCGGGGGGAGCCAGGCCGTGGCATCCCGGGCAGTAGGGCGAACGTCCACCGTCACGAAAAGCGGGGGATCCGGAGGCGGTTGCATCTTCAGGCGCGTGCGGGCCTCCCGCTCGATCCGGTCGAGCGCCTTCAGCCGGGCGTTCTCGTACTCCAGCTGTGCGTTCAGCCGGCGCCAGTGGTCGCGCGTCTCTTCTAAGCGCTGGATGTCGTACCCGATCGCAGCCACGCCACTGGTCTGAATGAGGAGCAGCGCACTCACCACCGAGACTACCGTGGCTGCCAGCATCAGCAAGATCGGCAGGCGACGCCCCAGCAGACGGCGGCTGGGCAACGGCCCTAGCTCCCCGAGCAGGGTGGTCATCCCGCCTTGCCCAGGCGTTCAGCCACGCGAAGTTTCGCGCTGCGCGCGCGCGGGTTCGCTGCCACCTCGGCCGGGGAGGGGACGATCGGCCGCGGGGTCAGGAGCCGCAGGCGTGGCTGGCGCCCGCAGCCACAGGCGGGCAGCCCCGGCGGGCAGGAGCAGCCGCGAGCCTCTTCCCGAAAGCGTTGCTTGACGATGCGGTCCTCCAGCGAGTGAAAGGTGATGACGGCGAGCCTTCCCCCTGGTCGGAGGGCGCCGATGGCGGCCACCAGCCCACGCTCGAGGGCGCCGAGCTCATCGTTGACCGCGATCCGCAGGGCCTGGAAGACGCGCGTTGCCGGATGGGTCCTCCCGCGTAGCCTCCCAAGTGCCGCGACAACCAGCGCCGCAAGTTGGCCCGTCGTCCGCACCGGCCGGTGGCGCACGATCGCGCGGGCTACTCGGCGCGCGGCCGGATCTTCACCGTAGCGGAAGATCAGCCTGGCGAGTTCTTCCTCGCTGAGCGTGTTTACCAGCTCGGCTGCGGTGGTCGGCAGGCTAGGGTCCAGCCGCATATCGAGCGGGTCATCCCGCTGGAAGGAGAGCCCGCGCTCCGGGTCCGCCAACTGGAGCGAGGAGATCCCCAGGTCAAAGAGGATGCCATCGAGCGGCAGGAAGCCTTGCTCGGCTGCCACCTCGGCCAACTGCGTGAAGTTCGCGTGCACCACCCTTGCCCGTTCGCCGAAGGGCGCCAGCCGCGCGCGCACCCGCGCCACGGCGGCTGGGTCAACGTCGAGGGCAAGCAGCCGGCCATCGGGGGCACTCGCTTCGAGGATCGCCACACTGTGGCCACCACCGCCCGCAGTGGCATCCAGGTAACGTCCTCCCGGGCGCACTGCCAGGGCGCTGATCACCTCGGCAAGCAGGACCGGTCGATGCTCGTCCGTGCTGCTGCCCTCCCGGCCCGGCGATGCACTCTAGCAGACGGGCCGCATGGACTCTAGCAGTTGCGGCCGCGGCGCCCCCTCAACTCGTCTCGCGCAGGGTAGGGCCGCCCGCCACCTCGGGAGGGAGGGTCGGGGCAGGCAGTGGCTCAAGCTGGGCCTCGACCCAGGCCGCCACCCGCAAGAGCGCCACATCGTTCCGAACGGCACCCACCAGTTGCAGACCCAGTGGCAACCCCTCCTGGGAAAGGCCAGCCGGGAGAGTGATGGCGGGCAGGCCGAGCAAGCTCCAGGGAGCAAGCGGGGTCGGGTCGCCAGTCGTCTCCGGCGAGCCAGCGGCAGTGGTGGTCGTCGGCATGATCAAGCTATCCAGGCCAAGGAGCACCTCGGCAACCTGAGCGCGGTAGCGCCGGCGCAGGCGGTCGGCCCGGAGCAGCACGTCGGCCGGGAGCAGCGCTCCCACCCGCAGGGTCGCCCGAAGCCGGGGGATCGGTAGCCTCTCGCCCAAGCGGGTGAGGTCGCGGTGGACGGCCGCCCCTTCCGCCCACATGACGACCCGCTGGATAGCCACCAGCAGGTCCAGGGGGAGGTCGATCGGAACCAGTTGTGCCCCCGCGCGCTCCAGCTGGGCGAGCCACCCCCGGGTCCGGCTCGCGGTATCCTCATCAGCGCGACGCAGCAGTGGCTCGACTACCCCCAGTCGTGGTGGCAGCACTGGCCGGCTGAGCAGCTGGCGCGCTCCCAGTGGGAGGGAGGCACTATCCGGGTCGGCCGGGTCGGGGGCGGCCAGCACGTCAAAGAAGAGCGCCGCATCCGCGACCGAGCGACAGATCACCCCCACGTGGTCGAGGGAGGGGGCGAGGGGGGTAATCCCACTCCGGCCAGTCCAACCGAAGGAGGGCTTGAAGCCGACCGCCCCGCAGTAGCTGGCCGGCCGCAAGGTAGAACCAGCGGTCTGGGTGCCGAGCGACGCTGGCACCATGCGTGCTCCTACCGCCGCCCCCGCGCCACTACTCGAGCCGCCGGGCGTTCTCCCAGGGTGATAGGGGTTGCGGGTGACCGGCGGGTCGACGAACGCAAAGGGCGCCGTGACCGTTTTGCCGATGATGATGGCCCCCGCAGCACGGAGGCGGCCGACCACAAACGCATCCCGCGCCGGGAGGTGACCACCCGGCACGCCGTTGGTGGTCGGAAGCCCAGCGACGTCGATGACGTCTTTCACGCCGACGGGGACGCCAGCGAGCGGGCCCGGGTCGATCCCTGCAGCGATCTGGGCGTCGATGCGGGCAGCCTGCTCCGCCGCGCCAACGCGGTCGAGGATGGCCCAGGCGTGGATGACCGGTTCCCAGCGGTCGATCTGACGGAACGCCTCGGCAACCACCTCGCGCGCCGAACGCTGCCGCTGGCGCACAGCAGCAGCAATCCTCGTGGCATCCAGCAGCATCAGCCCTCCCGCGGCGCGAGGTCCGGCCACTCCTGAGTAGGATCGACCGGCTCGGCAAGCAACCGGGCGATCAACTCAGCCGCTTCGTTCAGGAGGGGCGCAAGGAGGGCAGCCTCCTCCACGCCGTAGCGGGCGACCGCTTCGCGTTCCAGGCGCGCGAGCAATTCGGTAGTGGTCTCCATCAGTACAGCTCCGCCGTCTCGGGGTCGAACGCCTCCAACCGCCGCCGGACGCTCGAAAGGAATCGCGCTGCCTGGAGGCCATCGAGCACCCGGTGGTCGAAGGAGAAGCAAAGGAACATCATCGGCCGGACCGCGATCATGCCATCGACCACGACGACCCGGTCAACCACCGCTTCCATAGTCAAGATCCCGGCCTGGGGTGGATTGATGATCGAGTAGGAAATGATCGTACCGAAAGTGCCGACGTTGTTGACGGTGAAGGTGCCCCCCTGGAGGTCCTGCACGGTCAGCTTGCCAGTGCGGGCCCGCTCAGTGAGGTCGGCCAGCGCCCGCGCGATGCCAGCCAGGCTGAGGCTATCGGCGTTGCGGATCACCGGCACCACCAGGGAGTCTTCCGTCCCAACGGCGACCCCGATGTTGATCTCGCCGTGCTCGATGATGGCATCGCCATCCCACTGGCTGTTGACGCGTGGGTTCTCGCGCAGCGCTTCGCAAGCAGCCTTGATCACGAACGGCACGTAGGTGAGGCTGACCCCCTCGCGCCGACGGAACTCGTCCTTCACCCGGTTCCGGAAGGCCACCACCTTGCTCATGTCGACTTCCTGGGCCTGCCAGGCATGCGGGATGGTCGATTTCGAGCGACTGACGTTCTCGGCGATCAGGCGTCGGATAGCGGTCAGCGGGTGGCGCTCGGTGCGCCCAGCGGAGACCGGTGCGGGCGCGGGAGCGGGCGCAGGGGCGGGTGGCGGCACGGGCGCAGTTGACGGTGGGATGGCGGCTGGTGCGGGCGCTTCGCTCTCTGGCTCTTCGCGTTCCACGTAGCTGAGTACATCCCGCCGGGTAATCCGGCCTCCCATGCCCGTCCCCTTGACCTTGCTCAGGTCCACGCCGAGGGCCTGCGCGAGCATCGCCACCGAGGGCGAGTACGGTGGCTGGGCTGGCGGGGGGGGAGCTAAGGGCGCGGCAGCGGGGGCAGGCGCTGCCGCGGGAGCGGGTTCAGGCGGCGGCGCGGCAGCTTCAGCCGCCGGGGGAGCCGGCGCTTCGGCAGTGGGCGGCGCTCCGGCCACCGGAGCGGCTACTTCCTCACTCGTCTCCACGATAGCAATGGGGGCACCGACCGCGACCGTCTGCCCGGGCTGGGCGAGGATCTCAACGAGCTTTCCTGCGAACGGAGCAGGCACCTCGGCGTTGACCTTGTCGGTCACCACCTCGACCAGCGGTTCGTAGGCCTGGAACTCTTCGCCTGGCTGGCGCAGCCAGTGGTCGATGACCCCTTCGACGATGCTCTCTCCCAGCGGTGGCAGCGAGACCGTTGTCCGCATCGTATCTCCCTCGGCCGTGGCATCCGAAGCGTAGGACCGCTCTTAGGGTACCACAGCCCAGCTCAGGTGGCGGGAGGAAGGCGGACAACGGCTTCTGGCTGAGCCGCCCAGAAGGCAGGGTCATGACTGGGCAGCGGCGAGGCCCCGGAGCGCCAGAGGGCAATCAGGCGATCGAGCGAGGCAGCGGCGGCAGTGCGGTCAACGTGAAGCCCTGGCAGGAGCCGATCGCTCAGGTTGCGCACCGTCGGCGCCGCATCGCCCGTGACGAGATAGCGCTGCTCCCCCAGCGTGATCAGCACCGACACATGGCCGCGGGAATGGCCGGGCGTCTCGATCAGCGCGACCCCCGCGAGCGGCTGCTGGTCGCCTACGAAGGAGCGCCAGGCCACAGCGGCAGTGAGGATGCTCGGGTGGTAGCCAAGGCGCGCCCCCGCAGCCTGAGCAGCGGCAAGCTCAGCAGCGTGAACCCAGGCGGGCACCCCGGCCGGCAGGTCGACCAGCGCCCCGGCGTGGTCATAGTGGAGGTGGGTGAGAAGCACGCCCGCTACGAGGCTTCGGTCAAGCCCGGCTGCCGCGAGCCGTTCCTCCAGCGTCTCCGTGGAGAGCAGGCGCGCCCGCTGGCCGACCGGGCCGTAGACCCGGCTTGGGTCTCCCGCTGCCGCTGTGGCCAGGCCACAGTCGATCAGCCAGATGCCCTCGTCGCTCTCCAGGATCGCCCAGCTGATGGGCACCTCCTGCTGGGGCCCACGCTGGCCGAACCAGAGCGAGGAGGTCTCAGCCAGGAGGGCACCAGCGCGCCAGAACCAGAGCGACCGGACTGCCGTGCCAGCCTCCTATCGCGTCGGGTCGAGGAAGCCTTCGCACAGACGCAAGCGGCGCAGGGCGGCGGCCTCGAGCTGGCGGACGCGTTCCCGACAGATCCCAAGCTCACTGGCGATCGCCTCGAGCGTCTGTGGGGGATGACCGTCCAGCCCGTAGCGCCGCCGAATGACCTCCCGTTCCCGTTCCGGGCAGCGGCTGAGGGCCGCCGCGAGCGACTCAACTAGCACAGCCGTGATGGCATCATGCTCCGGGTCGGCCGTCGGGTCGGGAAGACTGGCCGCCAGTGGCTCCTCCGCCGCCTCGTGGGGAGGGCAGTCGAGCGAGGCAGCCGGGAGGAGTTCTGGCCGCAGTTGCCCATCACCTTCCAGCGTCTCGCGCCAGCGGCGCGGTAGGCGCACCATCCGCTGGTGGGTTCGCGCCGCCCGGTCAACCGCCTGGCGGATCCAGGGCACCGCGTAGGTGCTGAAGCGCACGCCGCGAGCAGGGTCGAAACGCTCGGCCGCGTGGATCAACCCTAAGCAGCCCTCTTGGACGAGGTCGGCCAGGTCGCGGCAGTGGGCGCGGTAGCGGGCGACCTCGCGGTAGACCAACCCGAGGTTTTCCTGCACCAGGCGGTCGCGCAAGCGCTGGCGGAGCCACTGCTGGAACCGCCGTCGTTCGGCCGCACGCTCGCGGGGAGGTTCGGCCCTACTTCCCAGTTCGCCCGCAGAGGGGTGGCCCGGTGGGGAAGGCACCTCTGCGGACGCATGCGCCGCTGGTCTGGCCTCCGTTGCGGGCCGGTCGTCAAGTCCTATCATGAGCGCGTCACTCCATCGGGTGCCGGTCGCCCGCGTGCAGCAGTCGGCACGCACCGTAGCACTTTTGCGGCCGGTCACCACCGAGGGTGGTCTTGCTGGCATGGCTGGCACCGGGCTCCGGTCAGCAGCGACCGAGATGCTCCTTGGGTGCCCCGGCTGCAGCCACGCTCCTAGAAGACGGGATCAGCTCAAGCGATTCGTCCCCGCCATTGGGGTAGGCAGTACAATGCCCACGTGCGATTGTACCGCACTGGCGCCAGGGCGCAAGCTCCCCTGGCTGGCAGCCCACGGAGCAGCGGTGTCTGAACGTCCTGGATACCTCCTGATCCGCGACCTTCCCAGCGCCGACCGCCCCCGCGAGCGGCTGCTCCGCCACGGGCCGGCCGCACTTTCGAACGCCGAACTGCTCGCGATCCTCTGGCGCACTGGCACCGCCCGCGAGAGCGTGCTCGACCTTGCCAGCCGGGTCCTCAGCCGCTTCGGCTCGCTGGCCGCGCTCGGCCGGGCGAGCGTGGCTGAGCTGATGGCCCAGCGCGGCATTGGGGAGGCCAAAGCAGTCGAGCTGCTCGCCGCCATCGAACTCGGCCGCCGGACGGTGTCCCTGGCCCCGGAAGAGCGCCGGACGGTTCGCTCGCCAGCCGATATCGCCGAGTTCTGCCTGCCCGACATGGCGCTCTTAGACCGCGAGATGCTCCGCGTTGTCCTGCTGAACACCAAGCACCAGGTCCTCGCCGTGCAGGACCTCTACTTGGGCAGCCTCAACCGCTCCGTCGTGCGGGTGGCGGAAGTGTTTCGCGAGGCGATCCGCCAGAATGCTGCCGCCGTGGCGATCGTGCACAATCATCCCTCAGGGGACCCATCCCCCTCCCGCGAGGATATCGCCGTGACCGCTGACCTGGTCGCAGCCGGCCGCTTGCTCGATATCGACGTCCTCGACCACCTGATCGTAGCGGGCCAGCGCTACCTCTCGCTGAAGGAACGGGGGCTCGGCTTTCCTCCTGAAGGAGTACTGCGATGACCAGCGACCGCAAAGCTGCCCTCCGCGCCGATCTTGCCGCCGCCCTCCAGGAAGTGCTCGCCCTAGTGGCTGACCTCCCCCCTGAGCACTGGGAGCGCCGGACCCCTACCGCCGATGGATGGACGGTGCGTGATACGCTTAGCCACCTAGTCACGGGAGAGGCAGGCAACCTGTTCATCGCCCGGGGAATTGCCGCCGGCCAGGACCTCTACCGCCCGGATTTCGATCTCGATCGCTACAACCGGCGCAATATCGAGAAGCATGCTGCGCGCACCCCGCAGGAGCTGCTGGCAGAACTCCAGCGCGTCCGTCAGGAGACGCTCACCTTCCTCGACTCGCTCGACGAGGCGACCTTGCTCCGCGAGGGGCGCCGCACCACCGGGGAATGGACCACCGTGGAAGGGGTCTTCCGCCGGATCGCCGACCACCAACGCGAGCACGCCGCGGAGATCCGCGCCGCTCTGAGCGGAGCGCCAGCGGAATGAACGCCTGGTAGCGCGCGGTCGGGCCGAAACTTGCCACCACCGGGTCGTGGTCGCTCAGGCGGGGCGTCCCCCGCTCACCGGGCGCGAGGTCCGGCCAGTCCGCAGCGAGATGAAGCACCGCCCGTTCCTGCAAGCGAGCGGCAAGGGTTGGGGAAAGCCACAGGTCATCGATCGGCTCGGCCACGCCATCGAAGAGGTAGCTGTAGCGCTGCGCTGGTGGTACCCCCGCCATCGTTGAGAAGAGCGTCCCACCTGGGAGCGCAGCAGCAAGCGGCGCGAGCGCTAGCGAGCCGAGCGGGGTATTGAAGTCTCCCAGCGCGGCCAGTAACACCCGCGGGTCCTGGCGCGCTTCCCCCTGAAGGAGCTGCGCCACCCAGGCGGCCTGGGCACTCCGCCGCGGGCGAAAGTCGGTGGGGTCGCTCTTGAGATGGACGGCCACCGCGATGAGCAGGTCGCCCGCGCTGGTGCGGAAGCGCGCCACCAGCGGCGCCCGGGTGAAGAGCTGCTCGCTCACGCCGTCGGCCACCACGATCGGCTCAGCCACAGCGTTCTGGGCCTGCGCTTCACCAAGCAGGGTCAGACGGTCCAGGCGGTAGAGGAACGCGCTCAGGATCCCGCGCTCATCGCGGCCAGCCCGGTCAGCGAGAGCCCGGTAGGGCGGAGCCCCGGGTTGGCGGGCGAGCACTGCTTCCAGGTCCTGCAGGACGTCGATCGTGCCGTCAGCGCCATCGGTCGTGCTGCAGTGGCCACTCAGCTGGCCTCCCTCCCGGCAAAGGTCCTGGTCCTCCACCTCCTGCAAGGCGAGTAGGTCGGGTGCGCCGAGGCGCCCAAGCACCAGCTGGGCAAGTGCCTCCAAGCGCGCCCGGTAGGCAGCGAGGGTAGCGGGGACATGTGGTGCCCCCAGGTTGTCATCCGGGTCGGTCGGGTCGTCGAGGGCATCGAACAGGTCACGGACATTGAACGTCGCGAGGCGGAGCGCACTCCCCTCCGCAGCGAGCGGTGGCGGAGGGAGCAAGGTGCCCTCAGCGATCAGAGGACGTTCTGTCACCGCGAGCCCCCAGCGCCTCCGCCAGTGCGTGACCACCCCCACCACCTCGCCGGGAAGCGTATCGAAGGTGCGGAGCGGGGGAAGGACCGCCGTGAGGTCAGCCGCGCGCAGGGCTTCGGCGGTCAGGCGAATGAGAACGGCTTCGCTTACTCCCGTCCGGGAAGCCTCGCGGCCAAGGACACGCGGCAATGCCCCCGATGGGAACCCTCCTGGGAGTAGGACATCGACGAGCGAATCACCACCCGCGAGCAGCACCCGCGGGCTCGCGGCAACTGCCCCCGCCGGGAGAAGCACTCGCATGCTGTCCCAGCGAGCCCAGTCACACGGAGTGAGCGGTCCAGCCGGTATGACCAGTGGCGACGGGAGGGCGGCCGACCCGAGGCGCTGCTCTAGGACAGCATTCGCCAGGACGGCTTGACCCTCCCTCAGGGTTGGGCTGCCTCTCACGACCACACGTTCGCCAACGGCCAGTTCCACGAGGCCGGGGAGCAGGATGGCATCGGCGCTCAGCGGGTCGCCGTCACCCTCATCTTGGAGGACGGCGATGTTCTCACCCCCACGCCGAAGCCGCGCCGTCACCACCCCTTCCAGGCGGACTGTCCTTCCACTCCAGGCTGGCGGGCCGGGACAGCGGAGCGGTAGCCCGGCTGGCCCGCGGGCCTCCCCGATCGCCACCGTCGCTACCGGCGGCAGCTGGTTCGGGCCGCCACCGCTCGGGATGACCGGGCCGAACGCCGCCCCGAGGCCACCAACCCGGCCGACGGCCAGACCCTCCCGGGGGAGGGGGGCCAGCGGAAGGCCGAACTGCTGGAGGAGCGGGCCAGGCTGCCCTCCCAGGGCGAGCGCATCGACCACCTCCCCCTCCGCGAGCAGGATGAGCACGCGCGTCTCCCCGGCAGCTGGCACGGCAGCAGCGAAGGGCGGGAGGAGTAGGCCACCGGGAAAACTCCCCCCGCGGGAGAGCACACCGCTCAATGGCCGCTCGGCCAGCAAGCTACCAGCACCATCCCACACCTGGAGGCGAGCGGTGCCCAACGACGTGCCGGGCGTCCCGAGCAGTTCCACGCTGCCATCGCCGAGAAGTTCGTTCAAGCGCACAGGGGCATTGGGAAAGCCAGGCGAGGGAGGCAGGTCGGAGGCGAAGCTACCACTGCTCGTGCGCCCGATCGCGGTGGTTGGCCGGTCGAGCGGCTGCAGGGGCGGTGGATTGCGAGGGTCGAAGCGGGCGCGAAAGCTGGGGTCGTCGCGGTCACCGTAGACCACCACGTCGACGAGCCCGGCTGGCGTTGGAATGAGCGGAGCAGCATCGTCCCGGTAGAGTGCCACCGCATCTGGAGTGCCGCCCCCGTTCTGGAGGCCGTTGATCTCCCAGGCCACCACCGCCACGTTCGCGACGAGCGGCGAGCCGACGACTAGCCGGCCGCGAGCATCCAACTGCTGCCCATCCAGACGGACCACTCGGTAGGCCCGCGGGGGCGTGCTCCCCGCGCTGAAGAACACCAACCGGTAGCCGGCGAGCGGCATTCCAGGCGGCCCCGCCAGTTCGACGAATTCGAGGGTATCCTGGCCGGACTGGTCGGGGTCGAGTTCGCTGATGACGAGAGACACGGCGGTGCTGGGCGGACTGGCGGCTGCCGGCCACACCGCAAACCCGAGTAGGAGCGCGAGCAAAGTGCCCAGCCTGCGCACGCCGCCATGATACCGTAGCGTCCTGGCAGCGCGGTGACGCCCAGAAACACCGCAGGGAAGAGGATCTCAGGGCGCACCCCAGGCGGCTCCTCGCCCGGCAAGCCCAGCCCAGGCGGGCGAGTGCCTTTCCGCCCGCCTTTACTGACCGCGAACGTGCCGGGGCAGCACAGCCGCTCGCCAGGAGCCTCAGCGCCTGGGTTGGCTACTCTCTTCGCTCCCCAGCAGCACAGCTAAGGCCAGAACTCTCGCAGTTCGCGCGGGAGCATCTGCTTGACATCTTCGATCTCGCCCTCGCTCACCCGGCGGGCGAGCACCGCGAAGACGGCCCGCGCTACCCGCTCAGGGTCGGGCTCATCCCGCAGGGCAGAGCGGATATGAGCCAGGAACTCCTCGCGGTGCCGTTCCTTACGCGGCTTTCCGCTGGGGTCCCACCCCTCGTAGTAAAAGCCGCGGATCAGCATCGGGAGTTGGGCACCGAGCTGGGCGGCCTCCTCTACCGTCAGGCGGTCGCGGAGGGCATGGAGCACCGCGCGGAGGGCCGAGTAAGCCCGGTGGCGGTCGTCGGTTCCCAGCTCGTGCATCACCTCCTTGAGCCAACTTGCCGTCTTCTGTAACGTCGTCTCAAATGCCTCAAGATGCAGCGTAGTCATCGCTCTTCCTCATCGATCAGATTTCCTTAGCTCTCCGGCCGCTCGGCCGACTGCGCAACCGCCAGCCCGCGCGCCTCCCGCGCGATCTCGCGCCGGGCCAGCCAGGCCAGCCAACCGCCCAGCGACCAGCGCGCCGGCTTGCGGGCCAGCTCGCGGAAGGCGAAGGTGAGGACATCGGCCAGAATGTGCTGGACTTCCTCGGAAGTGGGCTGGCGACCAGCCTCTGCCAGCGCCCGCGTGATGACACGGTCGAGGCCTGGCAGTTCCGCCTCGACCAGCTGCTCGAACGCCTGGCGGTCGCCCGCCAGTGCCCGGTCAAGAAGCTCGCGCTCTTCGAGCAACTCTCGCTCTCGGAAGCGCACAGCCGCCGACGAGAGCGAAGCCCGCTTGCGCTCATGGGCATACTCCCGCCGAAGCTTTGCTTTGAAGCGCCGGAGCTGCTCTTCGATGTCGTCGAACGCCTGCTTGAAGAATGCTCGGATCGTTGGCGCAGCATTGCGCTTCGCCGTGAGTACCTGGGAGATCACGAACAGACGGACACTGCCGCGGTACTCATCGCGTCGCGCGTGGCGCTCGATCTTGAGGTCCAGTTCGACGAGGTCGGGATCGACGTGGCGCAGCTGGGCTTCCAGCCGCCGGAGGTGCTTCTCGAGCTCCTGGCGGTCAGCAGCACCCAGCTCGCAGCGCTCAGTCGTCAGGTGATAGTTAAGCATGCCTTCTCCTCTGCCAGTCACCCCCGTCCCCACGCTCATCCCCACCGCTGTCCCTCGCCCGCTGCCCACCAGGGTGCTCCCGACTTCCTCGCGGCGCTACCACCTCACGACACCGCCAAACGATTAAAGGGAAGCCTTCCTTCCCCAACCTCGCTCCCATCGCCACTCGGCTCAGCACCAATGCTCCGCCGATTCAACACTCTGACTGGCTCTGCAGCGCGTACCCCGCCGGTTGCGGTTCCCTCAGCTGCTGCACTCATCCTGAGGGCAGGGGACTTCGCCAGCGGTTTCGTGCGGGCGTGGGCCGTTCTCAGAAAGTATATCAGCGGCCGCTCTGCTGCCCGCCAAGATGCATCGGGCGGAGCCAGCACTGGCTCCGCCCGACGGCCGTGGGGAGGAACGGCTCAGCGAGGAAGCAGCTCTCGCTCGCTGCGGTGACGGTACGGGGTCACTTCGCCGTGGAGCGAGATGTCCAGCCCGGCAGCTTCCTCCTCCGGGCTGACGCGCAGGCCCATCACCTTGTCGAGCAGCTTGAGCAGGATGAAGGTCATTCCGAAGGAGAAGGCTCCTGTGGCGGCCACTGCCAGTGCCTGAATGCCGAGCTGGGCGGGGTTCCCCGCGAGCACGCCATTGGCGCCCGCACTATTAACGGCCAGGGTCGCGAAGAGACCGGTCGCGAGCGCGCCCCAGGCTCCGCCAACGCCGTGGACCCCAAAGACATCGAGGGAGTCGTCGATCTGCATCCGGTTGCGGATCTGGACGGCGAAGAAGCAGACAATCCCTGCCACCAGGCCGATGATCACCGCTGCCCCGGGCGTGACGAAGCCCGCTGCAGGGGTAATCGCCACCAGGCCCGCCACGGCACCTGAGGCGGCACCCAGCACGCTCGGCTTGCCGCTGATCCGCCAGGAGATCGCCATCCAGGAGAGGGCTGCTGCGGCAGCAGCAGTGTTGGTGACGACAAAGGCGCTCGCCGCCAGACCGCCCGCCGTGAGAGCGCTTGCCGCGTTGAAGCCGAACCAGCCGAACCAGAGCAAGGCTGCCCCGAGCACCGTCATCGAGATGTCGTGCGGCTCCATCGGGACCTCACCGAAGCCGTGCCGCTTGCCGAAGACGATCGCCGCCGCCAGCGCCGCCAGCCCAGACGACACGTGCACTACCGTCCCGCCGGCGAAGTCGAGCGCTCCCAGCGCCCGCAGCCACCCCGGGATGCCCGCACAGCCAGCGACCGTGGCCGCTCCCTCAACCGGGGTGCAGCTCCACACCCAGTGGGCAATCGGCGCGTAGACCAGGGTCGACCAGAGGATGGTGAAGACGAGGAACGTTGAGAACTTCTTCCGTTCGGCGAAGGCACCGGTGATCAGGGCCGGCGTGATCACCGCAAACATGCACTGGAAGACGGCGTAGGCCAGGTGGGGGATCGTCGCGGCGTAGGCCGGATTAGGCTCCTGCCCGACGCCGTTAAAGCCGAGATACCCGAGCCCCCCGATGATCCCGCCCAGAGTCGGCCCAAAGGCCAGCGAGTAGCCCCACAGCACCCAGATCACGCTGACCAGCGCCAGGATGGTGAAGCTCTGCATGATGGTAGCGAGGACGTTCTTCCCGCGGGCCATGCCAGCGTAGAAGAACCCCACACCGGGGGTCATGATCATTACCAGGACTGCGCCTGCCAGCACCCACGCCGTATCGCCCGTATTGATCTCCATGCCGTCTCCCCTTTCTGCGGCCTCTGCCGCGGTGGAATTGGGCCGACTTCCGGGGCGACCGCCATGGCTCCAGTGCCAGCTTTGGGCAAAATGCCAATGCCCGTGCTGCTGCGCGGATGTTACCCCACCGTGTTCCACCAACCCATCCCCAGAAGATCCGAATCTCCGAGGAGTATCTTGGAAGATCTTCCAAATCGCTGCCTGGCGGAACCCGCTCCCGCCCGCTCAGCTACCGCCGCGTTCCTCGCGTGCCGCCCGCTGCCCCTTCCCTGGCTGTTCAGGCTCCGACAGGAGCTGGCAGCCCGAGTAGCCAACGCCGTGTTCTTCCTGGTACCATCCGCTTGCAATCCCCGTGCATACCCAGCTGCCGGAGGACACCCGTGGTCTCCCGCATTCTCGGCGCGACTCTGGTGCCCATCATTGCGGCTGCCATCATGGTGCCCCTGATCGTTGGCATCGGGACGTTGCTGCTCTCCGTCGGGCATCTGAATGCCATCTTCGTTGCGCTCACTATCATGGTTGCTATCACCCTCGCCGCGGTGATCGCCGATCGGCTGACACGACCAGCCCCGGCAGGAGCGGCTGCTGCCGCAGCGGTACCGGTCGGCAAGTTCGTGTGGCGCTCGGTGCTGGGGTTGGCGTTTCTGGCCATTGTCGCCATCACCTTCTACCTCACCTTCGCCTGGATCCAGATCGCGCACCTCTATCCCACCGTCGGCCTGGTCGTGAT
>JAILZB010000079.1 GCA_023512725.1 Chloroflexota bacterium | reverse complement strand
GGGCGGCGGACTGCAGGCGCTGACCCTCGGCCGGGTGACTATCAAGCCGGGCCGGTGTAACCCGCGCCACTGCCACCACCAGAGCGAGGAGGTGCTCTACCTCCTCATCCCCGTGCCTGGCGAGGGTCCGGACTGGGCGGTCGAAGGGCCGCGGCTACGGGCGCAGGTGCTTGCGCGCCTCGAACAGTTCGGGCTGACCGACCTGCGGCGTCGGATTGTGGTCGAGCATCAGTGGAACCCGCCGGAGCTTGCGCGTCGCTTCGGCCTCGCGCGGGGGGCTGCGTTCGGCCTCGGGCACGGCTTCTGGCAAGTCGGCTGGTTCCGACCGGACAACAAAGCCTCCGCCCTGGAGAACTTCTATTTCGTCGGTGCGAGCACCCGCCCGGGTACCGGAGTGCCGATGGTGATGTTGAGCGCTCGTCAGACGGCTGAGCGTATCTTGAGCGAATGGCCGCCGTCGACGAGCGCACCGACCGAGCCACGCGCCGAGACCGCCATCGCCTGAAGAGGATGGACCCCCAGCTTGCCGCCAGCTATGCCGCCTGCTGGGCGCTGATGCGGCAGAAGGCGCGCACCTTCGCCTTTGCTGCCTGGCTGCTGCCGGCTGACTTGCGGCGCGATGCCGCCGCCCTCTACGCCTTCTGCCGGACAATCGATGACCTGGTCGATGAGCGGCCAGTGGACCAGCCCGTCGCTGCCGTGCGGCGGGAGCTGGCGGCCTGGCGGGCCTGGCTGACCGATCCGCAGCCAGATGGTACCCCCGTGCGGACTGCGCTGGCTGACCTCTTGCGTCGGCGTGACCTGCCGCGCACGCCCCTCTTCGAGCTGATCGACGGGTGCGAATCGGACCTCGAGCGGACGAGCGTGCCCGACGAAGCTGCCCTCGCGCGCTACTGCTACGCCGTGGCGGGAACTGTTGGGGTGGCGATGGCTGCCTTGCTCGGGGCCCCCCTGACGGAAGCCTGCCAGGCGGCCGGCGTGCTCGGCACCGCCATGCAGCGGACGAACATCTTGCGTGATATCGGGGAGGATGCTGCCCGTGGCCGGGTCTACCTGCCGGAGACGACCCTCGCTACCTTTCAGGTTCGGCGGGAGGAGGTGCTGGCGCGCAGGCTGACTCCTGGCCTGCGGACGGTGCTGGCGGCTCAGGCGGCGGTTGCCCGGCAGGAATATGCCAGGGGGCTGGCGGGCGTCCGGCTGCTGCCACGGAACGCGCGGCTCCCGATCCTGGTGGCCGGGCGGCTGTACGAGCGGATCCTGGCCAAGATCGAGCAGCAGGACTTTGATGTCTTCCAGGGGCGGGCGGCCACCTCGACGACCGAGAAAGTGTTCGTTGCGCTCCGGGTTGCGCTTACGGGTGGCTGAGGGCGTTAGAGCGCGCGCTCGCGGGCCCAGTGGGGATAGCGCGAAGGTTGGTCCGGTTGGAGCAACCCCCCGTGGCCGAGGGAGGCGAGCATCTCCTCGTCGAGCGGATCCCCAGCAGCCAACCGAGGCACGAGGAGGTCGACCAGGCTGACGCGGGCGACGGCGCCGCAGCTGGCCACCGCCAGGATCGTCAGCGCCCCGAGGGTGGCCAGCCAGCACTGGGTGCCTGGGAAGACGGGCATGCCCGCGCGGACCAGCCGCCCGCCCGCCCGCTCCACTGCCACCAGAGCAGCATCCTCAGGGTCGGCGGAGGCGCCGCCAGCTGCCAGCACCAGACGAGCGCCAGCGGCCGCTGCCTGCCGATAGGCCACTGCGATCGCCTGGGGGTCGTCCGGTAGGAGCTGACAGGCGATCACCTGGCTGCCGTAGCTGGCCAGCTTGGCTGATGCGACCTGGCGGAACTTGGCGACCAGGCGGGGTGAGAGCCGCTCGCGGACGAGCAACACGGCGGTCGTCGGCTGGAAGGGGGCGACCCAGAGCGCGGCTCCCCGTTCGCGGCCGAGCTGCTCGGCCGCCTCGACCCGGTCGCGCCGGATGGCAAGCGGCAGTGCCTTGGCCGCCCCGACGACCTGCCCCTGCCGCACGACCGTACGGTCGAACAGGGTGAAGACCGCGACGTCCGGAATGCGATTAAAGGCAGCGAGGGTTGCGGGCGCGACGCGGAGCAGCCCATCGGAGGTGGCAAGGAAGGGAACCTGGCTCTCGTCGGGCTCCCCCAGCGCGAGGCCAGGGCCGGCAGCAGCGCGCGCGATCCGCTGGCTGCCTTCGGCTTCATGAACTTCGTCGGGCGCCATCGCTGCGGCGGTGACCTCGGGGGTTCCAGCCGCCTGGAGCCGGGCGACCAGGGGGGCATCGAGCACGGTGCCTTTAGGGAGCCGCTCTCCGGTCGGGAGGGTCAGGGCGCGGATCAAGATCAGCCCCTGAGCGGCCGAGACGGGCACCGTCACACGCCGCATGGCCTACCGCTCGACTGGTAGCCCCTTGCCGCGCCAGGCGTTCATGCCGCCTTCAAGGTTGTAGACCTCGCTCAGGCCCGCCGCGGCCGCCATCTCGGCCGCCACGGCGCTCCGCTGCCCCATCTCGCAGACGAAGAGGATGCCCGACCCCTGGACCTTGCTGGGGTCGCGCAGGAAGCTGTTGAGCGGGATCAGCTCCGCCGTGGCGAGGTGGTCAACAGCGTACTCGCTCGGCTCGCGGACATCGATCACGCGCAGCTTCCCTTCGTCGATCAAGCGCTTAGCGTCTTCCGGGTCGATGCGATAGAACGGTTCGTCAGGACGTTGCGTAATTGCCATCCAGCCCTCAACGCGTCTTGCCCGCCAGCGCCTGGCCGGGCAGGATCCGTCACAGTCTAGGGGTGTTCGCAGGCGGCGTCAACTCCTCGCTCGCACGGGAGACGTGCAGGTCCTGGACGTAGACGTCGATCCGCCGGACGGGCATCCCCGAGGCTCGTTCGACCGCGAACTTGACTGCCTGCTGCAGATTATGCGCGACCTCCAAGATCTTGGTGCCGTACTCGACGATAACGTAGAGGGCGATCTCGATCGCCCCCTCGACGATCCGCACCTCGACCCCCCGCCCGGCGTGGGAGCGGGCGAGCATCCGCACAATCCCGTCGATCGGCCGCCGGGTGGCCATCCCGACGATGCCGTAGCTTGCCAGGGCAGCGCGGCTGGCGATGGCTGCAATCGCGTTGGGCGAGAGCCCGACTGCTCCCCGCTCGTCCGCAGGGGGGCGAGGCGGCGGTGTGGAGCGCGACCGGAATGGCATGCTAGGATTCCTTGCTCACGCGCCGAGCGCCCCGCTCGGGCCTTGGGAACGGGCCACTCAGGAAGCGCCCGCCCAGCCACCTGCGACCGAAAGGAGAACGCCCATGGCAGGACGTTGCGACCTGTGTGGCAAGGGGCCAGGCTTCGGCCACCGGGTCAGCCATTCTCACCATCTGACGAAGCGCCGCTGGCATGTCAACCTCCACCGCAAGCGGATGGTGATCGACGGGGTCAAGAAGCCGGTCCGGGTCTGCACCCAGTGCTTGCGCACCCAGATGAAGCTGGCGACGCGCTAGCGGCCGGCTCACGCGCGCCATTCCCCCTGCCGCTGGGCCGTGAGCAGCCCCTGCTGGCCGGCCGTTCGCAGTTCCGCAATCGCGGCCGCCACTCCTTCGGGTGCGCCGTAGACGGCTGACCCTGCTACCAGCACGGTCGCGCCCGCAGCGACGACCTGAGCGGCATTCTCCGGCCCGATGCCACCGTCTACCTCGATGTCGAGCCGCAGCCCGCGGCGTGCCGCCATCTCCCGACAGCGGGCCAGCTTCGTCACCGCCCGGGGGATGAACTCCTGCCCGCCGAAGCCAGGGTTTACCGACATCACCAGCACCAGCTCGACGTCCTCGATCACGTCTTCCAGGACGGTCACGGGAGTGGCGGGATTGATCGCCACCCCGGCCTGTCGCTCGAGGGCGTGGATCTGCTGGACGGCGCGGTGGACGTGCGGCGTCGCTTCGTAGTGGACCGTCAGTCGCTCGGCGCCAGCCTCTGCAAAAGCCTCCAGATAGCGCTCTGGCTGCACGATCATCAGGTGCACTTCCAGCGGTAGCCGCGTGACCCGCCGGATGGCAGCGACCACCGCGGGGCCAAAGGTGAGGTTGGGCACGAAGAGACCGTCCATCACGTCGAGGTGGAGCCAGTCGGCACCACCGGCTTCCGCCGCCTGGACTGCTTCGGCGAGGTAAGCGAAGTCGGCGGAGAGGAGCGAGGGGGCGATCGTGAAGGCGCTCACGCGCCAAGTATACCCTCCCGCTTCGTTAGCGGCGCGCCAGGCGTTGCCAGAGGGTTGCTCGCGCTGAGACAGAGGTCAAAAGCACCGCTCCCGCGGGAGCCCGCGGTGCGACCCCCTCGATCGGAAAAGGGCCTCGCTCCAGCTGGCAGAGATCGAGCCCTTCGGCTCCTGGCGGCAGCGGGTCACCCTCCTCGAACACGATCGCGAGCTGAACCGCTTCCTCTGCGGGGTCAACGTCGGCCGGTAACAGGAAGGCGACCTCAGCGAGATGCTTCATGGCGCCCGTAGGGCGGGAAGAGGCTGAGCAGCTTGGCGAGCGTATCGGGAAGGTCCTTCCGGGGCACGACCATGTCGATCATGCCGTGCTCGAGCAGGAACTCGGCCGTTTGGAAGCCGGGCGGCAGCCGCTGGCGGGTCACCTGCTCGATCACCCGCGGCCCGGCGAAGCCGATCAGCGCTCCTGGCTCGGCCAGGGTGACATCGCCCAGGCTGGCGAAGCTGGCCGTGACCCCGCCGGTGGTTGGGTCGGTGAGCACCGCAAAGTAGGGTACGCCGGCCGCTCCCAGCCGCGTGAGGGCGGCAGAGGTCTTGGCCATCTGCATCAGCGAGATCGCGCCCTCGTACATCCGGGCGCCGCCCGAGGCGCTGACCACGATCAGGGGAAGGCGCTGGCGGGTTGCTTCTTCGATGGCGCGGGTCACCTTCTCGCCGACGACCGAGCCCATCGAGCCGCCCAGGAAGCCAAAGTCGAGCACGGCGAGCACCACGCGGTGGCCGCGGATCTTTCCCTCCCCGCAGAGCGCGGCTTCCACCAGGCCGGTGGCCCGCTGGGTCTCCGCGAGCTTCGTGGGGTAGCTCTGGGTAGCCGTCTTGAAGCGAAGCGGGTCCGCGGGGGCGAGATCCGCGAACCACTCCTGGAACTCCCCGCCATCGAGCAGCTGGGCGACGCGCTCGCGAGCACTCAGCCGGAAGTGATAGCCGCACTTGACGCAGACTTTGAGGTTATCTTCCAGTTCGCGGACGTAGTTCAGCTCGCGACAACGGAGGCAGCGCACCCAGAGGTTCTCGCTCCCTCCCGGAGGTGTTCGGCGGCCGGTGACAGTGCGGCGCAGACGGTCCATCGCTAGTCGTCACCGGCGGGCGGTTCGTCCTCATCCTGCCAGGCAGGCTCAGTGGCCTCGAACTCCTCGAGCAGCTGGCGGGCCACCGCCGCCTGCTCGGCCGGTACCATCAGCCGGACGGGGATCGCCGAGACGCCAAGGAAGGACACCGCGTCTTCCGGCTCGAGCATGGCGACAACCCCTGCTTCCTCCAGCATGGCCTTGAGCATCTCGCCGATCGTCTGGTCCGGGGCGGTGGTCAGGTGCTCCCAGCCTTCCACACTCTCTCCAGTGGTGCGCTCTCGTCCGCCCTGATCCTACCGGTCAGCCAGCCCGGATGGCTAGTGGACAAGCGACCGTCCTTCGGGGGGGTGGGGAAATGGAGCGAGCGCTGCTCAACCGCCCAGCAGTTTGCGCGCGAGGTCTTCCGCTGGTGGATGGTAGCGGTTGGCGGCGATCGCGGCTTTGAGCTCGGCGACGAGGTCCTCTCGGATGGCCGGAGCCTCGGCAGCGGCTTTCTGGTAGGCGCGGATCTCCTGCGCGCTGGGAGAGAGGCTCACGCCAGCGGCCGGTCGCGCGGCTGCCTCGGGGCGGGTGCCTTTCCCTTCCGCTGCCGGAGCAGGGGTCGGGGGCACCGAAACACGCTCTACGCTCTTCGGGTCGATCCGCATCAGGTGTTGCCTCCTGGTCAGGGCGGGTCGCAGCCAGCCCGCCAAGGATTCTATCGGCAGACATGCTCTCGTTCCGTAGGGTCGCGCGACCGCTTGTGGGCTGGCGAAACGTCCCCTGCGGATGGACTAGTCGCCCGGGTGCGCTCCAGGATCTGCCGGTAGACGGCGCGCCGAGAGGTGCCGGTGGCCGCCGCGACCGCCGCCGCCAGCCGGGTGGCGGGCAGCCCTGCCGCCAGCCCCTGGTCGATGGCGTGGGCGACCAGCTCCGTGGCGGGGGCAGGTGGTGCTCCCGCCACGACCAGGACGAACTCGCCACGTGGCTCGCGGAAGTGGGCGCGCGCGCTCGCGATGTCGCCGCGGAACACCTCCTCGTGCCGCTTCGTGAGTTCGCGGCAGACGGCAAGCGGCCGATTGCCAAAGCTGAGCTCGAGGTCTTCCAGCGTCTCCTGCAGCCGATGTGGCGCTTCCAGGAAGACCAGCGTCCGCGGTTCGCTCGCCAGGGCCGCCAGGCGACGTTGGCGCTCGCTCCGGCGGCGGGGCAGAAACCCCTCATAGACAAAGCGATCGGTCGGAAGCCCCGAAACGATCAGGGCCGCCACGGGGGCCGAAGGTCCCGGGACCGGGACCACCGGCACCCCGGCTGTTGCGGCCGCCACCACCAGCTCGTAGCCCGGGTCGTTGATGCCCGGGGTGCCGGCCTCGCTCATCAGCGCGACATCCCCCTCGCGGAGGCGGGCGAGCAGGAAGGGGAGCTTCATGCGCTTGTTCTGCTCGTGGTAGCTCGTCACCGGGGTGGTGATGCCGTAGTGCTGAAGCAGCCGTCGGGCCGTCCGCGTATCCTCTGCCGCGATCAGCGGAACCTCGCGCAGGATGCGCAGCGCCCGCAGGGTGATATCGTCCAGGTTGCCGATCGGCGTAGCGACCAGATAGAGCGCCATAAGATCAGGATAGCGCAACGCCCGGGCCGCGCTCGTGGCCCACGCTGCCCGCGGATGGCCTAGCAGGAGCGAGGGCGGGCAGCGGAAAATCACGGGAAGGAGGTTCACCGATCGCTCGTCTGCCGCGCTCGCCGCTCCAAGGCTCCTTCCTCCCTGCGCTGGCGACCCCCGCCGAGGAGGACGACCCGGCTGCGCCCCTCGCCGTGCGGATGCGACCGCGCACCTTCGCCGAGTTTGAAGGTCAGCAGGCACTGGTGGGGGAAGGAACCGTGCTCCGGCGTGCCCTGGAAGCCGGCCGTCTCCCCTCACTGGTCCTCTGGGGGCCGCCCGGCTGCGGCAAAACTGCCCTCGCGCGCCTGATCGCACGCCAGCTTGGCGCTCAGGTGATCGAACTCTCGGCGGTGAGTGCGGGGGTGGCGGACCTCCGAGCGGTCATCGACGAGGCTCGGCACCGCCGACGCCATGGCCAGCGCACCCTGCTCTTCATCGACGAGATCCACCGGTTCAGCAAGAGCCAGCAGGATGCCATCTTGCCGGCGGTAGAAAGCGGGCTGATCACGCTCGTTGGGGCAACGACTGAGAACCCCGCCTTCGAGGTGAATGCTGCCCTCCTCTCGCGTTGCCGGGTCTTTCGGCTGGAGCCGCTGGAGGAGGCTGCCCTAGAGCGCATCCTCGAGCGGGCGCTCACGGACCCGGAGCGTGGCCTCGGCCGCGAGCGGGTGGCGCTGGCGCCCGCGGCGCGCCGGTTCCTGCTCCAGCAGGCAGCGGGGGACGCCCGGATCGCGCTCACCGCGCTAGAGCTGGCGGTGGCAGCCACCCCACCCAGTGAGGACGGCATCCGCCGGGTGGAGCTTGCGGCGGTGGAGGGGGCGCTCCAGCACCGGGCGCTCCGTTTCGATAAGGCAGGTGACCAGCACTACGACCTGATCTCGGCGCTGATAAAAAGCGTCCGTGCTTCGGACCCGGATGCGGCCATCTACTGGCTGGCGCGGCTGCTCGAGGCAGGAGAGGATCCGCTCTTCGTTGCTCGGCGGCTGGTGATCCTGGCGGCGGAAGATGTTGGCCTCGCTGACCCCCAGGCGCTGGTGGTGGCCGTCGCTGCCCAGCAGGCGGTGCACTTCGTGGGGATGCCCGAAGGGTACCTCCCGCTCGCGGAAGCAACGCTCTACCTGGCGGCGGCCCCCAAGAGTAACTCAGCGCTCCGTGCCTACCAGGCGGCACGGGCGGAGGTGCTCGCCACTCTCGACCAGCCGGTGCCCCTCCATCTCCGCAATGCTCCCACCGGGCTGGCGAAGGCGTTCGGTCACGGCGCTGGCTACCGCTACGCCCACGAGGCGGCCGCGCCGAACCCCGCTGACCCTGCTCGTCCGCCGGATGCCCTCCTCCAACCGAACCTTCCAGCAGCCCTGCAGGGCCGGCAGTTCTACCAGCCGACGGCGATCGGGGCAGAAGCGAGCATTCGCCGCTGGCTCGAGCGCCGCCGCGCCGCTGCTCCCGAGGAGGGGCCACCGCCTTGACGGCCTGGGCGGGCGATGGTACAGTTCAGAGCAGGGGTTAGCACTCGGGAAAGGAGAGTGCTAATCCTCGCCCGAGGGTCCATGCTCAGCGAGCGTCAGGCTACGCTGCTCAAGCTGATCGTTGGCGAGTATGTCGCCTCGGCTGCCCCGGTGGGCTCAGCCACCATCGTCAAGAAGTACCACCTGCCGGTGAGTTCGGCGACGGTACGCAACGAGATGGCCGAGCTCGAGGAAGGAGGGTATGTGACTCACCCCCACACGTCGGCGGGGCGCATCCCTTCTTCGCTCGGATACCGCTTCTACGTCGAGTCGCTGCCCGCACCATTGCCGTTGGCGGAGCCGGTAAAGCAGGCCCTGCGACGGCCGTTCGCCGAGGTCGCGCTCGCGGTGGACGAGTGGGTCCGGCTGGCGGCAACTGCGCTGGCGCAGGTGGTCCAGAACGCGGTGGTGGTCACGACGCCGCGGGCGATAGACGTTCGCCTGCATCACCTCGAGCTGGTCGAGCTGCACGCCACGCTGGCGCTGCTGATCCTGGTCTTGCGGGAAGCGCGGGTCAAGCAGCAGCTCCTTGCGCTCGACCGCCCGACGGACCAGGAGGAGCTGCACGCGGTGAGTGCGCGGCTGAACCAGCTCCTGGCGGGGGCGGGGCCGCGCGAGGTCGCACGCGTGGGGAGCGAAGCTGGGCTCTCCCCCCTGGAGCAGCAGGTGCTTGCCTCGACCCAGCGGGGTCTCGAAGCCGCCGCGGTTGAGGTGGGGCAGGTGGCACTAGCGGGGCTGGCCGAGATCCTGAGCCAGCCAGAGTTCCAGGAGATCCGGCGGGCCCAGCAGGTGGTCGAGATTCTCAACGAGCCGGAAGCGCTGGCCCAGCGGCTCGCGAGCGTGCTCCGCGACCACGCCTTCCAGGTGATCATCGGTGAGGAGAACCCGGAGCAGGCGCTGCGCGACTATAGTGTGGTCCTCGCGCAGTATGGCGTACCGGGGGAGATGGCCGGGCTGGTCGGGGTGCTGGGGCCGACCCGGATGGCCTACGAACGAACGATCCCCAGCGTCCAATACTTGGCATCCTTGATGACGGATCTAGTGCGGGGGGTCAGCGGCGGTGAGTTCCGCCGCGACTTCCCAGGAGATGAGCATGAGTGAGAAGATCCAGGGGCAGCCCGAGCCGCCCGGGCCGCAGGAACGGCCAGCCGCGGCCGAGGAGGCTGCCGCGACGATTGCGTCGATCGAAGAAGCCCTGAAGACAGAACGTGACCGCGCCGATAGCTACTTGAACAACTGGCGGCGCGCCGAGGCGGACCTCCAGAACTACAAGCGGCGCACCGATCAGGAGAAGAGCGACCTTCTCCGCTACGGCAGCGCGCCCTTGATCAAGGAGCTGCTGACGGTGCTGGATGACCTCGAGCGGGCGCTTGCCAACGCTCCCGACCCCGATCACCCCCTTGCCCAGGGGGTGGAACTGACGCGGCGGAACTTTGTTGCCGTGCTCGAGCGGTACGGGGTTGCTGAGATCCCGGCGCTGGGGCAGCCGTTCGACCCGCAGGTCCACGAGGCGGTAATGCAATCTCCCGGGGAGGAGGGGAAGGTAGTAGCGGTGATCAAGAAAGGGTACCGCCTCCACGACCGGGTGCTGCGTCCGGCGATGGTCGCGGTGGGCACAGGCGAAGCGGTGACCGCTGCCTAACCCAGGGAGCGCTGGAGGTCGAGCGCTTCCCCCACCGGGGTCTGCTTCGTTTCCACTCGCACGATGTTCTGCAGGTCACGCAGGTAGCGGGCGGCCCGCTCGAGCCCTTCCAGCGCACCGGGAATGAGCGCCTGGTAGCGTTCCTGGGTCGGGTCGTGGGCGAGGAGCTCGAGGCTGCCGATCGCTCCGGTGATGCTGTTGTTCAAGAGGTGCGACATCTCGCGGGCGGTCAGGAGCACGCCTTCGATGCGGGCGGCGTGGATGGCCGCGCGGGTCTGTTCTTCCTGGGCCGCTTTGAGCTCGGTTACGTCGAGGGTTGCGCCGCTGTAGCCCGCGAACACCCCGCCCGGTTCGAGGATAGGGAGACCAATGGCCAGGACCCAGCGGTAGACCCCGTCGTGGCGACGCAGGCGGTACTCGACCTGGTAGGGGAGCCGAGCCTCGAAGGCGCGGAGGTAGGCCTCCACCGTGCGCTCGCGATCGTCGGGGTGGATGGCGGCCAGCCAGCCGTCGTTTGCTGCCTCTTCAGCCGACTGGCCGGTGAAGGCGAACCAGCGGTGATTGATAAAGAGGCAACGCGCGTCCGGACCGGTCATCCAGAGCACCAGGGGAGCGTTCTGGACCAGCTGGCGGTGGAACTGCTCGCTCTGACGGAGGCGTTCCAGCGCTTGCTGAAACTCACTGAAATCCAGCGCCAGCCAGAGGATCGGCTCCCCGGGAGCGGCGGTGCTCGCGCTCACGAGCAGCCAGCGGGTCTGCCCATCGCCGGTCTGAAAGGGGAGTTCGGTTGGTTCGACGGCCTCACCGGCGCGGAGGCGCTCCAGCAGGGCACGCACGCGCGGAGGGTCCACCGCCAGCCGCTCAATCGGGTGGCCGAGCAATGCTGCCAGCGGATAGCCCAGGAGGGCCCCGGAGGCTGGATTCGCCCAGCGGATGGAGCCGTCGGGGTCGAGCCAGAAGAGGGCGAGCGGGAAACGCTCGGCGGCGTGCTGCCAGGCTGGGGAGGGTTCGGCGGGGGCTTCCCCCCGGGGCTGGTGCTGGGCCGCGATCGCCAGCAGACGGCCGGAGCGCAGCCGCAAGGGGGCGAGGTGGACGGCGACCCGCAGGGTCTGGCCCGTCTTGGTGCGGCGGAGCGCCTCGAAGGGCGTTAGGGGGAGGCCACGCAGGTGCTGGTCAAGGGCGGTGGCCAGGTCATCGGGAGCATCCGGGGGAGCGAGCAAGTGGCCAGGCGCGCCGAGGGCCTCGGCCGCGCGGTAGCCGTAGAGCGCTTCCGCGGCAGCGTTCCACCCCACGATCCGTCCGCGCAGGTCGAAGATGATGACGGGGTCCCGCGCCAGTGCAGCGCTAGCCTGGAGTAACGCGGCCGTTGCGGTGCGGCGAAGGCGGCTGGGCCAGCGGGAGGGGACCGGTCGACGCCGAGGAGATGTCCTCCGCCGCGAGGAGTTCGCCGTCATCGTCGCTACTCGCCTTCCTGGAGAGGACAACCCGGCTGGCACCTGGGGAGCCGGCCGGAGGGTGTCCGGAGGAGGGGAAGGCTCGCGCTCGGCCAGGCCCGGGTGCCTAGTGAGCATGCCGCCTGCCTCCCTCTTGCTCTTCTCAATCGGCATGGTCGCTTGCTGGCGCAAGGCCCGGGACCTTTGTCCCGGGCCACTCTGACCGGTGGGCCGACGCTGGCCTGCGGGAACCGCCTAGCGGCGGCGGAGCAGCTCGCGGAACGGCCGTTGGGCTGCCAGCAGGAGCAGGGCACCCCGCAGCTCCTTCCAGGCGCGGCGCAAACGAACGTTCTCCCCCACCGAGATGCCCTGCTTACTGTAGCGCACGGCAGTGTAGCCTTCCATCACCCGGGTGACCACTCGCTCCCGGCCGGGCAAGAGGGGGGCAAGCGCCCGTCCGTATTCCAGCGGGGTCTCCGTCTCGCGCTGCGGGCGGAAGGCAAGGGCAGCCAGGCGGGTCACCTTAGCGTAGACCAGGGTGGCACTGGTCAGGCCGCGCAGGCCACGCTGCCAGAAGTACCACCCGGCTGCACTCGCCGCCAGGACCAGCCCGAGGAGCGTCAGGGGGAGGACGGGTGGGCGCTCCTCCTCGATGGTCCCGGCGCTGAGGCCGAGGCCGAAGTCATCTTCGATGAAGCCCAGGTCGTCGCTGCTGGCGGTGGTGGTGCCGGTGACCGGGCTGCTCGCGAGCAGGTCGCTGTCGTCACTCCCCGCCCCACGCGTGATGGTTGGCCGCGAAGGTGTCGGTTCGAACTCGATCCACCCATAGTCGGGGAAGAACACCTCCGGCCAGGCGTGCGTATTCGCTTCGCGCACCAGGTAATAGCCTTTGTTCGCATCGAACTCGCCGGTGTAGTAGCCAGCGGAGATCCGGGCGGGAATCCCGAGGGTGCGGAGCATCACCACCATGGCCGTCGCGAAGTAATCGCAGTAGCCCTCACGCGCGGAGAAGAGGAAGTGCTCCAGCGGGTCAGCCCCAGGAGGAGGGGCGTCGATCTGCTCGTTGTAGCGGAAGGTCCGGAGGTAGTCCTGGATCCGGGTAGCCTTGTCGTAGGGGTTGGTCGCGCCGGCAGTGAGCTCCACTGCGAGCCGACGGACCCGCTCTGAGACATTCGCTGGCAGCTGCAGGTAGCGCTCGCTGATCCAGCCGGGGTAGTCGGTGCTCGCGTTGCGGAGTTCGCGCTCGGAAGCGGTAGACACGGAGGAGACGACCGAGTACTGGGTCGGCGCCCGGCCGCGCCCCGGTACGCGGACCGAGGTGAAGTCGGTCGGGTAGGGCGATTGGTACTGGAGTTCGAGGCCGGTCACCCGCCCCTCACGGCTGAGATAGTTGACGACCCGCAGGTCAAGGGGGAGCGAGCGGGCGACCTCGCTCGGGAGTTCAGGCGGGGAAGCGCCAAGCCGGTTCTCCTGGCGCAAGCGCAGGAACTGCTCGCGGAGCGCTGGCGCTACCGCCCGGATCGCGGGGGGCAACGAGAGATCAGCCGAACTTTCGTCAAGCGCGAGGAAGTAAGAGAGAGGCTTGTCCACTTCAGCCACTACGCGCTGGCTCGCCCGGAGGGGGATGCCGGCAGCGAGGATGGCATTCCCGGGGGTTGCCCGCAGCGTGATCTTCTGGGTCAGTTCGCGTCGCGCGCGGTACTCCTTGCTGGGCGGGGGCTGGTCCTGACCGGGAGGGAACACCACGGTCTGCTTCTCGCCGGTCAGCATTCCGCGGCCGGTGTAGACATCGTAGACGGTTGCGCGCAGGTAGACTGGCTGGTCCGCCTGGACGTACATGATGACGGCCGTGCCCAGCTTGATCGGCCCTTTGAGGATGAGGGCGCGGCTGAAGGTGGTCGAGGGGCCTTCCTGGGTGGTGTTGAGATTGGCAAAGAGCCGGTTGAACTCAACCGCGAAGTCGTTGTACGGGCCGGTGAGCGTATTCCAGAGGTCGCTGATCAACGGCGCGACGCCCCCTGAGGGGGTGATCCAGACGAAGAACGAGATCAGGAGGGCGTAGAGCGAGATCTCGGGCAGGGTGCCGAAGCCGAGGTTCTCCTGAAACTCCACCCGGTTCTGCTTCCAGCGCTCGTGCTGGCGATAGACGTTAAAGCGCACCAGGAGCAAGAGCGCGAAGGCGAGGAAGAAGAAGAACCAGAGCGTCGCCTGGGGAGGGGCGTAGCGCAGGTTGAACAGGATCGCGATCCCCGTCGGGATGATGCCCAGCCAAACGCGGTGGGAGCGGAAGACGAAGAAGGTGGAGCAATAGCCAATCAGCCAGGTGAGGGCGACCACCCAGAAGACGAAGACCAGGGGGTCGGCATTGGAGCCACCGGTGCGGGCGGCGTACCCCCAGGCGTTGACCCGAATGATCAGGTCGACGATCCGGTCGGACAGCTCTTCCATCGGGAGGAGCGAGGTGGTCGCCCAGACCGTTACGAAGACCCCATACAGGAGCCCAACAGGGTGGCAGAGCCAGGCGGGGACGCGGGTTTTCGCTAGCAGGAACCCGAGGCCGGTGGCACCAAGCAACACCCAGCCGAGTGGCGGGAGGCGGTCGACCCATCCGGCCGCTTCGACCGACCAGACGCCGCTGAGCATGACGAAGAAGAGCAAAAGCAGGGTGAGCACGCCTTCGCGGGGCCAGAGCCGGCGGAGCGCCCGCCAGAGCAGCTCTCCGAGCGATTCGGCACCGAAACGGACGGTAATGGCACTCATGCTGCCTCCTCACGAGGCGAGGCGCTGGCGACGCCCACCGGTCAGCGCCTGGTTGAGATCGTCGCCGCACTTGATCAGAAACGTCCGGATATCGGCAATGGCCAGCGTTCCCAGGATGGGGAGGACGTCACTGCTGCCGCCAAAGGTCGCTGGCTCCAGGACTACCGCCACCGCCCGGACGCCGCGGTGGGTCTGGTGCTGGAGGTCATCGACCCAGGACTGCTCGGTGGAGGGGGTGATCACGACCAGAGTCGAGTTGCGGCCGAACCGGCTGCTCTCGGCGGCGATCACCTCGGCGAGCGAAGCCCTGCCGATGGCGCGGACGAGGGCGAGCGTCTCCAGGAGCTTCTGGAGTTGGCGGTCGCCGCGGTCAGTATGGACCACCTCGTGGGTCTCGCCCGCGGCGATCAAGCCGACCGAGCGGTTCATCTCAACCAGGCGCCGGCCGATCGAGGCGGCGATGGTCACCGCATACTCCTCGGTCGACTCGTCGCCCTCGCCTGCCTGGACGCGCGCTTCCATGTCGATGACCAGCCAGACCTCGCTGGACGGGTCAAGCTCAAACTCCTTGACCATGATCCGGCCGGTGCGCGCCGTCGAGGGCCAGTGGATCCGGTTAAAACTGTCGCCGGGGACGTACTCGCGGATCCCGGCGGCGTTGGGAGTGACGGCGTGGGTGCGGGTCTTCACCCGGCTTTCGCCGGAAAGCTCGCCGCCTGGGATGGTGAAATTGGGGAGCGGCACCGTCCGCGGGTAGACCAGGAGCGTCCCCGAGCCGGTCAGCACGCGCGTGTTCACATCGGTAATGTTGACCCCGCGCGCCGCAAGCAGCGAGCTGATCTGATGGACGATGCCGGTCCGGTCCTCCCCATAGATGTGGATAGCGTAGGGGCGTCCGACGCGCGGGAGCGACTCGCTCTCCTGCGGAGATAGCTCCTTCACCATGATCTGGAGGCCGCTGCGGTCCGCCAGCGCCTGCAGTTGCGACGCCAGTGCCTCCGTCGTCAGCTCTGGCGGTCGCTTCGCGATCAGCAGGACCGCGAACTCGCCGCGCAAAAGCGTCATGCTGGCGTCCTCGAGGTTGCAGCCGGCCCGCCACAATGCCTCCGACACCGCCGCGACAATCCCCGGTCGATCGCGTCCCACCGCTGTCAACAGAACAAACTCGCCCACTACGGTTCCTCCAAACGTCTGCCGTTCCCAGGGGAGACGAGAGAGAGCCTTCCCCGCGGCCTGACTATGGGAAAAGATCGCGCTGAATAAGACGAGCAATCTTCCGATAACCTGATTAATAGACGACAAACATCCCGCTGCGGCGCCCGGCGCGCCGCGGGAAGGAGGGGACGATGTCGGATCACGGG
>JAILZB010000078.1 GCA_023512725.1 Chloroflexota bacterium | reverse complement strand
GTCGTGACCCAGGAAGCAACCCCGGCTGACGTCGTGACCGTGGGGGCGCCAATTCCGGGCAAGGACGTCGCCGTCTTGAAGGTCGAAGGGAAGACTAATCTCCCGACGCTGCCCCTGGGCGATGATGCGACGCTCAAGGAGACCGACCCGCTGCTGATCGTTGGCTACCCCGGGGATGCCACGTTCCACTCGGGCCTCTCTCAGGCGAGTCGAGCCGACGGTGACCCGCGGGGTGCTGAGCCGCCGGGACCCGATGGCCGGAGGTGGATCGCGCTCCAGACGGATGCTGCGATCACCCACGGCAACAGCAGCAGTCCAGCGCTGGACAGCACCGGACACGTGATTGGGCTGGCTACCTTCGGCACGGTGAACCCGCAGACGGGTCAGGAGGAGGCGGAGCAGAACTTCCTCGTCCCGGTCAGCATCGTCAAGGAGTTTCTCCAGCAGGTGAACGTCCAGCCCAAGGAGAGCACGGTCAGCCAGCTCTACGTGCGGGCGCTGTCGCCTATGGCGAGCACCACTACCGTGATGCCTAGCAGCTCTTCCTGCAAGTCAATACCCTCTTCCCGGGCAATCCCTGGGTGAGCCACTATCTGTCGAAGACCCAGCAGGCGATCCTGGCCGGCTAGGACGAGTCAACGCCGTCGTGGCTGGCGCTCCGCCCATTGGAGGAGGGGTGATTGGTGGCATCGTCGCGGTCGCGGTCGGCGTCTGGCTCATCCGGTGGCACCTGCGCCGGACAGCGGCGCGGCCGGGTGGGCACTTCTGTGCCCGGTACAGTGTGATCCTGGGGGGTGAACCAGAAGTTCTGCGGGCAGTGCGGGGGCGCCGACCGTATCGGTTGGGGTAACCTGCCCGTCGTGTGGAGCACCAATCGGGACGAGCGATCGGTTCTGCACCCGCTGCGGCACGCCGGTCGGAGGGACACCGCCGGCGCCCACACCATAAGACCGCTGCGCGGGAATCGCGCTTGCCCCGCACCGCGGAGAGACAGAGGACAGGACTTAGGCCCTCGCAGCAGAGAAGCGCCAGCGGGTCAGGCCAGTCGGGAAGCGGTCCCAGCCAAAAGCGACGCGCGGGCGCATCACCCACAGCCCGCCTGCATTCCACTGGTCGGGAGACGGGCGATAGTCGTGGGTGGGACCATACTTGCGCCCGAACTCCGCTGCCAGCCGCTCGGCCAGCGCAGAGGCGGGCGGATGCGCTGGCGCGGCCTCACCCTCCAGAATCAGCACCTGGGTCCCATCTTCGAGGTGAACCACCAGCGCTGGATTATGGGCCAGGTTGCGCGCTCGCCGGGTTGCGGGGCTCCCCTCGAAGTAGAGCGCCCCATCCAGCCAGACACCCCAGGCTGGCACCGCGTGGGGACGACCGTCCGGCCGGGTGGTGGAGAACCAGAAGTTGGGCGCCGCGATCAGCCGGGCTTCGGCCCAGCTCCAGGGAAGTAGCCCTTCGTCGCCAGTGGGGACGCCGTAGCCCTCGGGGAGCTGCGGTCTCTCGCGTAGGGGAACCATAGAGCACCTCCAGAAGGTGGGGTCAAGAAGGAGCAGGATAGCAGAACTCATGTTCGAGAGCAAGCTCGTGTTTTCCCGTGCGCTCGGCACGTGCTATGGTGCCGTGCAGCACTCTCGCCACGAGTGAGCTGCCAGAAGGAGGAAGGATGGACCTGCAGAACAGCGTCGTGCTGGTCACCGGGGCCTCGGGCGGCATTGGGGAAGCCCTGGCGCGGGGAGTTACCCAAGAGGGGAGCAGGGTGGTGCTTTTCGCCCGCCGGGAGCAGGAGCTTCGTCGCGTCCAGGAGGCGATCGGTGCTCAGCAGGCGGAGGTGGTGGTGGGAGATGTGGCCAATGCGGCCGACCTCCAGCGCGCAGTTGCCGCCGCAGTCGAGCGGTTTGGCGGTCTGGATATCCTGGTCAACAACGCTGGGGTAGCGGTGATCGGCCGGCTGACGAACGTCCCGGTCGAGCTGGTGGAGCGCGGCTGGCGGACCAACGTCCTCGGCCCGATCCTGGCAGTCCAAGCTGCCGTGCCCGTCATGCGCCAACGGGGCGGCGGCATGATCGTCAACATCTCTTCAGGGATGTCGCTGCGTCCCTCGGCCACGATGGGGGTCTACTCGATGACGAAAGCCGCCTTCAACCTGATCTCGGCCTCGCTCCGGGAGGAGCTGCGCGACGAGAACATTCGGGTGCTCACGGTCTTTCCTGGCTTCCTGGCAAATGATTTTGGCCGCCATTCGCTGGCCGCCGATGAAGAGCTCGTCGCGCTCCGCCGCGCGACCTCCTGGACACGCTCCAGCCGGACCTCCGAGGATGCCGCGCGCGATATCATCGCGGCGATCAAGGCCGATGCCGAGGTGTTCCGGGCCAACCGCGAGCAGCCGCTGACCATGCCGCTCTAGCCAGCACGTTGACGGCCGACGGCAGCCTCGCTACGCTTGCGGCGGAGGAGCCATGCGCAACGCGCCAGACCCGGTGCTGGTCCAGACCATTGAGGCGGCTGCCGCTGACCTGCGGACCCTCAGCCTGAGCATTCATGACCACCCCGAACTGAACTTCGAGGAGCACCACGCCCACGCCGTCCTGACGGAGTTCCTCGCCAGCGCAGGCTTTCAGGTCGAGCGGCAGGCCTACGGGCTGGCAACCGCCTTCGTCGCCCGCTGGGGAGAAGGGTCGCCGTGCGTAGCGGTGCTCTGCGAGTACGATGCCCTCCCCCAGATCGGGCATGCCTGTGGTCACAACCTGATCGCAGCCGCGGGGGTAGCCGCCGGCCTCGCCCTCAAAGCCCGCGTCCGCCAAGGGACGGTGCTGGTGCTGGGCACGCCAGCCGAAGAGGGGGGCGGGGGCAAGGTGCTGCTGATCGAGCGCGGTGCCTTCGCAGGGGTCGATGCGGCCCTGATGGTTCACCCCGCCCCGATGCATACCGCCTGGCCGCTGGTCCTGGCCGTTGAGGGGGTTGAGGTCGAGTTCCACGGTCGGGCTGCCCACGCCGCCATGGCACCCCACGAGGGGACGAACGCCCTCGACGCCCTGGTCCTCGCTTACAACGCCATCGCCGTGTTGCGCCAGCAGCTCCGTCCCGATGTGCGCATTCATGGGATTATCACCCGCGGGGGCACCAAGCCGAACATCATCCCCGACCTCAGCGCGGGCGAGTTCTACCTGCGGGCACGCAGCGAGGAAGCGCTCGCCGACCTGCGCCAACGGGTGCTTGCCTGCTTCGAAGGCGCCGCCCACGCTACCGGCTGTCGGCTCGTCCACCGCTGGCCCGGGCCACGTTTTCGGGACCTCAAGACCAACGCCCCACTCGCCGAGCGCTACGTAGCCTACGGACGGGCGCGGGGATTCGCCATTCCTCTCCCCGGGCAGCAGGGCCCGCTCGACCAGCAGCCGCTCAGCACCGATATGGGCAACGTCTCCTACGTTGTTCCCGCGATCCACCCCCTCTTTGCCATTGAGACCGAAGGAGGCAATCACACCCCGGCCTTCGCCGAGGCGGCGCGGAGCGAGCAAGCCCACCGGGCGATGCTCGACGCGGCCATCGCCCTTGCCGCCACCGCCCTCGACTGCTACGAGGATCCGGCTCTGCTGGCGGCTGCCCGAGCGGCCTTCGCGGCTGGCCATGCGTCAGCCGGCTCCCCCGCTTCCTGAGCGCCGCGGGAACTGCTCGTTGCGCCCGGGCACTGATCTCCGCTGAGCCAAGCTGGCCGGACGCTATACTGCACCCGTGCCGCCGCTCAGCCGTCGCCACTTCCTCGTGGGTGCTGCCGCGCTCGCAAGCCTGCCGACCTGGCCATGCCTCGCCGCTGGCGCCGCGCTTCCCGAGCCGCTCATCGAGGAGACGGCTGCCCTCGCTGCTTCTAGCCTCACCGCTCGCCTCGACCGTGACCGCCACTACCAGCCCTACTTTCACCTCGACCTGGGCAGTGACCCGCCGGAGGGGCGCCACAGCTCTTGGGATTATGTCGACACCGCGGGGCGATTCGTCGCGGCGTTTCTCGCCCTGCACGCACTCGACATCCCCGTCGACCGCGAGGCGGAGGAGGGCCTGCGCCAGTTCTTTCTTGCCCAGCAGGCACCGGATGGCCTGTTCTACGACCAGGCTGGAGAGTGGGGGGAGGAAGCTGCCGAGACCTTCGCTCAGAGCCGCGCCTTGCTGGGGTTGGTGGCGCTCTTCCAGGCGGGCATTCCCGGCCTGGAAGCCCGGATCGAGCGCCTGGTGGCTGCCCTGAGCGCCCTGCTCGAGCCACTCGGCCCGGGCGGGATCCTGCCCGGGAGGCGCTATCGGGGTGGCTGGTTGGACCGCTCGCTCACCGCGGCTGGCGCCAGTGATGGGATCGCGAAGCCCGGCTATGGCGCTCTGGCGGCCGAACCGCTGCTTCGCTACGCCGCTCGCAGCGGCAGCCGTGCTGCCGCCCAGCTGGCAGACTGGCTCCTCGAGGGGGTTCTAGCCAGCCAGGTGATCGCTGAGGATGGGCGGTACCTTGGCCATACCCACAGCTGGGGCATCCTGCCGGTGACACTCGCCCTCCTCGAACGGGGGCAGCAGCGTGGGGATGAGACGCTCATCGAGCGAGCCCGGCGGGTCTTCGAGTTCACCATCGGCCAGAGCACCCCGTGGGGGTGGGTTCCGGATGGAATCGGCTTTGCGCCAGGCTACCCCGGTGGGTGGTTCTGTGAGACCTGTGGCCTGGCTGATCTCATCGTCCTGGGGCTGCGGCTTGGCCAGCTTGGCTACACCCCCGCCTGGGGTCACGTCGAGCGATTCCTGCGCAACCAACTGGTCGCGAACCAGTTCCGGGAAGTCGAGCGGGTGATCCCGCCGGAGGTGGCCGCCCGCAGCACCACCAACGCGGCTGCCATCCTGCGGGGAAGCTTCGAAGCCTGGGCCCGCCCCAACTCGCTGCTTGGCGGGTTCGACCTGCTCTCCCACGGTGGCCTGGAGGCCTGCTGCACCGCGGCCGCGGTGCTGGCGCTCCACCAAGCTGCTCAGGCTGCCATCACGGTACGCGCGGGAGCAACCTGGGTCGAGCTACCGCTCACGCTCCGCTCGCCCTTCGCCACCGTGACGAGCTTTGAACCCGCCGTAGGGCGGCTGGAGGTGGAGCTCCCCGCTGGGGGTGCCCTCCGGCTGCGCCTGCCCGTGGCGGCATCCTCCCCAACCGTCGCGGTTGCGGGGGTCCGTATTCCCCGCCAGCCAGTCGGGGGGGTCCTAGCCCTCGATAGCCTGCCACCGGGCAGTCGGGTGACGCTGGAGTATGCCCTGCTCGAGCGGTGGGAGACGCGCGAGGCCGGCGAGTTGACCGTCCACGCGCGCTGGCGGGGTGCTACCGTGATGCGGCTTGACCCGCCGGGCAGTCGCTACCCGATCTTTCGGCGAGCGTGAGGACCGATGAGCACGGGAAAGGCATCCCTCGAAGCAGCCCCTGCTGGCACTCCTGCCCAGCGCGCGTTCGAGCATGGGCTCTGGTCGATGCGCCTCCTGGCACTGGTGGCGGTGGTCGCCAGTGTGCTGATGGCAGTCGGCGCTTTCGTCATGGCGACCATCGACGTGCTCTACCTGGTAGCGGGGCTCTGGGCCTACACAGACCTCGACCTCAGCCTGGAGGCACACAACGCAGTCCGTGCCAAGCTGGTGACGTTCATCATCAAGGCGCTGGACGGCTATCTGATTGCCACGCTGCTCCTCGTCTTCGCCTTTGGCCTGTACGAGCTGTTCGTCCGCAGCATCCGCGTCGCCGACCGTTCGGCGGCGGGTCCGCGCTTGTTGCGCTTCGAGAGCATCGACGACTTGAAAGACCGGGTGTTCAAGCTGATCCTCCTGCTGCTCGTGGTGCAGTTCTTCGACGAGGTGCTCGAGATCGGCTTTCACAGCCCCCAGGAGGTCCTGCTGCTTGGCGGGGGGATCTTTCTGGTCGGCGCAGCCTTCTTCCTCAGCAATCTTCGCCTCAGGAAAGAGCACTAGCCCGGGAGGCACGCTATGCCGTTGCTTCTCCCCACGGAAGGATCGATTACCGATATCCCGGGAGTTCGGGTTGGACACTGGACCGACCAGGAAGCAGTAACCGGGTGCACGGTTGTCCTGGTCGATGGCGGCGCAGTGGGTGGGGTGGACGTCCGCGGCTCGGCGCCAGGGACTCGCGAGACCGACCTGCTCCGTCCGGGCTCGCTGGTGGAACGGGTCCATGCTGTCCTGCTGACGGGCGGCAGCGCGTTCGGGCTCGCTGCCGCCGATGGGGTGATGCGCTACCTCGAAGCCCAGGGGGTGGGGTTTGAGACGGCAGTAGCGCGCGTGCCGATCGTGCCGGCTGCCGTCCTCTTCGACCTAGCCATCGGCTCAGCGCGCGTCCGCCCTGGCCCAGAAGCCGGTTGGCTCGCCTGCCAGGTGGCGCAGTCAGGACCAGTCGCCGAAGGGAGCGTGGGCGCGGGCACGGGGGCTACCGTCGCGAAACGGCAGGGGATCGCTCGCGCGGTAAAAGGAGGGCTGGGGGTTGCTGGTACAACCCTTCCCGATGGCACCCGCCTCGGCGTGCTCGTGGTGGTGAACGCTATGGGCGCCGTCGTGGACGAGCAGGGACAGGTGGTGGCCACGGAGCGCCCCGGACCGTCGGGAGAACCGCTTTTCGGGACGAACACCACCCTCGCCGTGGTGGCGACCGATGCCGCCCTCGACCAAGCGCGCACGACCAAGCTCGCTCAGATGGCCCAGGATGGCCTCGCCCTCGCGCTGCGGCCGGCCCATACCCTCGTCGATGGCGATACGGTCTTTGCCCTGGCCACCGGGCAGCGGAGCGGACGTGCGGATGTCTCCGCGCTCGGTGCTGCCGCTGCCCTGCTGGTGGCGCGCGCGATCGTCCGCGCCGTGGTGCTTGCCGAGCCGCTGGGAGGCATCCCGAACGCCCGCCGCGTCGCTTGACGCCTTGCCGGTTAGTTCCGTACAGTCGAGAACGCCACCACTGCGGGAGGAGCGGCAATTAGCCGGATACTGGTCACCAACGACGATGGCATCTACGCGCCCGGGCTCTGGGCGCTCGTCGACGCCCTGGGTCACCTTGGCGAGGTGGTGGTGATCGCGCCGGACCGCGAGCAGAGCGGCATCGGGGCCGCCATCACCCTCCACCATCCACTGCGGCTCACCAAGCTCCGCATGCCCTCCCACCCCGAGGTCGATACCTACGCCGTCCAGGGCACGCCGGGGGATTGTGTCATCCTCGGCCTCCAGAACATTCTCAAGGATGGCGTGGACCTGGTCGTGAGTGGCATCAACGACGGAGCGAACCTGGGAAACGACGTGCTGGTCTCGGGCACCGTCGGAGGTGCCATGCACGCCTATTTCGCGGGCGTGCCCGCGATCGCGCTGTCCGTCGCCTGGAAGACCCAGGACTTTCGCCCGGCTGCCCGGCTTGCCGCCACCCTCGCCGACCTGGTCCTCAGCGAGCGGTTGCCGAGTGACGTCCTGCTGAACGTCAACGTGCCGGACCTTCCTCCCGACCAGATCGAAGGCATCGCCATCACCCACCTGTCGCACCAGACCTACGTCGACGTGATCGAGCAGAGCGAGGACGCTCGCGGACGCATGATCTACTGGATCACCCGTGGCAAGCCCGTGGTTGAAGTCGAGCCGGGAACTGACGTCTGGGCGATGCGTAACCGCCAGATCTCGATCACCCCCTTGCAGAGCGACCTGGCCAGCCGGGAGCAGTTCGAGCTGCTCGCAACCTTCCTGCCGGTGCTCCGGCAGGCACTCACGGCACCGCTTCCCGCCGTGGGCGATTAGGCGCGGAGCGGCGCCGTGCCGGCCGCCTCGCCGATCGGCGCAGTGTCCCCACGAGCGCACGCATCCTCCCCCCGCGCGGGCATCCGCCTGCCGGCTCTCCTGGCTCTGAGCAGGTGGCGCCCTATAATCGAAAGGCACGATCCAGCACGAGGGGAGGACGTCACGAAGCGCGGACTGCTCGTCCTGCTGGCGTTCGGGAGCGGGGTGCTCGCCCCTTCGCTTACACCGCTGGTGCGACGGGTGCTGACTGGGCGGCGAGGGCGCTTGCTGGTCACCGCCGCGGGACTCGCCACACTGGCTGCTCTTGCCCGTCCGCCGCGGCCAGCTGAGGCCCCGCCCACGGCGGAGGGACCGGTCCCCCAGGATCCCTCAGCGACTGCTAAGCCTGCCACAAGCGACCGCCACCGCCTGGAAGCGCTCGTCATCGAGCGGACCGCGCGCCTGCGCCACCGCGCCGAGCAGCTCCGCACGATCAACCTGGTTGGCCAGCGACTGGTACAGATCCGCAATCTGGACGAGCTGCTGCCGTTCATCTGCAATGAACTTCGCCGCGCCTTCAGCTACGAGAACGTCAACATCTTCCTGATCGGCGACGACCCGAAGGTGCTGGAAGCCCGCGCCTCGAGTGGGACGTACGGCCGCATCGCCCCGGGCGACACGCTCCGCGTTGGCGAGCAGGGGATCGTCGGCTGGGTAGCCGGGTCGGGGCAGCCGCTCCTGGCGAACGACGTCTCCAGAGAGCCGCGCTATCTCGTCCACGACTGGCTGGCTGAAACCCGCGCTGAGCTTGCCGTGCCGATCCGGCTGGGAGACCAGGTGCTCGGCGTGCTCGACATCGAAAGCCGTCACGTGGATGCCTTCGATGAGACCGACCTTAGCACCGCCCAGACGCTGGCCGACCTGATCGCCGTCGCGATCGAGAACGCCCGCCTCTACGACCAGACCCGCGCGCTTGCCGTGACCGAGGAGCGGAACCGACTGGCTCGGGAGATCCACGATACGATCGCCCAGGGGCTCACGGCCCTCACCCTCCAGCTCGAACTGGCGGATGCTGCCCTTCCCGCCGACCTACCGGCTGCGCGTCAGGCAATTGCGCGCGCGCTCAGCCTGGCCAGGACGAACCTGGAGGAAGCACGCCGGTCCGTCCAGAACTTGCGCTCGCGTTCCCTTAACCGCAGAAGCCTGGCGGATGCCATTCGCGCTCTCCTCGAGCAAGCGGGCAAGCAGAACGGGTACTATTATGCCTTCCGCCACAACCTTCACGTTGAACTGGCGCCGGCAGTGGAGAATGGGGTCTACCGCATCGTCCAGGAGGCGCTCACCAATATCAACCGCCACGCTCAGGCCAGTGAGGTGAACGTCGCCCTGGAAGTGCACGATGGGACGCTCCGGCTTGTGATCGAAGATGATGGGGTAGGCTTCGACCCGGAGGAAGTTCTTGCCGGCAAGGACGGCCACTTCGGCCTGATCGGCATGCAGGAGCGCGCCCACCTCCTCGGAGGAACGCTCGCCATCTCCTCGACACCGGGAGAAGGGACGGCAATTGAGCTACGCATCCCCCTCCAGTCAGGCCAGCGATGAGGACCGCTCCCCCCAGCGCCGGCCGCCTGCCGGTTCGCATCCTGATCGTCGACGATCATCCGGTGGTGCGCGAGGGGCTTGCCGCCATGCTCCGGACCCAGCCAGACTTCCAGGTCGTGGGCGAGGCGGCGGATGGGTGGGAGAGCGTGGAACTGGCGCGGCGCCACCGGCCGGATGTCGTCCTGATGGACCTGGCCATGCCGAACCTGGACGGTGCCGAGGCGATCCGGCAGATCCTGGCGGCGGTGCCAGAGACACGGGTACTCGTCCTGACGGCGTACGACACCGACGAGCGAATCATCAGTGCCGTCCAGGCGGGCGCTCGCGGCTACCTTCTGAAGGGCGCACCCCGCGAGGAGCTCTTCACCGCCGTGCGGCTGGTCCACCAGGGGCAGAGCCTGCTCCACCCTGCTATCGCTACCAGGTTGATCGACCGGCTCCAGGCGCTGCGCCGCCAGCCTCTCGCTGAACCGCTGACCGAGCGCGAGGTCGAAGTGCTCTCGCTGGTCGCCCAGGGGTTACGGAACAAGGAGATCGCCCAGCGCCTGGTGATCACCGAGCGGACGGTCAAGTTCCACGTCAGTATCATCTTGCAGAAGCTGGGCGCTGGCACCCGTACCGAGGCTGTCCGGATCGCACTCGAGCGTGGCCTGATCCAGCTCGTGCCCGCGAGCGGTCACCACGAGTAAATGCGGGCGGCGGCACCGGAATAGCTGGCTCCCGCAGGAAGGGTGAGCGCGCGGGTAACGAAGCGCGCCGCGCTCCCGTGAATGTCAGGGGTCGAGTGGCCAGCCTTCCAGGCGGGGAAGCGCCAGCAGGAGGCCAGCCAGCGTCTTGGCATCAGCAAAGGCCCCGTGTGCAATCCGCTGGCGCACCTCCGCCAGTGAAAGCGGAACGACGGTAATCGCTTCATCCGCATCGGGCGGAGCGCTGGCTGGCCGGAGGTCAGTTGCCAGGTAGCAGTGGAGCAGCTCGGTGGAATAGCCGGGGGCAGCAAAGAATGCCCCTAGGGGAATAAGGCGACCAGCTGCCTGGCCACACTCTTCGATCAGCTCCCGCCGGGCGGTCTCCTCGGGGGGTTCCTCTGGCCGGCAGGTACCCGCGGGCAGTTCCAGCAACACCCGGTCGGCTGCCCGGCGATACTGCTCGACGAAGAGCAGCTTTCCATCATCGCGCTGCGGGACCATCACCACCGCGCCAGGATGCTCAACGATCTCGCGCTGGGCCTGGCGCCCACCGGGGAGGGCAACGGTCTCGACGCGGACCTGGAGCAACCTGCCACGGTGGACGACCTGGACTGCCAGCGGACGCTCGCGGTTCATGCGCGTTCTGCCGCCACGCTGACTGGCACCGCGTCGCGAGCAGCGCGTTCGCGTTCGAGGACGTCGCAGACCATGGCGATCTCATCGCAGCACTGGAACTTGGGGCACCTGTGGCATTCGCTCCAGACCTTACGCGGCAGTTGAGCGACGTCGATGGTGCGAAAGCCAAAGCGGCTGAAGACTTCGGGCCGGTAGGTGAGGACGTAGACCGTCCGGATGCCAAGCTGGCGCGCTTCCTCCAAGGCAGCCTCGGCGAGCAGGCGGCTGATCCCCCGGCCTTGATACGGCTCAGCGACAGCAACCGAGCGCAGCTCCGCCAGGTCCGACCAGTTGATATGCAGCGCGGCGCAGCCGATGACCTGCCCTTCCTCATTGCGAACGACGAAAAAGTCGCGCGCCGTCTCGTAGAGTTCATGGAGGGAACGGGGGAGCAGGTCGCCCCGGTCGGCGTAGTAGGAGATCAGCTTATGGATCTGGGGGATGTCAGCCATGCGGGCGTGTTCTACCTTCACCGTTGCCCCCCGATACGGGCCGCTTTCCGCTCCTCGGCCCGCGCGAGCAAATCTGCGGCGGTCGCTTTCGCCGCTGGCGTGACGCCGCCGAGCATCTGCGCCAACTCCAGTTGCCGGCCAGCAGTATCGAGTTCTCGCACCTCTACACTGGTCCGGTCCAGGAAACTCAACTTTACGATCGACAGGTGCCGGTCGGCAAAGCTTGCCACCTGGGGCAGATGGGTAATGCAGAGCACCTGGTGGGTCTCAGCCAGACACCAGAGCTTCTCTCCCACAACGCGCCCGGTGCGCCCGCCAATCCCGACATCGATCTCATCGAAAATGAGGGTCGGCACGGTATCGACCCGGCCGAGAACCGCCTTGAGGGTAAGCATAATGCGTGCCGCCTCGCCCCCACTTGCCACCCGCGCGAGCGGCCGGAGCGGCTCTCCCGGATTGGCAGCCAGCTGGAACTCTACCCGGTCAACCCCCGTCTCGTCGAAGGCGAGCGGCTGCCGGCCGGGAGTAGTCTGGACGCCAGCGGGGTCGGGGCTCTGCCGGAGCGCGACCGCAAAGCGGGCTCGCCCGAGGCCGAGGTCCCTCAGCTCTGCCTCGACCTCGCGGGCAAGCCGTTCGGCCGCCTCCTGGCGCCGCACCGAAAGTTCGCCTGCTCGCTGGCCCAGCTGCACCCGAACCTGCTCTTCCTCGGCGACCAGCTCGTCCTGGCGCTCGCCGCGCCGCTCGATGGCAGCAAGCTCGGCGGCAGCCTGCTCACCGAAGGCGATCACCTCCTCGACGGTCGCGCCATACTTCCGGCGGAGGGTGGCGAGCAGGGCCAGCCGCTCTTCCACGTGAGCCAAGCGCTCCGGGTTGCTCTCCACCCGCTCCTGGTAGCGCCGGACTCCCCGTCTCAGGTCGTCGACGGTTTCTGCGGCTGCTCCCACCTGCTCGAACAACGGCCGGGCGCCTTCGTCGATCGTGCTCGCCTGGCGGAGCGGCGCGAGCGCCCGCCCGAGCGCCTCCTGAGCCTCCTCGAGCGCCGCTGAGGCTGCCGCAGCGAGAGTGGTCAGCTTTTCCGCCGCTGCGAGCACGCGGTGCTCCGCCTCGAGCGCCGCCTCCTCACCCGGCTTCAAGTTCGCGGCCTGGATCTCCTCCACCTGGTAGCGCAGGAGGTCGAGCCGGCGGGCGAGTTCTCGCTCGTCCGCCACCAGGGCAGCGCGCTCGCGCTGGACCTGGCGGAGCCGGCTGGCCAGGCAGGCAACCTCCTCCCGGAGCTCCCCAACGCCCGCGTACCGGTCGAGCAGGTCAAGCTGGTCCGCGGGGCGGAAGAGGGAAAGATGGTCGCTCTGGCCGTGAATATCGACCAGCATCTCCCCCAGGCGCTGAAGCGCGCTCACGGGCACCAGGCGCCCACCTACCCGCGCGAGTGAGCGCCCCGAGGCGTGGACCTCGCGGCTGAGCAGCAGTAGGTCCTCTTCCACGGTCACCCCTAGCTCTTCAATCAGCTGCGCGAACCGCGCGCGCGCGACGGGCTCCAGCGCGGTGAGGTCGAAGGCGGCCTCCACCCGGCTCACACTCTGGCCAGCCCGGATAACATCCGGCCCGATCCGGGCGCCGAGCGCCGCACTCAGGGCGTCGATGATGATGCTCTTGCCTGCGCCCGTCTCCCCAGTGAGGACGTTCAGACCGCGGCCGAAGGAGACCGTCAGCCGGTCGATGATGGCAAAGTCACGGACCTGGAGTTCAACCAGCATGCTCGTCCTTCGCTTCGATCAAGCGACGGGTGAGCCGTTCACCGAGTTGGGCATAGAATGCCGAGCGTGGCCCCAGGCGCACCAGCAACGCCCGCGGCTCCGCCCGCACTACCCGCACCCGGTCGCCGTCCTGCAGCAGCACATCGTGGTGGCCATCAACGGAAAGATAGGCCCCGTGGTCGCTGCGCACTTCCACGGTAATGGTGCAGTCCCCGGGCAGCACGATCGAGTGCTGGAGGCCCAGGTGGGCAGCCAGCGGCGTGATCATGAGGACATCGAGCGACGGGTCGAGGATGGCGCCGCCAGCAGCCAGGGCGTAGGCAGTGCTGCCGGTGGGGGTGGCGAAAATCGCCCCATCGGCGATGTAGGTGGTGTAGGAGGCATCGTCGATCGCGATCAGCAGCCGGATCACGCGGGCTGCCCCCCCGCGGGAGACGACCACTTCGTTCAAGGCGGTGAAGCGGCGGTGATACTGCTTGCCGCAGCCATCGCCAAGCCGCGTCGGGGGAGGGAGGATCTGGGCTTCGAGCAAGATCCGCCGCTCCAGCCAGGAGCGACCCTGGAAGAACGCGTCGAGCCCCGCGTCGAGCTGGTGTGGGGCGAGCTCGGTAAGAAAGCCGAGCCGCCCAAAATTGACCGTCAGGATCGGCACGCCGAAGGGCGCTGCCAGCCGGCCGGCCCGGAGGACAGTGCCATCACCACCAAACGTCACCAACAGGTCGGTCGTGCCCAGGTGGGGGAGGACTTCCTCTTCCGCCCAAGCCGAGGCCAGCCAGGTCGCGTGGCCCTCACGTTCCAGCCGGTCACGCGTGGTCTTGGCCAGCTCGATCGCGGCCGGCAGGCGAGGCTGGTAGACCAGGCCGATCCGGCTCACCTCCAGCTCCCAGTCTCGCGTTCGACTGCTGCCGTAACGGCCCGTTCCAGCTCAGCCAGGGCAGGTGCGGCAGCGTCGCTGCTCAGCCAGAGGAAGTATTCGCGGTTACCGGCCGGGCCGGCGAGTGGGGAGGGTGTCACCCCGCGCACGTGGAGCCCGAGCTGCTCGGCGCCAGCTGCAACCTGAAGGACAGTCGCGACCCGAACGGCGGGGTCGCGAATAACGCCCCCTTTCCCGACTAGGCGTGGCCCCGCCTCGAATTGGGGCTTGACCAGTGCGAGGACCTGCCCGCCGGGCGCAAGCCAGCCCCGCACCGCGGGCAAGATCTTGCTCAGCGAGATAAACGAGACGTCGATGGTGACCAGCGCCACCGGCTCGGGCAAGCGCGCCAGGGTGCGGGCATTGGTCCGCTCCATCACGACCACCCGGGGGTGCTGACGCAGAACCGGTGCCAACTGCCCGTACCCGACGTCGATCGCGTACACGCGTGCCGCCCCGCGCTGGAGCAAGAGGTCGGTGAAGCCGCCGGTCGAGGCCCCAACATCGGCACAGACCTGGCCCGCCGGGTCGACCGGAAAGACAGCGAGCGCACCAGCCAGCTTCTGCCCGCCGCGGCTGACGTAGGGCGGTGGCGCCGCGACAGCCAGGGGGGCATCGTAGGCCACCCGCTCGCTCGCGCTGCGCACAACCTGCCCCCCGACCAGGACCTCCCCGGCGAGGATCAACGCCTGGGCCTGCTCGCGGCTGGCCGCCAGCCCTCGCGCGACCAGGAGCCGGTCCAACCGCTCCCGGACGACACGCTTGGCAGGGGCAGTCACCGCTCCCCCACCGGAGCAAGCTGGCTGACGAGCTCGACCAACTCATCCAGGGTGAGCTGCGTCAGACGGCGCGGAGGTGCTTTCCTGCTGCCGTTGAGGAGCAGCTTGCCACTCGGGTGGAGGTACCAATCCACCTCAGGCTCACGCTGCCAGAGCACCGCCGCGAGCGGTCGGAGGTCGACCTGGCTGGTTCCCGGCGCCGTGAGGCGAGTCCAGCCCTCGGGAGTACGCGCAAGATACAGCGCTGCGCCCTGGGCGTAGGCAAGCTGCTGGGCGCTGGCAGCCCGTTCAGCGAGGGCGACGCCTGGTCCCCAGGGGGTGGTGAACCAGCGGGCGTGGGCAAGCTCCTCCTCCGCCGCCACAACTTCCTGGGAAGCACGGTACCAGGCATCCAGCAGCGGCAGCACCGTTTCCACTGCCGCTCGCGGGTCTTCAGGATGGAGCAGGTTGAGCCCGTGGATGAGCGCTCCTACGCCGAAAGGATGAAGGGAGTCAGCGAGCGGAGCAAGGCCGTTATCCGCCGCCACCACGTAGTCCACCAGACGACGCAGGGCGCGGTCATGCGGGGCGAATGCCTCGGCCACGAGCTGAGCAGCGCAGACATTCGCGGAGGCTACGTCAGGCTGGTGGTGGTCGAACCGGCCGAGACCTGTATCGACGTGGATCACCTCCGGGTCGCTATCGACCGGTTGGCCGTCGAGAGTCATCCCGGCAGGCACAAACGCGAATTCCGCCCCTTCCTTACCCCCGAATCGGAGCAGGATCCAGATCGCCGTGATGCTGTCCAGGTCCGGAGCAAGATGAGAGACGATCGTCGTCACACTAACTCCAGCGCAGCGTGCTGAGATCGTACCACTCCCATTCCGCCTGCCTCAACCGCACGCTGAGCGGCTCTCTTAGGGGCTCACTGCCGATCCAGCAGAGCCCAGAAGGCGGATGAGCTTGGCAAGAAACGGGCTTGTGGTTCTGGAAACACTTGAACCGGTGGTCTTCCGCGCCAGCTACCCCTCCTTCTACAGCCTCCCTCATTGGCAGCTTCGCCCATCCCGAGACACGCATGGGGCGCAGCCAGCCTGAGCCGAATTTACCGAGCGACCAAGCCGTACTGAGCGGGTGCAAGATCTCCGGCGGGAGACCATCAGGAAAGCCAGGCTCGCTTGCACCAGTATATACTTGTACATACGTGCAAGAGAAGGACAAGATGAGTGCCAACAGCAAACTAATCGCCTCGATTAATGAGATCATCCTTGGAGAGTTATCCAGTGCGAAAACCTATCGTGTATTAGCAAGGCGCGAGAAAGATCCGCAGCGAAAAAGCATTCTCGACCAGCTAGCAAAAGCAGAAGGGCGTCACGCTGAAGATTGGATTCAGAGATTAGTAGAACTAGGAGGAACGCCGCCACATATTCGCAAAACAAAGCCACTTTTCGGTTGGCAGACATATTTTGCAAATGTCGATGCAATTCTTCGTCAGATGGAAAAACACGAAGAAGAAGCAGTGTCACGTTATTTGGAGATACAGACGCACGGCGACGAATCTACCTCAAAGATCGCAGAAAGAATCATACAGGATGAAAGGGAACACAAGAACGCTCTACATGGTTTATATTCCTCCTCTATTTCTCAAAACCCCACTGAGTACATTCTGAAGCGAGAGCGTTGGCATGTTCGTGGCGGTTCATGGA
>JAILZB010000077.1 GCA_023512725.1 Chloroflexota bacterium | reverse complement strand
GCCTTTACCCGCCCCAAGGTGATGTACTACCTCGCCAAAGTCGGCTTCAGTCAGTCCTACACCTACTTTGCCTGGCGGACCTCCCGCTGGGAGCTGAGCGAGTACCTCCGCGAGCTGACGCAGACCCCGGTCCGCGAGTTCTTCCGCCCGAACTTCTGGCCGAACACTCCGGACATCCTGACCGAGCAGCTCCAGCACGGTGGCCGCGCCGCCTTCCTGCAGCGCCTGATCCTGGCTGCGACCCTCTCCTCCAGTTACGGCATCTACGGGCCGGCTTTCGAGCTGATGGAGCACGTGGCGGTTGCGCCTGGCCGCGAGGAGTACCTGAACTCGGAGAAGTACGAGATCAAGCGGTGGGACCTCGACCGGCCTAACAGCCTCAAGCCGCTGATCACGCGGGTGAATGCCATCCGGCGCGAGCAGCCCGCCCTCCAGTACAACGAGGTGCATTTCCACCCCACCGATAACGACCAGTTCCTCTGCTTCAGCAAGCGGGACCCCAGTGGCAGCAACGTGATCCTCGTCGTCGCCAACCTGGACCCCGTCTTCAGCCAGGCGGGCTGGACCGCCCTGGAGACGGGAGCCCTCGGCCTCGCACCTGACCAGCCCTTCATCGTCCACGACTTGCTCACCGATGCCCGCTACCGCTGGCAGGGCAGCCGGAATTACGTCGAGCTGAACCCTCACCGGTTGCCGGCCCATATCTTCCGGGTCGAGCCAGTAGGATGAGCGGGCTCCCCGTCCTCAGCGGGACGCTCGAGGAGCTGCTAGCGGGAGACGCCCTGAGCTCCCTGCTGGGAGCTCAGCTTCCGCGCTGGCGCTGGTTTGCCGCCAAGACCCGGAAGCTGGCGGGGATCGGGCTTCGCCCGCTTGCGAGCGTGCCCCTCCCCGGAGGACGAACGCTAGCGCTCACGCAACTCCGGGCCCACTTCACCGAAGGTGACCACCACAGCTACTGCCTGCCCCTCACCCTGCTGCCTCTCGAGCAGGCCGCGACGCTCCCCGAACCGGTGGCTCTCGCTCGCGTCCACTCCCCCGCCGGGGAGGTCCTCCTCGTCGATGCCCTCGCCGACCCCGTCTGCGCGAACGCCTTGCTCGACCTGATCGCAGGGGGCGGGCGCCTCACCGGCCCCGGCGGAACGCTCCGCGCCCACTGGCAGGGTGAGCTCCCCCCACCCCAGCGCGACCCTCAGCTCCTGCGGGGCGAACAGAGCAACTCTGCCATCCGCTACGGTGACCAGTTCTTCCTGAAGCTGTACCGGCGCCTGGTACCAGGGCCCAACCCGGACCTCGAGGTCAGCCGCTTTCTTACGGACCGGCAGTTCCCTGCTACGCCGCCGCTACGGGGCTGGCTCGAGCTCTGGCCGTCCCAGGGGGAACCCAGTCATCTCGCCGTTGTCCACGCCTTCGTCCTCCACCAGGGCGATGGCTGGACGGTGACCCTGGCGATCTTGGCCCGCTTCCTCGCCCATCGCACCGGCGAATGCCGACTGCCCCCACCTCCCTCCACTCTGGAGAAGCCGTCTGCGCTCCCTGGGGACGTGGCAGCGACGCTCGCCGAAACGCTCCCCTTTGTCCGCCAGCTGGGCTACTGGACCGCCACCCTGCACCGTACCCTCGCCAGCGCTCCGGACGACCCAGCGTTTGCCCCTGCGCGAGCCACCCCAGCCGGACAACGTGCGCTCGTGGCCGACCTCCGCGCGCGCTGGCGGCGGCTCCGTCAGCTTCTTGGGCGGCGCACCTTGCCATCTCCCGCCCAGGCCGATGCTGAGGCGCTCCTCGCAGCAGAAGCGCGCTTCCGCCAGCAGGTGGCACGCCTCGAAGCCCTTCGACCGGTCCAGATCCGCTGCCACGGAGACCTGCACCTTGGTCAGGTGCTCATCCGTGAGGGGCTTCCCCTCTTCATCGATTTCGAGGGCGAGCCAGCGCGACCGCTCGCGGAACGGCGGGCCAAGCATTCACCCCTCCGCGACGTTGCGGGCATGCTCCGCTCCTTCCACTATGCTGCGGCGATGGCGGGCCTGGGCAATCCCTGGGCGAGCTGGTGGCAAGGCTGGGTAAGCACGGCCTATCTCGCCGCCTACCTCGAGCAGGCACACGGGGCTCCTTTCCTCCCAGCCGCTCCCGAGGAGACGACGGCCCTCCTCACCGGCTTTCTGCTCGAGAAGGCGCTCTACGAGGTGGAGTACGAGCTGGACCACCGGCCCGACTGGGTCGCTCTTCCCCTTGCCGGGCTACGGCAGCTGCTGGAGCACTGCGCCCAGGAGGCGGGCACTGACTAATTGGTGATGGTGAAGGTTCCCGAGTAGCAGTATTCGTGCGAGCCGACCAGGCAAAACGTGGCCGTCCACTCGCCGAGCGGAAAACCGACTAGCTCCTCCGATGGCAGGACGCTAAAAGCCCAGCTGCCAAGCTCGTCGGCCGTGATGATGAACGGGTCGCTGGTGCCCTTCTGATACCAGCCGATGATCTGCCCATCCGGGGCAGCGAAGGCAACTACTAGCACGGCACCCGGGCTGAACCCCTTCCCAAGGAACAGGAACGTCTCACTCTGAGAGCCGCTCGCCGGGATGACGACGACCGATTCCGCCTGCGCGCGGGCAGCAGGAGGCAGGAGGAGGAGCGTGAGGACGACAGCAAGCAGTGGTGTGGCTAGCGCACGGCGCATCGCGGGTCTCCTTTCTCAGCCAGACGAGGAGCGACTATCCAACCCGCTGGCCTGGCCAGCCGGCGTTCCGGGAGTATACCCGATTACGTCGCCACGACGGGAGAGTCGACGAGCACGATCTCCAGCCGCTTGTTCACTTTGCCTTTATTTTCGGTCTTGACGATCCGAACCCCGCCCACCTCCCGGGTGTTGGCGACATGGGTGCCGCCGTCTGCCTGCAGATCGACGCCCTCGATTTCGACGATCCGGACCATCGTGATGGTCGGGGGCAGCAGGTTCACCCGGGTCCGGATCAGGTCAGGAACCTGGAACGCCTCTTCCCGCGGGAGGAACTTCACGCGTACTGGCCGTCCGGCGGCAATCTCTTCATTTACTCGCGCCTCGATCCGGCGCACTCGCTCCGGCCCGAACTGATCGAGCGAGAAGTCCATCCGCGCCCGGTCGGGGTACATCTGGCCCCCGGTCACCTGCGCTCCATACTCCCGCCAGATCACCCCGCACAAGAGGTGGAGGGCAGTGTGGGTGCGCATCATCCGATAGCGGAACTCCCAGTCGATCTCGCCACGGATGATGGTGCCAACCGGAGGTGGCTCCCCATCCACCAGGTGAACGAGCGCATCGTTCTCCCACCGGAATCCGGTCACCGACCGGCTCTGGTCACCGAGGTACAGGGTGCCCCGGTCGGGCTGCTGGCCACCGCCTCCCGGGTAGAAGGCCGTCCGGTCGAGGACGACGCCCCCCTCGCACCGGTCGACCACCGTCGCTTCGAACTTCCGGAGGTAAGCATCGCGCTGGTAGAGAAGCTCCGTCATGACTGCGAGGATATCACGTTCTGCCCTCGTCCTAAGGCCCACGCCGCTCAGGCCGGAAGCGCTCAGGCGCGACGCCGACTGCCGTGGGAGAACACCTGCCATGCTCGTGCCTCTGGCAAGGCACTATCGCTGCCAACCCAGCTCTCTGGCCTGCCGGTGCTCCCCCGCGGCGTGGCGCCCGGCACTTTGCCGGGCGGGGAGAGACCTCCTCGCGCTGCCTACCCCGGCTGGCCTAGGCGCCTTCGTTCCCTCCGAAGAAGCCGAGCAGCTGGCCCAGGTCAGGCAGCTCGCTCCCGAGGCCAAGGGCGAAGAACGCCCCAACGATGAGGCTGAATGCCGCCGTCAGCACTCCCAGGGCGACGTAGAAGGGCTTCGCCCGCGCCGAAGAGACAAAGCCGGTCGAGGCCAGCACCGCAATTAGCGTGTTCGAGAGGATCAGGCCGACCACGAAGGCCAGCATCATCCCGATCCCAAGCCCGATCCCCTGGCTGGCCGCACCTCCAATCGCCGCAATGAGGAGAACCTGGCTGCCCGTCTCCGCCCCGATCCCGTGGATCATCCCCACTCCATAGGCCGTGCGCGGGCCATACTGATCGACGCGGAGTGGTTCCGGGTGTTCCTTCCCGCCGAGGCGCGCGCGAAGCCGGCGGTAGGCCTGGCGGACGATTGCAAAGACGAGCATCCAGCGGCTCATCAGGCGGAACTCTTCTTTCCCACGCAGGTAGAGAACCAGGGAATAGACGACCCACCCCCCCAGGATGAGGAGGGTAATCCCGACCACCCGCTCCATCAGCGGGTCGATCCAGTCGGGGAGAAGCGCGGTGAAGAGCAAGGCGAGGAGCCCGAGTGCCACTACCACCGAGGCGTGCCCCAGGGCGTACAGGAACGAGAGCCACAGTGCCCGCCCTTCCAGATAGCCAAAAGTCAATCGCCTCTTCACGGTTGGGCCACCCTGTTCGGCTTCGGCCACCTGCACTGCCGTCGTGGTCCCAGCAATGTCGAGGATTGCCGCGATGTGATCCCAATCGACGCCGTGGCGCAGACCAAGGAAGAGGGCAGTTCCGAAGAGAGCTAGCCCGGCCGTCTGCTGGGCCGTCTGGGTAGGGTCCATTGCGCGTGCTCCTAGAGAAGCTGAGGTTCGGGCAGCTGCCTTACCGGCACACTCGCCCGCCGAGTATGGTACTCCAGCTCGCCACTGCCGCTGGCTCAGGAGGCAGACGGGGTCGCTGGCCGGCGGGCCCAGGCCGCGCGGAACTCCGCCGCCGGGTCGGGGAAGGTGGCTGCTGCCAGCGGATGTGCCGGATCCCAGCGCTTCGCTTCGAAGAAGCCACCAGTGACCCCGCGCGACTCCTCGGAAGCTAGGAAGATCGCTGGTTCGACCATCACCTCGGGCGGGAGGTGCCCCAGCCGCTTGAGATGCTCCGGCATCCCCGCGGGACCGAACAGCTGGGTATCAACCATCCCGCCGGGAGCGAGGCAGTTCACGCGGATGCCTCGCCGCCTGCCTTCCCCCGCCGCGATGAGAGTCAGCACATCGACCCCTGCCTTACTGATGGCGTAGACGGCGTTCCCCGCACTCGCCCGTCGGCCGGTTCCCGACCCCACCAGGATGACCGACCCGCCCTCCTGCATCACTGGGAGAGCAGCCTTGAGGGTGAGGAACGCCCCGGTGAAGTTGGTCTCGAGGATCGTCTGCCAGGTGGCCAGGTCGTAGCTCGTCAGGTCAGTGAAGCGTCGCCCGGAGACGGCAGGTCCAACGGCAGCGTTGACGACCAGCACATTGAGCTTGCCAAAGCGCTGAACCGTCTCCCGGACCATCTGCTGGAGCTGCTCTTCCTGGCGGACATCCACGGTCATGGCCAGTACAGCGGGCGCCCCGGCCTGGCGGCAAGCGGCAGCAACACGCGCGAGGTCATCGCGCGAGCGGGCAGCGAGAGTAAGGATGGCGCCTTCGCGGGCAAAGCCGCGCGCCATCGCCTCCCCCAGTCCACGGCTGGCACCGGTCACGACAATCACCTTCTCCGCCAGTCTTCCCATGCTGCCCCTACAGCCCCTGGCGCGGGGGAGTACCCACCTCGGCCAGGTACTCGTTGAACCATTTCCCGTAGTAGCACTGACCGGTCACAGCGGTGGAGTCGTCGCTGGCCAGAAAGAGGGCCGCCGGGAGGATCACCTGCTCATCGGCGGCTGCTGGCATGAACGTGCGGTCGCGCACGGTCGCGAAGAAGTCCGTCTCCACGATCGCACCCGGACAGAGCGCATTCACCCGGATCCCCCGCTCGCGCTGCTCCTCCGCTACAATCCGAGTGAGCGCTTCCAGGGCCCATTTGCTCGCGATATAGGCGCCGCCACCGCCAGCGCCCGCAAAGCGTGCACTCATCGAGGTGATATTGATCACGCAGCCGCCTGCTGTCATCCGCGGCAGCGCTGCTTTCAGAACCAGAAACGGGCCAGTCAGGTTCGTGGTCAGAATGCTCTCCCACTCCTGGCGGGTGGTCTCACTGAGGCTGGTTAGCGGACGGTAAGGGTCCCGCCGCAAGCCGGGCGCGAAGGGCCCGATGCCCGCATTATTCACCAGGATGTCGAGCCGGCCGAATTCGCTGAAGACCCGCTCGACCATAGTATTCACCTGGTCTTCGCGGGTGACATCGCAAGGAATGGCCAGCGCCCGCCTCCCCGCCTCGCGGCAGTAGCGAGCTGTCTCTTCCAGCGCCTCGACACGCCGGGCTACCACGGCAACGTCCGCCCCTTCGTGGGCAAAAGCGATCGCCATCGCCCGGCCAAGGCCACTGCTCGCACCGGTCACCAGCGCGACTTTGCCGAGAAGCTTGCCACTCATCGCCACGGCCATTCTAGCGCGAGCGGGGCACTACCGGCTGGCCGGCCGCGGTTCGCTCCCTTCGAGGGCCCGTCGCACCGCCCGGACAACCTCTTCCAGGTCGAAGGGCTTGCCAATGATTTCCAGCGCCCCAGTCGGCCCTACGATCTCTTCCAGCGCACGCTTATTAGTCGTGGTGAGCACGAAGCGACAGCCGTTTGCTGCCTCGCTGGTAGCAAAGTCGAGGAAGACCTGCCAGTTCCGGTCATAGGGGATCGAGATATCGTAGATCGCTACCCGGGGGCGGTACCGGGCAAAGAACGCCTCCGCGGTTTCCTCTCCCGACTGCGCGCTTCCCACGTGGTAGCCAACCGTTCGGAAGCCGTCTGCCTCCAGCGTTTCGCGCAGGATGCGGATCACTTCCGAGCTACTGTTGAGCACAGCGATGAGGGGCGCGCTCTCAGTCATGCTCCAACCCTCCCCGGCTGCTCACAGAATCGGGCGCGGCACGTCGGCCTCCCGGCGGGTGTCCGCGCTGGCCGCACAGGGAAGCCAGAGATAGGCGCGGGTGCCACGGTCCTCTCCCTCGCTCTCCAACCAGAGCCGGCCACCGTGGCGCTCGATGACGCGGTGGTCGATAGCCAGCCCAAGGCCGAGGCCAGGGACCTGGCGGTCGAGCGCGTTGGGGGCCCGGCGGAAGGGCTGCAAGAGCGTGGCTGCCGCGCCGGCGGGAAGACCGATCCCTTCGTCACGGATGCACAGCTGGAGACCACCAGCAACCACACTCAGCTCAACCTGGACCGCCGTGCCCGCGGGAGAGAATTTGACGGCATTCTCGAGGAGGTGCACGACCACGTGCTCCAGCCAAACGGCGTCACCCTGCACCAGGCACGGCTCCTCGCTGCGGGTGATGACAAACCAGCGGTCAGTAGCCGCCGCCTGAAACGTTGCCACCGCGTGCTGCACCAGCGCCACGAGCGAGAGCGGCTCCCAGCGCAACGGCACATCGCCCTGCCGCAATTGGGCCAAGTCAAGGAGGTCAGTGGTCAGCCGCACGAGCCGGTCTGTTGCGTCTTCGAGCGTCTCCAGACCAGCCACCAGCTGCTCCTGGTCGAGTGTGCCGCGCTTGGCCCGACGCAGCAGCAACTGTACCTGGCTCTTGATGACGGTGAGCGGAGTACGGAGTTCATGGGAGGCTAGGGCCAGAAACTGGTCCTGGGCGGCCTGCACCTCAGCGCGCAGCCGTTGGACCTCCGCCTCGGCGTCGCGGAGCTGCTCGCGCTCCTTCTGCCACGCTACAGTCACGGCCAGGAGCACGGCCAGGCGCTCTAACTTGCGCTCGGCATCGCGACTGAGGGCTTCACCCGTGGTGGCAGCCCAGATGGCACCGGCCGGTGGCTCTCCCGCCAGGGGAACACTGAGCACGAGCCGGAGGGGAGGAGGCTCGGCGAGGGCGGGGAAGAGCACCCCTGGCCGCCGGAAGGTACGCGGCGCTCGTTGGGCCACAACTACCCCGGTCGGGTCGGCGGCGAGCGGGAGCACCCGCCCCCTCCAGGCTGTGTGGTCGCCCGCAACTGCTTGGTACCGGACCTGCTCAGCGGCAGTCGACCGCTCGACCAGGCAGACCCCTGCCGAAGTCGCCCGGCACCATTCGCGCGCCAGGCGGGCTGTTCGTAGCCAGACCTCCTCTGGTCGGGTCTGGAGGCAGCTGACCAGCTCCCCAAGCGCCTGCCACTCGGCAGCTACCCGGGCCCGCCCCGCGGGCGGGAAGACCAGGGGGAAGTCGGGCGGGACCTCAGCTGGAGCCGTCGGACGCTCCTCAACCTCCACTGGCGTGTCTCCTTGCCACTGCGGTCCAGTATGGACTGACCATACCACACCCCGCCAGCTGGCGGTAGCCCGCCTGGACAGCTCCTCGCTTCACCCGTTAGGATTCCTTGGTTCTGAGTGTTGAGAAAGGTGAGGTACTGTGCCAAACACCCGATCCGCCGCCAAGGCGATGCGGCAGGCGGAGCGCCGTCGCCTGCGGAATAAGCCGATCCGGACCCGCACCCGCACCGCCGTCAAGGAAGCCCGCGCCGCGATCCTCGCCGGTGCCGAGAACGCTGCCGAGCTGATGCGCACCGCCATCTCCCAGCTCGACCGCGCCGTTACCAAGGGTGTGTTGCACCGCAACGCGGCGGCCCGCCGCAAGTCGCGCCTCATGCGCCGGTACAATGCGCTCCTGCGCGCCCAGCAGGCTACCCCGGCCGCTCCCGAACCCCCCACCCCGACCAAGACCACCCGCAAGCAGCGCTAGTCTTCGATCCGGTAGGCAACCGGGCCGGCGGGCTCCTCCCGGTAGAAGACGGTCACGGGGTCGGCGAGCGCCAGGTGCTGGCGGAGATGGGCTGCGTTCATCGGGTGGGTACGGTCGGTAACCGCTGCTGGGTCGACCCGAAAGCGCCATTCTCTGCCCGTGCTGTCGCGCAGGCGGAACCACTCGGGATAGACCAGGCTGCTCGCTTGCACTTCGAGGACCACCCCGCGGACGGAGAGCTCGGTGCTCGGCCGCGGCCAGCGGGCGAAGGCGAGGCCAGCACCTCCCAGGAGGAGGAGCAGCGCCCCCAGGGGAAGCCAGCGCCTCATGCGGCTAGCAGGCGCTCCAGGGCCGGGTTCAACTCTTCGGGCGCGACCCCACCTTCGAACTTCTCGACGATCTGCCCCTGAGCGTTGATCAAAAAGATCCAGGGCTCGCTGGGCAGGTTCCATTCACTGACGACCGGCGCCAGGTTGGGTGGCTGCGCATCCTGGTAGATCTCGATGTGGATCCAGCTCAGACGGTCGCCCAGCCGCTGCCGCGCAGCCAGGATATGCTCCAGGTTGGGGCCGCAGGTGGCGGAGGAACAGAAGCCCGGGCTGCCCAGCATGATGAGGGCCGGCTTCCCGGCCGCAAGTGCATCGGCAACCGTCAGGTCGTGCAGGGGGTCCGGCGGACGCGCGGTGCAGAGCTTTTCGAGCGGCTTCTGAGGCACGATCGGCTGGCGGCTGGCAGGCGGCCGGCTCCCGAGCGCGGGGGTCTTACTCTTCTCGGCAACCACAAAGGCGACCCGGCTGGTCTGTTCTTGCCCATTCGGAAGCCGGGCGAGCACCTCCACGCCCCAGTTGCCGGCGGCTCCGAACTCCGTGCGCGCAACATAGATCCCGCGATCTCCCGGGCCGATCCGGTAGTAGCGGGCGTTCGTCTCGCCCTTCAGCTCGGCAGTACTGCCGCGGATGAGATAGAAGCGCAGGGTGTTGGGAGCATTGGGAATGGGGTTGTTCTCGGCATCGAGCAGCGCAAGTACAAACCGGTTCTGCCCAACAGCAAGGTCACTGTTCGGCAGTGCCACCGTGAGGGGCTGACCGGTCCGTGGCTGAACGAGGGCGGACGAGGCGCTATCGGCTGCGGGCGTGCAGGCTGCTGCCAGCACTCCCAGCGCACCAGTCAAGAAGGAGCGACGGCAAAGCCGCCGCGAAGCCGCGCTCACGAGAAAACTGTACCACCTGAGGGCGAAGGTGGCGAGGAGAACTCCTCCTCGGCTTCGGCGGCTACCGTTGACTCCTCACTCCGCAGCGTGGCCGGTGGAACCGGAAAGCGTCCCGCCCGCGCGGCCCGCAGGATCGCCTTGACCTCCTGGGGCAGCCGGCTCGCGTTGACCGCCCAGTCGAGATGGGCAGGGTCGGTGCGTGCTACTTCTTCGAGCGAGCGCCCGCGGTACTGTCGGCCATACTGGATCGTCGCCACCCCGTTCACCCACTGCAACCGGCCCTGGGAGTCGATCCACTCGGGGGGCTTGCAGAAGTCTGCCAGCTCGGGGACGCTCCGGGGAAGGGAGGGGTAGCGTTCCAGTTGTGCCTCCAGCAGCGCTTGGAGGAGCTGGGGTCGGGAGGTCTGCGGGTCAGGGTCCTGGCCAAGGTAGAAGCGTGCCGCCGCGGCCAGCGCGCGCGGCTCCATCCGCCGGAAGATGGTCAGGAGGTCTACCACCGGCGGTCGCTCGAACGGGATGCCCGCGCGCGCGAACTCGGCCTCCAGAAAGGGGAGGTCGAAGCGCGCGATATTGTAGCCAACTAGGTCGCTCTCAGCGAGGAAGAGCGCCAGGCTCCGCGCGATCCGGCGGAATGGAGGCTGACCAGCGACATCCTCATCGGTAATACCGTGCACGGCGGTCGCATCCGGCGGAATGGCAACGCCGGGGTCGAGGAGCCGGAAACGGGCTTCCTTGCGCCCATCCGGATAGCGCTTGAGGGCAGCGATCGCCACGATCCGGTCACGTTCCGGGTCGAGCCCGGTCGTCTCGACTTTGAGAAAGACCAGCGGCCGGGTCAGTTCAAGGGCCATCATTCAAGGATAGCGATGGGTGCGACTGTCCGTCGAGCGCACGCCCGGGAGCAGTGGACGAGTGGCCGCTACTGGACGTCGAGAAAGCCGCTGGTGCAGGGAATGCCGTTGACGACGAAGCGGTACTGGAAGCCGCGCCCAGCCTGGGTAGGAACGAGGTACCAGCTCCAGAGGGTGCCCCGCCCGCCGGCTGAGGCACCGGCAAACTGGGGGGTAAACGGGCCAGCAAGCGAGACGCTGCCAGCCGTCCCGCTGCCGGTCACGGTTACCGTCGTCACCTGGCCGACCCTGGTCGGGTTGGGGAAAAAGGTGAGGCTGAGGTCGGCTGGGCAGCCTCCCCCAGGCGAGGGTGAGGGCGGCGGGTAGACCGCGCGGACTGTCAGGAAGCCGGTCGCACAGGGGATGCCGTTCACTGTGTAGCGAAACTGGAACTGCTGGCCTTCCTGGTTGGGCACGAACTGCCAGCTGTACTCGGTCCCGGTTGGCCCACTCCCCTGGAACTGGGGATCGAACGGTCCGGAGAGGCCTGCAATGGCGTCGCGAGCGGCATTCGTCACGGTCACGGTCACGCGCTGTCCGATCGCGGCGGGGTTGGGAGTGAAAGTCAGCTGTTCCTGCCCGGTACAGACGTTGACAGGCGGCCCCGCGCTGGTGACCGTGATCACGACGGTGGCACATTGCTGCCCCCCGACCGTGAAGCTGAGCGCGTACGTGCCCGGTTGACTAAGGGTGAGGCGATAGGTCCAGATGGTCCCTCGCCCCCCAGCACCGACGCTCACCAGCTGGGGGTTCCCCGGGCCCACGAGGGCAACGTTAGGCGACGGGCGGGCAGAGGAGGCCTGGACCGTAATCGGCGTGGCCGTCGTTGGGTTCGCCGGGCTGAGGGTGAGGGTCTCATCGCCGAAGCAGGCCGCGCTCGGGACCGGCACCTGGCCAGGCGGAATCGGGGTCGTCGCCCAGCTGGGGTAGAGGCCAGCCTCCTTCCCCAGGTCACCACCGTTCGCGAGGACCACCTGTCCCGCTCGGGCCCAGGGCACGTCCACCTTCCACTGCTGAAAGACCACCCGCTGCGCCCGCACGACGAAGACGTTGCCGAAATCCTGGGCGCTCATGGGCAAGCCGTAGCTCAGGGGTGGATCAGCCTTGCTGAAATAGACGGCAGCGATGGCCGGGTTCTGGGTGAGGAGTACTTCGTGTCGCTGGACGACCTGGCTCCAGGGGAGGCCACGGTCGCCCGACCAGTCCTGCGGCGGCGGGACCTGGCGTGTCTGCACCAACCAGGGGTCCTTCCCCGCGAGGCTCAACTCATCGAGCACGTTGACGAACCAGACCTGGCCACCCTGGTCTGGCCGCCACTGGAAGACGACCTTCTGGAAGGCCTGGACAACGAAGCCGTTCCACTGGAAGCGGTGGGAGACGGGATAGCCAACCTCGCTAACCCCACCGTAGCGCTGGAACCAGGTCCAGAACGGCACCCCCTCCGCATCGGTGACACTGTAGCCGAGCATGCCACCACCACCCAGGCCATTCGCCTGGCTATAGAACCAGCCACCGGGGACTGGAAAGTCATCCCCACTCTGGGCGCTCATCGGGCGAGCCGCCGAGCCGAGGACGAGCGCTCCAGCGAGCAGAAGCAGCAACCAGCGGGTCTTCACCCTCGCACCTCCCTGCCAGCTGGTCAGATCGCTGTGGCGAAAGGTCGTTCCTCTCAGTCTAACGGACTAGCGCCCGGCGAGTTGCGTGGTACCAGCGCCGGGCAGGCTGGATGCTCCCGATCACCTGCCCGGTCACATCGCGGAGGACGAGCCGGGGGCCGAAGGCAGCCAGGCTCGGCGGGAGGGCTGTTTCCTCCAGCACTCCACCCCGCACGAGCGCGGCCACGGTCGCGACCCCGACCGCCCGGCCGAAGCCATCACCATCGAGTACCTTGAGGGCCAGGCCACGGCCATCCGCCAGCCCTAGGGCGAAGTACCCCTCGGCACCTCGCTTTGCCACCAGGCCTGGCACCGCCTGCATCAGGGCAGTATCGAGAAAGCCGCTGCTCGCACTTACGAGTTCCGGGTGGGCACGCATGGCGTCACCGATTGCCTGCAACGCCGCAGCTGCTGGTCCTCTCGGCTGCGCCAGGAGCGCAAAGGCACGGGCCATGGTTGCGAGCGAAAGGGCGTAGGCGGGGGCATTACACCCATCCACCCCCTGGGCGAGGATCGCCGCTGCCCCCAGCACCTGCTCAATCCAATGACGGATGGTGCGTTGCACCGGGTGGTCCGGCTGGAGATAGCCCTCTCGCGGCACCCCCAGCAGCTCAGCCAGCGCCAGCATCCCCGCGTGCTTGCCCGAGCACTGGTGGGCGAGGATACCCCCGGAAGCAGGCATTCCCGCCGTCGTCGGCCGGCCAGGGAGGGCCACCCCGCAGCGGAGCTCGGCTGCTGACACTCCCGCTTTGCGAAGGATGCCGGCCACAGCTTGAGCGTGGGCCGGCTCGCCGCTATGACTGGCGCAGATGACGGCCAGTTCCGCCGGCGTGAGGCCGAAGCGCGCGACGCCACCGAGCGCGACTAGAGCGAGCGCCTGGAACGGCTTGAGTGCCGAGCGGGGGTAGCTGACCAGGTGGGGGTCACCGCGCGCGAAGAGGACCCGGCCAGTGGTGTCAGCCATCACCAGGGCGCCGAAGTGCCGGCTTTCGACGAGCGGGCCACGACGGACTTCAACCAGGGTGACCACCATCGCGCTGCCAAGGGTAGTCCGGACCTCCCCCCCTCGCAAGCCAGGCTCACGCAGCACCACTAACGGATTTCTCAGCGAGCACTAGCAGATCTCTAACGAGCAGGCGACCGGTCATGATCTATAGGGAAAAGTGGAAGGCTCCCGGGAGCCGACCGAAAACGCTGAGCGAAAGGAGGTGGACGATGCTGCGGAGCTTCTGGTTCAACGACCCGCTGTTTTCGCTGGTTGACCGCTTGCTACCATGGCAGTTCCCTCCGCTGGGTGAGGCAGGCGCGGCACCGGCGGTGATCGCTTCGTGCCCGGTGGCGATCTATGAGGATGGGGAGCGCTTTTACGTGCAGGCGGTTGTGCCAGGGATGACGCCCGATCAGATCCAGCTCACCTGGCAGGACAACGCCCTGACGATCAGCGGTGAGGTCTCCTACACTGCCCCGCAGGGCGCCGAGCTGGTGTGGAGCGAGCTGCAGCCGTATCGCTTCCGCCGGACGATCCAGCTGGGCGCTGAGGTGAATCTGAATCGCGTCGAGGCCCACCTGGAGAACGGCGTCCTGACGATTGTCGCCCCCAAGGCCGAGCACGCCCGCACGAAGAAGATCCCAATCCTGCCGGGCACGGCACAGAAGCAGCTGGCCGGCGCTCGCTAAACCTTCACCAGCGCTCACGAACCGGCCCGCCCTCAGTTTGGGCGGGCCGGTTTTGATTCCGCCCGGTGCTACCAGAGCAGGGCGCTCGCGCGGTCGGCACCTTCCCGCAGGGCACGCAGCTTCGCCCAGGTGACGCTGGGAACCACCGGCCCACCGGCTGCCCCGGTTGAGAAGCCGCAATCGGTCCCGGCGATCACCCGCTCTCGCCCGACCAGGCGTGCAAAGCGTAGGATCCGCTGGCAGACCAGCTCCGGGTGTTCGACGAAGTTCGTGGTCGAATCGATCACCCCGGGGATCAGCACTTTCTCCTCGGGGAGCGGTACCTCCTGCCAGACCGTCCACTCATGCTCGTGGCGGGGATTCGCCGCTTCGATCGAAAGAAAGCGTGGCCGCGCCTGGAGAACGAGGTCGACGATGGCACCGAGCGGCACATCCTTGTGGTGAGGTCCCTCGTAGTTCCCCCAGCAGACGTGCATCCGGAGGTTCTCCGGCGGAATCCCCTCCAGCGCCCAGTTCAGCGCCTCCACATGAATCGCGACCACCCGCCGGAACTCCTCCAGGGAGAGGTCAGGGAACTGCAGGTTCTTGCTCAGCGCGAGGTCCGGGCAATCGATCTGCAAGGGGATCCCAGCGGCGGCGATCGTCTGGTACTCCGTCTTCATCGCCTCGGCCAGCGCCCAGATATACGCTTCGTGGCTGGGGTAGTACTGGTTCGGCAGAAAGACGGCGATCACGCCGGGAGCGGCGGCGGTCAGGAAGCCCTCCACCGCACCCGCGCTGGCAAGCGCAGCCTGGAAGTTCTGGAGGTCCCGCGCGAGTTCAGCCTCTCCGCAGTAGCGGACCGGCCCATTGCAGGCTGGGCGCGGTACGCCCGCCGTCGCCAGGCCATGGCGGCGCAGAGTGGCGGTGTACTCAGGGAAGTCAGCAAGGTCTGCCGCTAGGCCGATCGTTCCTTCGCCACCGAAGCCGGTCAGCCGATCTTTCGCATAGGCAACGTAGGAGGGCTTACTCATCTCGCCATCCGAGACGATGTCGATCCCGTTGGCAAGCTGCTGGCGCACGCACTCCTGGACGGCCTGGCGAACCAGCGCCTCGAAGCGCTCGGGGTCGACCGCTGCCCCCCGCTCGCGCTCGAGGAGGGGGGGAATGAGTTCGGCCGGGCGCGGCAGGCTGCCGGTGTGAGTCGTGAGGATACGCTCTTCGCTCCGTCGCATTGGGCCCTCTGCTCAGGCTCGCGGCTGGGCAAGGTCGTCCAGCCAAGAGACGACCGCCTGCCCTACCGCTTCCGCCGAGCCAGGGCGGGTCATGAAATGGTCGACGTCGGTCAGGATGACGTGGCGGTGGTACGGGTTCGGTGCCAGGCGCTGGATATCGTCGAAGATCCCCGCCTGGTGGAGCGCGGCCAGCCCTTCGTCGAGGGCGCTATCGAGCCGGAGGATGGGCACCCGGATCCGGTCGCCCCAGGTCGCCACGTTATAGCGCTCGCCCGCATACTTGTCCAGCCAGCCCGCCGCCGTAATCAGGAGCGGGATGGGGAAGGTGACTTCCATCAGCTCCTCACCCCGACCAGCGGCAACTAGCGCTTCCGCACGGGCGCGGGTGGCGTGGAACAGCTCGGCCGCGGGGCCCGAGGCATAGAGGCTGCCCGACCAGCGGGGACCAGCGAAGGCGATCACGGCTACCAGGTGGGGGTCGGGGCCGTGGGCGGCGTAGTAGGTGGCTTTGGTGGCCCCCAGGCTATGGCCATAGAGCGCTACCCGCGAGTACCCGCGTTCCACCAGCCAGCGAATCGCCGCCGTGAAGTCGTAGGGGCAGTCGGCGATGCACTCGTAGCTCGCCCCGAGATAGCGGTTGTTGCGGGCGTCGCGAAAGACGTAGTCGTGACCACGAGTGCTGAGCGTGAGCGCGGGATAGCCCTGCTGCGCGAGCACCGTAGCGACCGCGGTGAGCGTCGGGTGCCAGAAGTTCCCCGACGTTCCCGGATTGAGGACTACGGCGTCGACGGCGGTATCCGTCCGCGGCTGGGCAGCCGGAAAGAACGCCGCTGGCAGCTGGACACCGTCAGCGGTCAGCAGGAGCACCAGTTCGACCAGCATCAGGACCTCCTCCCCTCGCTTGAGGGTCTCCAGGGAGCAGGGTAGCAGAGGAGAACGCCGTTGTCGCGCCCGCTCGACCAACCGGCAGGAGCCCGCTATGCTGGGATCATGGCTGACCAGGCGGTGGTCCTCTTCGATGGCGACTGCGAGCTCTGCCAGCGGAGCGCGGCCTGGCTGCGCCAGCAGG
>JAILZB010000076.1 GCA_023512725.1 Chloroflexota bacterium | reverse complement strand
CCTCCCCACCAGGCAACCATCCCACCCCCGATACTCGCCTCTAGCGAGGAATGGACGCTGACCTGCACGCACTGGCCAGCGCGCTAGAAGCCGTCCTCTTCGTGGCCGACGCCCCCGTCAGCCAGCAGCGACTGGCCGAAGCGCTGGATATCCCCGCCACCCTCATTCCTGGTGCCCTCGAAGCGCTGGAGCGTGGCCTCGTTGGCCGTGGCCTCCGGCTGCAACGTCAGGGGGAGCTGGTGCAGCTCGTCACCGCGCCGGAAGTGGCCAGTGCGGTCGAGCGGTTCCTGGGTCTGGCCACTCCCGCCCGACTTTCGAACGCAGCGTTGGAGACCCTCGCCGTGATCGCCTATCGTCAGCCGGTTACCCGGGCTCAGATCGAGCAGGTTCGGGGGGTGAACGCCGACCGTGCCATCGCCACCCTCCTCGCCCACGGTCTGATCGAGGAGGTCGGGCGGCTGGATGCGCCTGGCCGGCCGGTGCTTTTTGGCACCACCTTCGAGTTCCTGGAGCACTTCGGCTTGCGTAGCCTCGCGGAGCTGCCACCCCTCCCCGACCCTTAGTGGGCGGTCCGGCCCGCCAGCCCAGCCGCTCGGGCGGCCCAGAGCGTCAGCAGGGCCTCGGCCGTCGTCACCGCGCCGTCCGGCAGATAGCGCCGCAGGAGCGCGATCGCGGCGGCGTGGGCTGCCGGGTCAGCCTGAGCCACGCAGTCTTCCGGCACGACCACATAATAGTCAAGCTGGACCCCCAGCCGCGCCGTCCAGTCGACACAGGCACTCGTCATCGTCCCGGTCGCGATCACGGTGGTGACGCCGTTCGCGCGTAGCAGCTGGTCAAGGGCAGTGGCGACCCAGGGGGGCTGGCGATGCTTGCGCACGAGCAGGTCGCCTGGCTGGGGGGCCACCTCGTCACAGATCTGATGCCCCCAGCTCCCCTCGAGGCAGAGTTCGGGGATGACTCCGCCGTGGAGCTTCAGGCGATAGGCCAGATAGGCCGGAGATTCCGTCGCGCCATCCCGGGCGACGGTGTGCTGGACGTAGACCACCCGCACCCCTGCCTGCCGGGCTCCCGCAAGCAGCCGCCGCAGCACCCCCAGCATCGTCTGGAGGGGAGTGACGTCCACCCCACGGCGGTGGAGCGCGCCACCCGGCGAACAGAAATCATTCTGGACATCGACCACCACCACCGCCGTGTGGGGAGGAGCGACCCACTCCTCCAGGGTTGTCAGCACCTGCTTGCCCAGAACGGTTATCGCCACCGTCTCCTCCTTCCGTGGGGGCTACTCCGGCTTCGGCCGCAGGTCGATGACCCGGCGGGCCTTCATTCCTGCGCCGGGTACGAAGATCGCCGCCCGCTCGACGATCTCGATGACCGGGTTCACGCGGACCGCCTCACGTACGGCAGCTGCCACCGCCTGGCTCACTGCCGTCGCCTCGCCCGCGACTGCCAGGCGGAGCACTAGTTCATCCCGCGAGTAGGGGTCACGGGGGTCTTCTTTGCGGAAAACGATCTGATACTCCTCCACCTCGGGCTGAGCAGCGAGCAGGTCGTGGATCACGTCGGGGTTGACGAGCATCCCCCGGACTTTGGTCAGGTGGTCGACCCGGACGGGAGGCTGGAGCACCCGCTCGGTGGTGAAGCCGCAGGTGGGGCAGCGATCGCGGGCCAGCGCGGTGACATCGCCCAGGACGTAGCGCAGCAACACGGTTCCCCGCCGGTTCAGGTGGGTCATCACCAAGAGGCCCGGCTGGCCATCCGGCAGCCGCTCGCCGCTTGCGGGGTCCACGATTTCGAAGAACAAGAGGTCCGGCGCGGGGTTCATCAGCGGCCCACCCTCCTCACACTCGACGAAGGCGGCCTGCGCCTCGGTAAACCCCAGCCGGACGTTGATCCGCGGTGCACGGGCCCCTAGCCGGAGAAGCCGCGCGCGGAGGTCCTCCCGCAGCCCTGGCGGGCAGGCCTCACCGGTCAGACAGACGAGCCGGACCCTGGAGAAATCGGCCTGACGCTCTTCAGCCCGCATCAGCAACCGACGGAGGAAACTCGGCACTGCCCCCAGCACAGTTGCCTCCTTCTCCACGACCAGGTCGATCACCTCATCGACCGAGCGCTGGACGGGGAACGGCGGGTAGCTCGCGCCGGGCAGGGCGTTGAGCACGAGCGCCCCGATGCTGCTGATGGCCGTTCGGAGAAAGGCCCCGCTCGGGTAGCTGGTGAGCGGAAAGAGGTTCGCGACAATGTCAGTCCGTCGCACGCCAGCGATCGTCCAGAGCCGGCGCCAGCATTCGAGGGTAGCGTAGAAATCGTGGGTCGTGCTGTAGACGGGGGTCGGTTGCCCGGTGGTCCCGGTGGTATAGGCGATATCCCAGAGCACCCGCTCCGCGACGGGCAGCTCGGGCAGGGTGAGCCGGAACGCCTCCGGGGCTTGCATCAGGTCCTGCTTGCGGGTGAGCGGCAGCTTCTGGAGGTCCTCGGTGGTCCGGAGATCGCTCGCGCGCAGGCGGTGTTGCCGCAGCAGGCGCTGGTAGTAAGGATGCCCCCGCTCGCAGAGCGCCACCATCTGGGCGAGCGCGTCATCCTGGAGCGCGCGCAGTGCTTCTGGTGACCGAGTCAGGACCGGCGCGACCATCCTCCCCCTCGCCGGTGGACTGCCAATGCGGCGATCCTACCGGCGCGGGGGCGTGGCTGCAAGGCGCCGTTACTCCCAGCGCATCTCGACGTAGTAGCGCGCGTCGGAACCACTGACCGGGAGGACCAGCCCCTTCTTGACGGCGCTCGGCGTGAACGGCTGAACGAGAAAGAGGGAGACGGCCTCGGCGTAGAGCCGCGCCGCCGCCTGCTGGTAGAGCCGTGCGCGCTGCTCCCGGTCGAGCGTGGTCTTAGCTTGCTGGTAGAGGCGGTCGAACTCGGGGTCGTCCCAGCGGCGGCCACGCTCCCAGGTGAAATCGCTGCTGAACCAGCGGTAGACACTCTGGGCCTCGAAGGTCTGGTCCCAGTTGAGCACCTGCATCCAGATGGCAGCGTTCTTCTGGTCGTTGTTGTTCTCGGCTGTCCAGAGGGCGAGCTCGCGGATCTGGACGTTCGCCACGATGCCGACATCGCGCAGCTGCCCTTGCACCAGCTCGGCCAGGTCCTTCGGGGTCGTCCCGGTTGTCGCATGGGTCATCGCCACGGTGAAGCCATTCGGGTAGCCGGCCTCGGCGAGCAGCTGCTTCGCCCGCGCGGGGTCGTAGGGGTAGGGCGGCAAGTTCGGGTTGAAGCCAAGCGCTGCCGGGCCGAGGAGGTGGCTATCGACGCGGGCCGCGCCACCGTAGATCGCCTGGACGATCGCCTCTTTATCAACCGCGTAGTTGATCGCGAGGCGTACCCGCCGGTCGGCGGTGGGGCCCGTCCGGGTGTCGAGAAGGTAGCTGACCGTGGCATTCCCCGCCCCGCGCAGGATAGTAAAGCCAGCCGCCTCGAGCTGGCGGACGGCGCTGGTGGGGATCCCCGCAGCCATATCGACCTGGCCGGTCTGGAGTGCTGCCACCCGCTGGGATGCATCGGGCACGAAGCGGAGTTCGAACTCCTTCACCTTGGGGCGGCCGCGGGGCGAGCGATGTTCCGGCCCCATCGCTTCATAGAGGTTGGCCACCTGGTAATCGGTCGAGACCACCCGGAAGGGTCCGCTGCCGATCGGCTTACGGAAGAACTCATCGGGCCCCTGCTCGCGCAGCTCCTTCATCGGGGTGATCATGGCAAGGCCGATGACTGCAGGGAAAGTCGGGTCGACGACTTTCATCGTGAAGGTAATTGTCTTTCCCGCCCCATCGAAGCGGTCGACGGTGGTGAACAGGGCCAGCGCTGGTAATCGCTCGTTCGGGTCGCTGTAGCGCCGATAGGTGCCCAGCACATCCTCCAGGGTAACGGCACGGCCGTTGTGGAAGGTCCAGTCCCCCAGAGTGAACTCCCAGGTCTTCTCATCGACGGTCCGCCAGGAGGTCGCCAGCGCTGGCTGGACCTGCCCCCTATCGTCGATAAAGGTCAGCCCGTCGAAGGCTGGCCAGAGGGTGGCCAGGGAGGCACTCACTGTCGCCCGCCCGGTCTCCATGCTGGCGATCGTCTGGGAGCCGATGGCGATGGTCACCTTTCCTGTTGGCCCCGTCGTCGCAGGCACCACTGGCGCCGCCGAAGGCGCGCTCGGTGAACACGCGACGAGGGCAAGCAGAACCAAGACACCGAGGGGGCGAGCGAGCCAGCGCGATACCATCCCAACCTCCAGGCGAGACACTGCCTGCGAATAATCGTAATGGCTGATGCAAACGACCTTCCCACTCGGTTCCCGGCCCGTCGACTAGAATCTCCGCGTGCCGACCTACGAGCGGCTTTTCCTTCCGGTCAGTCTCGCGCTGGTGGGGCTGGCGTTCTCGCTGATCGTCCAGCCGCCCTGGTTCTGGCTGGTGGTGGCAGCGGTGGTGGCGGTTGTTTGTATCGGGACCGACTCGCTGGTCCGGGCCCACCCCAAACACTACCTCCACGACCTCTCGCACTCCCTGCTCTTCTGGATCCTGCCCGCGCTGGTGGCGTTGGGCGCGGCGCTCTTTCTCCGCTTGTTCGGCGGTGGGCTTCCGGTCGTCGGCGGGCTCGCCCTTGCCGCCGTGGTGCTGACGCTCGTAATGCTCGCCGAGTACCTTTCGGTCGACCCGCGCGAACCTTCCTTTGCTGTCGCCCGGCTTGCGCTCAACCTGGCGACGTACCTCGCGGCCTTCTCGCTCTTCACGGCGATCTACGCCACCAAGGAACGCAGCCTTTACACCGCCACGACGATCACGCTCGTCAGCACCTTGCTCGCCCTCGAACTCTACCGCTCAGCGGAAGCACCCCCCCGGCGGACCTGGCTGTATGCGCTCGTCACTGGGCTGATGGTGGGGGAAGTCACCTGGGGATTGAACTACTGGCCGATCGGTGGCTTGGCGGGCGGTGTGATCTTGCTGCTGCTCTTCTACGGGATCAGCGGGCTGGTGCAGCAGTACCTGTTCGGTCGGCTCACGCCGCGTGTCGTCGCCGAGTTTGGCCTCGTCGGCGCAGCGGGGATGCTGATCCTGGCGAACTCGAACTTCTGGGTCCGATGAGCCCACTTTGGACGCTGGCGGAGGCCCAAGCCTGGCGGGAGGAGCTGCGCCGGGCGGGTAAAACCCTCGTCCTGACCAACGGTGTCTTTGACCTGCTCCATCTCGGCCACCTGCGCTACCTCGAAGCCGCCCGCCAGCTCGGAGATGCCCTCGTAGTCGCGGTTGACAGTGACGCCTCGGTGCGGGCGCTCGGCAAAGGCTCCGAGCGCCCCATTGTGCCCGCGGAGGAGCGGGCAGCCCTCGTGGCAGCACTCCGCTGTGTCGATGCGGTGGTCATCTTCGAGGGGCCAACGGCGACTGCTGTGGTTGCGGCCCTCCAGCCGGATGTGTACGTCAAAGGCGGCGATTACGCAAGCGGTCAGAAGCCGCTCCCCGAGGCCGAGGTAGTTCGTGCGCTGGGCGGCCGGGTCGTGTTCATGGAGCTCGTGCCGGGCCACTCGACCACGGCCTTGATCGAGCGGATTCGCCGCAGCCGGTCTGCCAGCAGCTAAGCTATCCTCAGCGGGCGAGGGCGCGCAGCCGCTCTGGCAGGTCCGCAACCAGCCGCACCAGGGCCGCGTAGCGGGCGGTATCGCGCGAGACGTTGACGAGCAAGCTGAGGTCGTTGGGAGCGCTCACGAGCGCATCGAGGTTTGCCAGCACCGTGGTCACGCCCAGCTGCCCGGCCTCGCTCTCCAGCGCATCGGCCAACTGGGCAAGGTCGGTGCGCAGGCGCTGGAGGGCGGTGGTCGCGGTGGTCCGCTCGCGCTCGGCGCCGCTAAGGAGGGGCTCGAGGCGGGCTGCGACCTCAGCCAGGGCAGCGACCTCGCGCTGGAGCGCTTCGACGCGGAGAACGATGGCAGCGAGGACCGCCTGGGCTTCGGCGGCGGTATCAGGGGGGGCGGCCGTTGCTGGCGGTGCCCAGGAGACCCGCTCTTCCCCCGCGAAGGTGGCCTGCCCGGCCCAGGAGCTGGTCACCGGCTCGCTGGCACGCTCCGGTCCCACCGGCTGGTCGCGCGTGGTGCTGACCGCGTCGCTGAACTGGAGGTGCACCTCCCCGACCTGGATGATGTCGCCGGAGCGCAGCGGGACTGGGCCACGGACCGCGCGCTGGTTGACTGCGGTGCCATTAGTACTGCCAAGGTCCTCGATCAGCACCTGCCCCTCGGTCAGGCGGAGCCGGGCATGCCGGCCCGAGACGGTGGGGTGGGGCAGGGCGATCTCGCACTCGGGCAAGCGACCGATCAGGTACTCGCCTGGGCGGAGTACGAATTCGCGGGCAAGGCCGGCCTGGTCACTGAGCACGGTCAACGTTGCCACTTGCGGAAGGGGTCTTTCCATCTGCATCCTCCTACCCCTCGAGGCGCGCCGCCCCCAGCAGCCTTTTCCCCCACCCGCCTACGGGCGGCAGTCTAGCACAGGCGAGCGTGCCACCGACACGGGTTGAGCAGCCTCACCGAGCCTTGCGCCCGCACCATCGCACGAAAAAGCGCGCCGCTTTTCCCGACCAGCTGGAGGCTGGGAGCAGGAGCAGAGGCTGAGGAGGGAGAGCGTGCGAAGACGTTTCCCCTGCGGCCCGGAAGCCCGCGGGACCAGGAGGGAGCCACCGCCTCGCCCAGCGACGGATGCACCGCGCGGTCCGGCGCGGGGCGCTGGAGAACTGGAGCTCTCGCAGCGCTCGTGTGGGCAGGGCAGCCGGGAGGAAGGCTGCTTCCGCCCAGGGGAGAGATGGCCTATGATGCGCCTTGCGAGCCGGCCCCGGCCGAGCCGCCAGGTCCAGCAATCGGGCTGTCGCCCGGGGCTGGCGGGAGGTACCGATGCGCTGGTCCTTGCGTTCCTCCCCCGTGCTCGGGCTGGTCCTGCTTACTGCATGTGCGCCCGCGCGTCCTGCCGTGGCTCCACCGCCACCACCAGCGGGGGAAGTCTGGGCAGAGCAGCAGGTGCTCCGCGCTGCCGTGGCGGGGCTGCCGACTGCCCTCACTCCCCAGGTCTCGGCCTCGGCCTTTTACGCCTTCTGGCCGTTCTACGACAACCTGACCCAGTTCGGCCCGAACTTCGAGCCGCGGCCGGCGATTGCTCAGCAGTGGGAGCTCTCAGCCGACGGCTTGCAGTGGACCTTTACCCTTCGATCGGACCTCCGCTGGAATGATGGAACGCCCCTCACCGCTGAGGACGTGGCCTTCACCCTGATGCAGGTCGTGGAGGCGGGCTGGCCGCAACGCTCGTTCTTCCCCACGGTGACCGCGGCCCGGGCCCGCAACGAGACGACGCTCGAGGTAGCCACCCGGGTGGTGGACGTGAGCGTGCCAAACGGTGGGCCCTACCTCTGGATCGTCCCGAAGCGGTATTTCGAGGCGGTCGGTGGTGCGAGTGGCTTCCGGGACCGCCCGATGGGATCGGGGCCCTACGAACTGGCAGAGTTCCGCGCCAACGACCTCATCCGCTTCGTCCGCAAGGCCACTCCCCACCCCTACCGCAGCCCGATCGCGAGTGAGATCCTGCTGCGGGCAGTTCCGGAGCCAGCGCAATTGGTCAACGGCCTGCGGACGGGCGAGATCGACCTCGTTCCCTTCACGAACCTGAGCGCTGAGCATGCCGACACCCTCCGGCGGGCGGGGTTGACCGTACTCCCGTTTCTGGTCTCGAACGTCTCGTACTCATTGCCCCAGGGCCCGGCAGAGGTTCGCGCCTCTCCGACCCGCGACCGGCGCGTTCGCCTGGCGATGAACTATGCCGTCAACAAAGAGGCGATTGCGAAGACGATCTACCGCGGCTTCGCCGAGCCGGTCGGGCAGTTTGCCATCCCGGGGAGTGTGCTCTGGGACCCGGAGTTGCCGCCCTTCCCCTACGACCCCGCGCGGGCGAAGCAGCTGCTCGCCGAGGCCGGCTATCCGAATGGCGTGAAGTTGCCCTACGGTATCGACTACTCGCCGCTCAGTCTGCAAGACACGGTGCTCGCGGTGCAGGGCGACCTCCGGACGGTCGGGATCGAGGTCGAGCTGCACAACAATGAAAATGCGGTGATCCAGGATAAGATCTTTGGCCGCAACAACCAGCTCCTGGGCGATATCTACGCGGGTGGCACGGGCGACCAGAATGGCTTTGCGGCAACCGTCCGCACGACCAACGGCTGTGGCCGGCCGGCGGGTGCGCCAGCGAACACCGTGTGGTACTGCAACCCGGAGTGGGACCGGCTCTTTGACCAGATCTACAGCGAGCGCGACCCGGCCCGGAGCGCTCAGCTGGGGCACCAGGTCACGCGGCTCTTCCGGGAGGATGTGGCGGCGATCTTTCTCGTGCTCGCCCCGCTGTATGTCATCCACGCGCCGCGCCTCCGCGGGGTGGAGGTGCCAGCGACGATTGGCAACTGGAGCCTGGACCCCGTCTACAAGGTAAAGTAACCCTTGGTGGCCTAACCGAAGTAGCAGGGAGGCGGAGCCCTCAGGAGGAGTACGCCAGGCCCAGAGAGCAGCTGGCCAAGACCGATGCCTCTTCCTAGCGGTGAAGGCCGCGCGGCGATGGGCGCTCCGGTCAGCCTCACCAGGACCCGCAAGAGGGGGTGCCTTCCAGCGCTCGCCGGCCCAGGATCCCTGGAGAAGCGAACAGCGACCGGCACAAGAGATGCCTCGTCGCCGGCTTGTTACTGGCGAGCGTACAGCAGCCCGGATGAAGCGAGAGTGCGCATGCTACCCTGCCCGGGGAGGAACGATGTCCGCAGTGACCGGTCTCGACCATCTTGGCCTCGTCGTGCGTGACCTCGAGGCCAGCGCTGAGCGGTTACGCGCGCTGGGCTTTCAGTTGACACGCCGAGCCGACCACACGCGCCCAGACCCATCGGGCCGGCCGGTCCCGGCTGGTTCCAGTCAGCGGAGCATCATGTTCCAGCTGGGCTATCTGGAAGTCATGGCTATCACCGACCCAACGGCTGGCCATCCCCTGACCGAGGCAGCCGCCCGCTACGAGGGTGCCCACATTCTGGCGCTGGCCACGACCGATGCTCAGAGGAGCTGGGCGCTGCTCACCGAGCGCGGGGTCGCAGCGGAGCCACCCCAGCGCTGGCAGCGCGCGGTCGCCGAGGATGGCATCCAGGGGATAGCGGAGTTCGTCTTCTTCGGGCTCCCACGGGAGGAGACCCCCGAGGGCTACGTGATCGTGACTGAGCATCGCACTCCTGAACTCCTCCGGCCACCGGCCAGTCTGCACCATCCCAACACTGCTGCAGCCCTGGCGGCAGTGGTACTGGGTGCCGAGCAGCCGGAGCACGTAGCCGCGCGCTACCAGCGCTACACTGGCCAGGCGCCGACCTGCGCTGCTGCCGGCTGCTGGGCCATCCGGTTGGGAGAGCAGGAACTCCTCTTCTGTGACCGCAGCGCGCTGAGTCTGGCTGGCGGGAGCTGGCCCACTGGCCCGGCTTGGCTAGCCGGCTTCACGCTCGTGGTGAGGGACCTCTCCGCTGCCCGTGCTGCCGTCCAGGCCAGCGGTTGGCCCTGGCAGGAGCGCAACGGTGAGCTCATCATCGACCTCCGTCCGACGCTTACCCTCTTCCTCACCCTTCGCCAATGGTCCGACTAGCCCGATGGCGGCCTGTCGCGAGTTCCGCCCGAGGCGGAAAGGAGCAGAAGCCAGCTTCTCGGATCCGTAGGCACCCCGGAGGGCCCTGACCGGGGGGCAGTCGCTGCTGGTGGGCTCGGCACCTGGGTAGGCGAGGCAGTGGACACGCCTCTGCTCGGGCTAGTGGGGGAGGGGGTTGCCGTCAGCGCAGGTCGGGGCGCAGTTGCTGTCCATGTGGTGGCTATCCCGGTTGGGCTCGCCAGGCGTGTCAGCCAGGGGAGGGGAACCGGGGTGAGGTCGGAGGGAGCGGGGAGGTGCTCACCGGCGATCCCCTCTTGGTCGGCATCGAGATTGGCGAGCCGTTGCGGATTAGCCCGGTAGGCCGCCTGAGCAGCGGCCTGGCTTGGGTAGTCCCGACTGTTTTCCACGAAGCTGAGCGGCGGCACGGTCAGGAAACCAAGCAGGACTGCAAGCAACCCGGCTCCCCAGAAGACAGGGCGGCTCACCCCCCTCGCAAGCATTCCAGCCGCTCAGCGTGCCAGGAGAGTGTGCAGCCACGCCGGTCGGTATCGCCCCCGCTGGTGAATGCAGATCACCGAATTGTGAGAAGTAAGCAGCTTGAATGGAATAGGTCTCCTGCATCCATCGTAACCCCTTCCTGCTGATGACAACCCTCACCGGAAGACAGGCCAGTGGGCATGGATAGTGGTGCTCGCAGGGCGGGGCTTTTCTCGAAGAGGAACGCGCGAGCGGAGCTCGCCCGGTACTCTCGGTGGCCTTGGTAAAGCTCCTGCAGGCCGGTAGCAGTATGCTGCCACGCTCCCCCTCGGCTCCGCGTTGGACTGGAGCAGCAGCACGCGTCCCGAGGAGCGGGTGCTGTTCTGGAGGAGGGATCAGCAGAACAAGCTGCTGGCTGAGCGTGCGCATACCACGCCGATCGCGTCCAGCAGCCCCGCTGACATCACGCTATCCCTGCCACTGACAGCAGTGGTGGCCTGGGGGCCTCGCTGAGCTGAGGCAGGGAATCGTGCTTGGGAGCCGAGGAGCGGTGCCGAGGGCCAGAATCGAACTGGCGACACACGGATTTTCAGTCCGTTGCTCTACCAACTGAGCTACCTCGGCTGGTTCTGCCGAATCGTATCGAAAGCGCAGCGCCGCCGCAAGCGCACGCTGGCGTGCTACCATTGGGAAGGCAGGGGCGCTCTCGCCCCCGGAGCCCCCCGTGAAGGTGCAGGTAACCCCGGCCCCCTGGGGCCTTCGCGATGTCGTCCTGGCGCTCGTCGCCGCCGTTGCTTTGGTGCTGCTCGTCCTTGGCAGTGCCATCGCTGGCCTCATCGCCCTGCGCCAGAGCTTCGACAGCGGTTCTCTCGCCCGCCCGCTCGCCATTGCGGCCATCATCATCTACCAGCTCGGCTTCCTTGGGATCGCTCTCTCGTTCGCCCGTGGTCGTGGGGGTACGGCCGCCCTTGGCTTCCGCCCCTGTTCGCCCCGTGCCTTCGTGGCAGCGCTCGGTTGCCTCGTCCTCGGCCTTGGCATTCAGGTTGGCTACGGTCTCCTGCTCCAGGCGCTCGGCCTCGCGCAGGAGAATCCCCAGCGGATCGATGTCCTCGTTGGCACCACGCCGGCTTCCCTCGCCATCGCCCTCCTGAGCGCCGCCCTGATTGCCCCCATCGCCGAAGAAGCGTTCTTCCGTGGCCTGGTGCTCCAGGGGCTGATCGGTCGGCTCGGGGCAGTGGGGGCAGTCGTCGTCAGCTCGCTCCTTTTTGCGCTCTCCCACCTGGTGCCCCAGGTCATCCCCCCAATCTTCCTCCTTGGCATCCTGCTCGCTCTGCTGCGCCTCTGGTCCGGCTCACTCTGGCCAGCGATCCTGCTCCACTCCCTCTTCAACACCCTCTCGCTGGTCGCGGTATATACTGCCAGTCGGTCACCGAGCCTCTCCTGAGAGGAGCTGATGGCAAACCTGGAGGCGACCCTCGCGGCCCTGCGACACCAGCAGCGGCTCGCGCTCGTGCCCTATTTCCCGGTCGGCTTTCCCGAGCCCGACTCCGCCCTGGCCTTGATCGCTGCCGCTGCCGAGGCCGGGGCAGATGCCATCGAACTGGGCGTCCCGTTCAGCGACCCCCTGGCCGATGGTCCGATCATCCAGCAGGCAACCACCCGGGCGCTGCAGCACCAGATCACGCTCGGCCACTGCCTGGCAACCGTGCGGGCGGCCCGGGCTGCTGGCTACCAGCTGCCGCTGCTGCTCATGGGCTACTACAACCCCATCCTGCGCTTCGGCGTCGCCCGCTTTGCGGCCGAGGCCGCTGCTGCGGGCGTCGCTGGCTGTATCGTGCCGGACCTCCCGCCCGAGGAGCGCGGTGAGCTCCTCCCGCCCCTGGAAGTGCATGGCATCCCCCTCATCCCAATGGTGGCGCCCACCAGCCCGCCAGCGCGCATCCGCCTGGCTACCGCCGGCGCCCGCGGCTTCGTCTATTGCATCAGCGTCACCGGCGTCACCGGCGCCCGCCACGACCTTCCGCCCGACTTGCCAGCCTTCGTTGAACGAGTCCGGGCAGTGACCGACCTTCCCATCGGCATCGGCTTCGGCATCAGCCAGCCCGCGCATCTCGAGGCTCTCCGCTCCTTCGCCGACCTTGCCATCATCGGCAGCGCCATCGTCGCCCAGATCGACCGGCCGACCACCGCCGAAGCTGCTCGCGCCCTGAGCGAGTTCCTTCGCCGCCTGCGCGGCGCCGTGGTCGCCCGATGATGGTGCGCGGGATTCGCGGCGCCACGACCGCCACCGAAAACAGCCAGCGGGCTATCCTGGCTGCCACCCGGGAACTGCTGCTCGAGATCGTTGCCCGCAACGGGCTCACCACCGATGCGATCGCGAGCGCCTACTTCACCACCACGCCCGACCTGAACGCCGAATTCCCCGCGGTCGCCGCCCGCCAGCTCGGCTGGCACGATGTGCCGCTCATGTGCAGCCACGAAATGAACGTGCCTGGTGCACTTCCGCGCTGTATCCGCGTGCTGCTCCTCGTCAACACCGAGAAAGCCCAACACGAGATCGCCCACGTCTACCTGCGCGAGGCGGTCACCTTGCGTGCCACCCCTCCCCCGATCGAGGACTGAGCGGCTCCTCGCGATGACGGCCCCGACCAGCACGGCGTTCACCGTCCGCCTTCCTGTCTTCAGCGGCCCGCTCGACCTCCTGCTCACCCTGATCGAGCGCAACGAGCTGGACATCAGCACTGTCTCGCTGGTTGCCGTTACCGACCAGTTCCTCGCCTACCTCGCTCACCACCAGGCCAGCCTCGATGAAGTTGCCGCCTACCTCGTTGTGGCTGCCAGGTTGCTCCTGATCAAGTCGCTGCGCCTACTGCCACCCCCGCCGGACACGGCAGCAACCGAGCTCGTACCAGCGGAGAGTGCTGACCCCGCCACCACCCTGGCCGCCCAGCTCCGGGAGTACCGCCGTTTCCGGACGGTGGCGGCAGTCCTCCGAGCGCGCGACGAGGCCGGGCTGCACTCGTGGCCTCGCCGCGTGAGGCCCGCCGTGCCTCTCCCCCACCCGCTGGACCTGCGCCTGACCAGTGACGGCCTCGCTCGCCTGCTCGTCGAGGTCCAGCGACGCCACGCCACCCCCGCCGACGCTCCCCTGCCCACGCGGCCGCTCACGGTCGCGGAGCGGCTGGCCGAACTCCGTCCCCTCCTCCAGCAGCAGGGGACGACCACGTTTGCCGCTCTCCTCAGCCACCCGGCGCCGCGCAACCTGGTCGTAGCGACCTTCCTTGCGGTTTTGGAGCTGTTCCGCCAGCAGCAGCTCGCGATCGAGCAGCCCCAGCCCTTCGGTGAGATCTGGCTTCGTTGGTGCGGGCCGCCAGCTTCCTAGCCTTCCCAGGTGTCGAAGCCGAGGGCGCGGAGCCCGGCGCGAGCGCAGGCCTCATCCTCGGCTCCGGTGCCACCGGCCGCCCCAATCGCCCCGACCAGCTGCCCATCACGCAGGATGGGAAAGCCCCCCTTGCTCAGCGTGATCTGGCCCTGGGCAGCGACCGTGAAGCTGAGATAGACGTGCGGCCACTGCCGACCCGTCTCCACGGCTGCCGCCGTCGGGCGGCCGAGCCAGGCCGCTGCGCGCGCCTTCTGGACCACCGCCTCCGCTGCCAGAATCGAGGCAGTATCCAGTCGTGCCATCGCCACCGGGTGCCCACCAGCATCGACCACTGCCACTGCCATCGCCTTGCCTTCCCGCTCGGCCCAGGCTAGCGCAGCATCGATCAGCCGGCGGGCCTCGGCCAGGGTCAGTCCGTTCGCCATCGGTTCCTTCCTCCTCTCAGCGGGGAGAATACGCGCTCTGACCACCCCAGCTCCCGAGCAGCGGCCGCATAATTGCTTTCGCGCCCCACCATGCTCCCAGCACGAGGATGCTGCAATGCCCTCGCTCTTCGATACTCCTCCCGACTGGCGTCGCCGCCGGGCGGGCATCCTTCTGCACCCGACCTCCCTCCCGGGGCCCCACGCCATCGGCGACCTTGGCCCAGTTGCCCGCCGCTGGCTCGACTTCCTCACCGCCGCTGGCGCTCGCCTCTGGCAGGTGCTCCCCCTCGGGCCCGTCGGCTTCGGGCACTCCCCCTACGCTGCCCTTTCCGCTTTCGCCGGGAACCCTCTCCTCATCTCTCTGGAGGACCTAGTCACGGACGGCTGGCTGGCGCCTCATGAGCTTGCCGACCTGCCCGACCTCAGCGAAGGCCCCGCCGACTACGCTCGCGCTTACACCCTCAAGGAGCCGCTGCTCACGCGCGCCCACGAGCGCTTCCGCCAGGCCGGCGGTCACCCAGACTACGCGGCCTTCTGCGCCCAGGAAGCCCCCTGGCTCGAGGACTGGGCCCTCTTTGCCGCCCTGCGCGAACAGTTCGGCGGGCAAGCCTGGACCAGCTGGGATCCCGCCCTAGTCCACCGCGACCCCGCTGCGCTCACCCACTGGCAGGAACGGCTTGCCCCCCGCCGGGACTACCACCGCTTCGTCCAGTGGCTGTTCTTCCGCCAGTGGCGCGCCCTCCGTCAGCGGGCGAACGCTCGCGGCATCGCCCTGATCGGCGACCTGCCGATCTTTGTTTCCCACGACAGCGCGGACGTCTGGACCCATCCCGACTTCTTCGCTCTCGACCAGCACGGCCAGCCAACCGTCGTGGCCGGGGTGCCGCCCGACTATTTCTCGGCCACCGGCCAGCGCTGGGGAAATCCCCTCTACCGCTGGGAGGTGCTCGCGGCGAGCGGCTACGCGTGGTGGGTCGCCCGCGTGCGCCACGCCCTCTCCTGGTTCGATCTGGTCCGGCTCGACCACTTTCGCGGCTTCGTCGCCACCTGGGAGATCCCGGCTTGCGAAACGACCGCGGTCAACGGCCGCTGGGTACCCGGGCCAGGACGCGCCCTCTTCGACGCGCTCCAGGCAGCACTCGGGCCGCTCCCGATCCTCGTGGAGGACCTCGGCATCATTACCCCCGACGTCGAGGCGCTGCGGGATGAGCTCGGCCTGCCAGGAATGAAGGTGCTCCAGTTCGCCTTTGGCAGTGGCCCCGCGAACCCCTACCTCCCCTACCAGTACCCCCAGCGCTGCGTCGTTTACACCGGCACCCACGATAACGACACCACCGTCGGCTGGTACGCGCACGCATCCGAGCCCGAGCGCGACGCCGCGCGGCGCTACCTCGCCGTGCCCGGCCACGACATCGCCTGGGACTTCATCCGCCTCGCACTTGCGTCGGTGGCGATCTTTGCGCTCGCTCCCTTGCAGGACCTGCTGGCCCTCGGCAGCGAAGGACGGCTGAACGTGCCCGGCGCCAGTGCCGGCAACTGGGTCTGGCGGGTCAGCGAGCAGGCGCTCGCCCCGGGCATCGCCGCCCGCTTTCGTGAACTCTGCCAGGTCTACGGCCGCCTCGGCGAGGACCCCGCCCAGCGGGCTGCCGAGCAGGAGTAGCCATGCCTCCTTGCGGTGATGACCCTCGCGGAACGCTCAGGAGGACGACCGCCAGGCCGGACGGCTACCAGCGGTTCCGCCGGCCACCCCACGCCGAGGGCGGGGCGCTCCGGCGGGTCTCAAAGCAGTCCGAGCAGTAGACCGGCTTGTCCGAACGGGGCTGGAAAGGAACCCGCGCTTCTTTGCCACAGGCGGAACACGTCGCCGAGAACAGCTCCCGGCGGCCGCCAGTGCTGTAGGGAGAAGCGGTGCTGTAGGTGCCCGTGGAGTAGGCACCCCCACCGCTATAGCCCCCCTCGGCATTGGTGCGCCGCTTCGAGCGACACTCCCGGCAGCGCGTCGGCTCGTGCACGAAGCCTTTACTGGCGTAAAACTCTTGCTCACCGACCGTGAACAAGAAGGCCGACCCGCAGTCTCGGCAGGTCAGAGTTTTGTCCATCATCGCGCTGGCTCCTTTGCCTTATCTGGGGATGAACGACTCAGCGCGACGCGACGGAGTGGCGGCCTGCCCCGGGCGGGTCCGGCACGGCTACCGGCGGGCTGCTGAATGTGCTCCCGGGCCGCAAGTATACCACATTTCGGCAGGCCAGATCTATTTCCCACTCCCGAACCGTCACCCCCTTGCAGCGCACCATCGAACCTCCTACAATGAGAACACATGTTCTGATCTCAGGAGGTGGCCATGCCCGCCGCACCACCCGCCATACCCGAGCGCCAGCGTGCCCTCGAGTCTGCGCTCTCCCAGATCGAAAAGGCCTACGGCAAGGGGGCGATCATGCGCCTGGGAGAGCTGACCACCGTCGACACCGATGCC
>JAILZB010000075.1 GCA_023512725.1 Chloroflexota bacterium | reverse complement strand
TGGCGGACCTATTCACGCTGCCGAACCTGACCGCCCTCAGTCGCGAGACGCTCTACCAGGCGAGCAAGGTAGCGCTCGACGCGGCCTATGCCCTCAGCCCGCTCAACACCGACCACTCAGCGAACCTGGGGCGGCTCTACCGCTTCTGGGCCGAGGCGACAGCCAATCCCCCACTCCGCCAGGAGCGCCTGGAGCAATCGGACCGCTGGTACGCCAACGCGCTCACGCTCAGCCCGAACGCTGCCCACCTCTGGACTGAGTGGGGGTTCACCAAGGAGGCGCTTGGCCAGGTGGAAGAGGCGATCCGGCGCTACCAGCACGCGATTGCCCTCGATGCCCGGTACGTGCCCGCCTTTCAGCAACTTGGGAACCTTTACCTCAACCAGGCAAACGCGCGGCTGGCAGCCGGCGACCGCGCCAGCGCGGCCTCCTTGCTCGAGGATGCGGCAAACGCCTTTGGGAAAGCGGTCGCATTGGACCCGACCCAACCTGGCCTACTCAGTGCGCTTGGCTATATCTATAACCTCCAAGGGAAGACCGAGCAGGCGATCGCAGCGAACGAGAAGGTCGCCCAGCTCGCGCCCAACGACGCCAAGACCCGCCTCAACCTCGCCTTGCTCTACCGCGACCTGGCTGCCAGAACGAATGACCCGGTGGCGCTGGCGAAGGCCCTGCAGGAAGCCCGGCTGGCTCTCAGCCTGGCGCCTGCGAGCGACCGACCAGCGATCGAGCGGCTGGTGGCCGAGCTCGAGGGGCGCCCCTGAGCACGGTGACGGTCTACTCCTCCCCCGACTCGGCGGAGGGACGAGCCCTCATCCAGTTCCTGGAGGCGCGTGGCATCTCCTACCGCGAGCGTGACGTGCGCAGCCCCGCCGTCCGCCACGAACTGTTCCGACGCTTCGGCGTGCTCGTCATTCCAGTGGTGGTGGTGGGCAAGCAGGCGTTCTTTGGTTTCTTCGAGAACCGCGCGGCGATCGAGCGCGCGCTCACCACGCCTGACCTAACGCCAGGGCAGCGGCCCGAAGCGGTAGACCCAGGCGAGGAGCTGCTCGCTTAGCGCTTTCAGCCGTCGGCGCTCATCGTCGGGCGGCCGCTCGCGCGAAGCGATCAGCGCTTCGAGGGCGGCGATGGCGTGCTGGGCCGGGGTCAAGCTCGCTGGGGAGGCAGGCTCCTCCCCCCGGACGATGGCCCGAGCCGTCTGCTGGTCGAGCTCGCCAGCGAGCGCACGCTGCCGGACGGCGGCGCGGAGCTCCGGTGAGCGCACCGAGAGGATCCGCTCGGCAGTCGAGACAGCGATCTTCCCGCTTTTGACCGCTTCTCCCAGCTCGCGGTCAGCGTAGACGCGTACCCGCCGGCTGACGTAGGAGGGGTCCTTGTGGATCAAGCGGGCCAGCTCGCGGACGCCGAACCCGCGCACGCGCATCAGCTCATCGAACGCTGCGGCCTCTTCCTCGGGTGGGAGGTTCTCCCGCTGCAGGTTCTCGATCAAGCCGGCCACGAACGCCTGCTCTTCGTCGAAGTCGCGCACGATCGCCGGGATCTCGCGCAGCCCGAGCTGCTGGGCCGCCCGGTAGCGGCGCTCGCCGGAGATCAGCACGTAGCCATCACCCTCCCGGCGGACCACGACCGGCTGGAGCATGCCGACAGCGGCGATGCTCTGGGCGAGTTCGTTCAGGGTAGCAGCGGGAAAGCTCTTACGGGGTTGGTTGGGGTCGGGGCGGATCTGGTCGAGCGGGAGCAGCCTGGCTGCGGGGTCCGGCCGCGAGCCACGCTCTCCCACGATCGCGAGTAACGTGCGGTCGCTCACAGGCGAAGCCGTCGGAGCGAAGCTCGGCTGGATGCGGCTAGCGGGCATAGCTCACCATCCCCAGGCGCAAGAGGAGCGTCTCGGCCAGGGCGCGATAGGCAGCCGCGAGTTCGCTGCTCGCGGCATGGTCAAGCAGGCTGCGCCCACGCTCCTGCGACTCCAGCACCTTGACGGTCTGGCGGATCGGAGGCTCCAGCACCAGCTCACCGAGCGCGGAGCGGACCTCAGCGAGCAGTTCGCGGTCGTAGCTGCGGCGCGGGTCGAAGAAGGTGGGGAGGACACCGATCAGGTCGAGCTCTGGGTTGAGGTGACGCCGGACGGCGGCGATCAGCCCGCGCAGGTGGTTCAGCCCCAGCAGGGGGAGGCGAGCCATCTGGACGGGCACCAGCACCCAGCGCGCCGCGGCCAACGCGTTGACTGTCAGGAGGCCGAGTGAGGGGGGACAGTCGATCAGCGTGATCCCCCAGCCACTGAGGGTCGTTAGCTCATCACGTAGGATCGTCTCGCGGGCGAGGCTCTGCTGAGCCGCGACCTCCGCCGCGGCGAGGTCGAGGTGGGAGGGAATGAGCCCGAGCCCGGCTTTGAGTTGCCGGACGAGCCCAGCAGCACTCCGCTCGCGACCGAGCAGCGCTGCGGTCGACTCTCCCGCTTCCACCTGGTCCACGCCAGCAGCGGCGGTCAGGTTCGCCTGCGGGTCAAGGTCGACCAGGAGCACCCGCTCGCCCCGCTCAGCAAGCGCGGCGCCCAGGTTCAAGGTCGTCGTGGTCTTGCCGACCCCACCTTTCTGGTTGGCGACTGCCAACACCACCATCGGGGCTCCTTCCGCCTCCGCAGTGTAGGCAGCCAGAGCCCCGTTCTCCAGAAGTTAGGAGTAGAATTTCCGCGCCAATCGGCCACGCGCCCCCTGGGGCGATGCTGCTCAGCTTGCAGGACAAGGAGCCGCTATGGTAACCGCTTCTCCCGCCTCGCGTCCGGCGGACGACGCGTCCTATCGCTTGCCCCGTACCGTGCTGCCGCGGCGCTACCACCTACGCCTCGTCCCCGACCTTGCGAGTGCGAGCTTTCACGGCGAAGAGACCATCGACCTCCAGGTGCAGGAGCCGGTGCGAGAGATCGTGCTCAATGCCGCCGAGCTGACGATCGAGAGGGTCCAACTGACGGATGGGCAGCGGACCCTCCGCGGGACCGCGCAGCTGGACGAGACCCTCGAACGTGCCACCTTACTGTTCGAGGAGACTATCTCGCCGGGAACGTGGCAACTCCAGCTCGCGTTTGCCGGCACCCTCAACGCCAGGCTCCGGGGCTTCTACCGTAGCTCCTTCCGCGACCAGCAGGGGGCCGAACAGCGGATCGCGGCGACCCAGTTCGAATCGACCGACGCGCGGCGCGCCTTCCCCTGCTGGGACGAGCCAGACTTCAAGGCGATCTTTGCCGTCACCCTGGTCATTCCGGAAGAGCTGCTCGCCATCTCGAACGGGCCAGTGGTGCGTGAGGAGCCACTGGGCGACGGTCGGAAGGCCGTCCACTTCGCTGAGACGATCCCGATGTCGACCTATCTGGTCGCTTTCGTGGTCGGTCCGTTCGAGGCAACCGAACCCGTTATGGTGCGGGGAGTGCCGCTCCGGGTGGTGGCGCCGCGGGGGAAACTGGCGCTGACGCGCTACGCCCTCCGAGTCGGTGCCTTCGCCCTCGAGTTCTTCGCCGACTACTTCGGCATTCCCTATCCTGCTGCCAAGCTAGACCTGATCGCGATCCCAGACTTCGCCTTCGGCGCGATGGAAAACCTGGGTGCGGTGACCTTCCGGGAGACGGCACTGCTAGTCAACGAGCAGGCGGCCAGCCAGCCAGAACTCCAGCGCATCGCTGATGTAGTCGCTCATGAACTGGCGCACATGTGGTTCGGGGATCTCGTCACGATGCGGTGGTGGAACGGCATCTGGCTGAACGAGGCGTTCGCGACCTTCATGGAGATGGTCGCGGTGGCAGCCTGGAAGCCCGAGTGGAAGCGCTGGGAAAGCTTTGCTATCGAGCGCAGCGGCGCCCTCATGATCGACGCTCTAGCCTCAACGCGGCCGGTGGAGTACCCCGTGCGCTGGCCGGAAGAGGCGGCGGAGATGTTCGACGTGCTGACCTACCAGAAGGGCGCCTCGGTGTTGCGGATGCTTGAGCAGTATCTTGGTCCGGAGCGCTTCATGGCCGGCATCCGCCGCTACCTGACGAAACACGCTTACGCCAACGCCGAGACGACCGACCTCTGGGACGCCCTCGAAGAAGCGACCAGTGAGCCCGTCCGTCGGATCATGGACGGGTGGATCTTTCAGCCGGGGTTCCCGCTGGTGACCGTCGAACGCACCGAGCAGGGTATCCGCCTGAGCCAGCGCCTCTTCCGGCTGGATAGGAGTGACGACGGCCGCTGCTGGGACGTCCCGGTGCTGCTGCGGGCCGAGCGGGGCGGTGAGCAGATCCTGCACAAGGTGCTCCTGCATGACCGCTCGCTTGAGCTCGCCCTTGACCGACCAGAGCGAGTTGTCGTCAACAGTGGGGGCAGCGGCTTCTATCGGGTTCGCTATGAAGGCGATCTGGGCACTGCGCTCCAGGCAGCGATCTTCTCGCTCTCGCCCGTCGAGCGGTTCCAGCTCGTCGACGATACCTTCGCCGCGGCTCTGGCCGGCCTGGTGAGCGCGGCGGACCTCCTGCGGGTCGCCGAAGCGCTCGTCGAGGAGCGGGACCGCAACGTCTGGGATGCTGTCCTGAGCAGCCTCGCCTTTCTCCATCGGGTTGCCGAGCCAGAACTCCGCCCCCGCGTGCGGGCACGCATCCGGGCGATCCTGCGGCCGCGGGCGAGCGCTCTGGGGTGGGATCCCCAGCCAGGGGAGAGCGAGCTCGACCGCGCGCTGCGCGGGCAGCTGCTGCAAGCGCTCGGCACGATCGGCGACGATGAGGAGGTCCGCCAGGTGGCGCGTGAGCGCTATGCCTGCTACCTGGAGGACCCTTCCAGCCTCGACCCGAATCTGGTGACGCCAGTGATCGAGATCCTGGCCTACACGGGTGAGGGGAGCCGTTACGAGGAGTTCGTCCAGCGCTACCGCACCGCGCGCACGCCCCAAGAAGAGCTACGCTACCTGATGGCGCTCCCCCTCTTCCGCGACCGGGACCTGGCTGCCCGCACCCTCGCGATGACCCTCAGCGGTGAGATCCGGACGCAGAACGCGGCGTTCGTCATCAACCGCCAGCTGCTCAATCTCGAAACGTCCGACCTCGCCTGGGAGTTCATCACCTCGCACTGGCAGACCATCGTCGAAACGCTGCCAGCCAACCTGGTTCCTCGGGCGGTAAGCGCGCTTGCCACCCTGGCGGACCCTGCTGTGGCGGAGGCTGCACAGCGCTTCTTTGCCAGCGCGCCGCTCAAAGAGGGGCGCAAGCAGATCGAGCAGACGCTGGAGCTGCAGGCTGCTGCGGTCGCCTTCCGCCAGCGCGAAGCTGAGCGTCTGCGGGCGCTCTTCGCTGCTGCCTGAGCGCCGTAGCGGTGGCAATCGACGTGAAGTGCGCACGGCAATAGAATAACCCGATAGAACCTACCAGGAGGAGGCGCACGTGCCTATCGACCCGGCGACCCCGGAGAAGATCGCCGCCATCCGTGCGTTCGTTCAGGCGCCCCCGGGGGGAACTTGGATGATCACACTCCAGCGCAACGGGGGACCGTACGTCCGACGGGTTAACCCGGTCGTGAGTGACGACTTCACCGTCCAGCACCTGACCTTGGCTACTCATCTCAAGGTGAAGCACATCGCGCGGAACCCGAACGTGACCTATCTCTTCCTGGGCCTGCCGGACCCTCGCCAGACGAAGAACGTGTTTATCCAGGGCAAAGCGGAAGTGATCCGCGATCCCCAGGCGGTTGAACAGTTCATCGCCAGCCGGCCCACCCGACCAGGAGCAAACCCCGGCCCGGCTGGGCAGCAGCCCGAGCGCTACTTGATCCGGCTGCGACCGACGCTGGTACGAGCGGAGGGCTTCGCCGAGCAGCTCACCCTTACCCCCCTCATCCTCAAGCAGTTCGACTGACGGTAGCGTCCTGCCCGAGGGCAGCTTCCACCAGGCGTCGCACCTCGCTGACGACCTGCTGATTGATCCAGTCCTGCCGCTGGTCGCGCAACTGGCGGTAGTCGGCAACCCAGGCGCGCTGGACCTCCAGCGGAAGGTCGCCCAGCGAGCGCTCTTCCGACAGCTGGTGGCGCCGGAAGAACTCCTGCCGGTGCTCAGCGATCAGACGGTCGAGGCTGGGCGGATGCTCGTACATGACTGCCGCTTCGTTGAGTTGCTCGTCGAGGGCGATGAAGACGGGAACGGCTTCGTAGCGGCCCTCCTTGCGATAGCGCTGCATCAGATCGGGTGCCTCGCGGCGCTCGAAGATGCGTACCCGCAGCTTCTCCTCGCCTGCCACCGCCACGACTTTCTTCAGCACGCCCACACACTGGGTCGAGGAGCCGCACTCCTCGTTGATGACGAGCAACCGCACCGGTCGGGGGAGGGAGCGGAAGAAGGCCTCATCTTCGGCGGCGAGGGTCGTGGAGGTAGCCACGGCCTCCATCTGCTGCTGATGGTGTGCATCCTGCTTTTCCCGCGCCCAGACGGCGAGCGGCAGCCCCTGCTCGAAGCGCTCGGGGTCGATCACCGGCATCGCTCCCCTCCGGAGTGAGATCGTCCTGCGGGGCAGGATGGCAGGAACGAGGCTGCCTGTCAAGACAAGGCGGGAGGATGGGGTGGCGGGCCAGCAGCCTCGCTCCTGGCCGGCGTGCAGGCTGCCCGGGCTTGTGCCTGTTGAGCGGCTGCCAGGGCCAGCTGGTCGGCCCGCTCATTCTCTGGATGGCCGGCGTGGCCACGGATCCAGCGAACCTCGACCTGGTGGCGGGCAAGGGCAGTAAGCAGCCGCTGCCAGAGATCCACATTCTTGACTGGCGTACGGTCGGCGGTGCGCCAACCATTCGTCTGCCAGCGCTGGAGCCAACCCTCGGTGAGGGCACGGGAGAGATACTGCGAATCGGTGAAGAGCACCACCTGGGCTGGCTGGGGGAGCGCTTCCAGAGCGACGATCGCTGCCAGCAGCTCCATCCGGTTGTTGGTGGTAGCGGGGCAGCCACCAGCGAGTTCCTGACGCTGATCAGGCTGGACGAGCACCACTCCGTAGCCACCGGGGCCAGGATTGCCGAGGCACGCGCCATCAGTGTAAGCGAACACGTGGGGCAGCATGGGAGGCATCTGCCCGACGAAGATAGCACGCCCTCGGGGCGGGCGCTAGAACAACCCGCTCAGGACGCGGGGGCTGGTTGGGGCAGCTGAGCCACCCGCCGGCTCCTCGGTGACGACAATCGCCTGGTAGCGGTTGAGAGGCTCCGGAGCGCGGATGAGCCAGCGCCCCTGGCCGAGGCCATCGACGGTGAAGGTTCCACCGTTCACTGGCGTGCCAGCTTGCATTAGCCACACCTGGTAGACCCGGTCGGGGCCAAGCGGCTTGAGCCCATCCACGAGGATAAGGGCCATGTCGCTGAAGCTGGCAGTATAGACGCGCCCGCGAGCGGTTGGGGCCTCGGGCGTACCGTTCAGGATGCTGCGAAGTTCAGGTTGGGAGGAGACGAGTTGGACGAGGTCCTCGCGGCCCTGGAGGCCCTGGGTCAAGCTGGCGTTGAGCTGGCGTTGGGTCTCGAGTTCGTTGGAGAGCGAGTAGCCCCACGCCCCCAGAGCGACGGCCAGCGTGAGCGCCGCTGCCAGCCCACCGACGGCAAGCCGCGCTGGCGCTAGCCGCGGCCAGCGCCAGCGCGGCCCGGCAGTCACTACGGAGGCAGCCTCACAGCGTACCACCGCCAGGATCCGCTCGCGCAAGGCAGGGGAAGGCTCGACCTGGGGGACGGTGAGGGCCAGGAGGGTCCCCAGCCGTTCCCACCCGGCGACTTCCTCACGACACGCGGCGCAGAGGGCGAGGTGCTGTTCGACCTGCTCGACTTCGAGGGGGTCGAGGGCGCGCATGGCAGCAGCGGCATGCAGCTCGCGAAACTCGGTGCAGTTCATGGCTTCCTTGCCCCCAGCTGTTCCGCCTCGAGCGCGACCCGGAGCTTCTGGATCGCCAGGCGCAGTCGGGTCTTGACGGTCCCCAGCGGCTCGCCGAGAGCCGCGGCGATTTCGGAGTGGGTCATTCCGCGAAAGTACGCCAGCTCGATCACCTCCCGCTGCTCCAGGGAGAGGGCTTCCAGGGCACGCTGGATGGAGTCGAGCTGGACGCTCAGCCAGGCTAGCTCTGCGGGGTCGGGGCCGCGGTCGGGCACCTGGAGCGCCTCGTGCTCGCGCTGGGCAGCCACGCGCCGGGCATGCTCAGCCCGCCGCGAGCGGAGGGCATCCACCGCGCGATGGTGCGTCACTCCGAGCAGCCAGGGGCGGAAGCGGCCGCGGCTTCCCACGTACCGTTCCGGGTGGTGCCACAGCTTGAGGAACACTTCCTGGACGACCTCTTCGGCGGCGCTCACGTCGCCGAGCATCTTGAGGGCCAGCGAGAAGACCGGCCGGACGTGGCGGTCGTAGAGTGTCTCCAGGGCGACAGCATCCTTCTCCGCCAGGCGAGCCACCAGCACCTCGTCCTCGGCTCCCCGATAATCGATCATCGACCGCCGACCCTCTCCCGGCCTGGCGGCCAGGCGATGAGCGGAGCCTTCACCAGGTCTACGTCGGAGCTGGCCAACTGGATTGCTCCCATCTCAGGCGACGGCCAGGAAGACGCGGTGGTAGCCGGTTGCGCCGTTCGGGAACGGGTCGGTGCGCTGCGCGCTCTGGAGCTCGCCGATGCCGTCAGTGGCGCGTACCAGCACCTGGAGTGGACCCGACTGGTCGAGCCGCCAGCGGAGGGTCCAGAAGCGCCAGGAAAGCGGGGCGATCTCCTCAAGGAGGGTGGCCGGCTGCCAGCTTTTCCCCTCGTCGAAGCTGAGTTCGACCGCCCGGATACCTCGCGCGCCCGCGAAGGCAATCCCCCCAAACTCGACCTCCCCGCGTGCTACCGTCGAGCCGCTCAGGGGATAGTCGATCCGCGACATCGTCTGGATGATGGCGCTATCGCTCCAGCCCTGGCGTTGCCAGAAGCCCTGGTAGTCGTAGCCGACGACCTCGATCTTGCGGATCCACTTGGCGTTCTTCATGCCGTAGATGTTTGGCACGACGGCGCGGAGAGGAGCGCCGTGCTTCTCCGTCAACGGCTGGCCGTTCATCTCGAGGGCCAGGAGGGTCGTCGGCTCCATCGCTTTGGTGAGGGGGATGCTATCGGTGTAGTCGTCCGCGCACGTGAAGACGACATCGACCGCCCCTGCCTCCACCCCTGCTCGGCTGAGGAGCTCGCCGAGACGTACTCCTCGCCACTGGCCGTTGGAGATCAGGTCGCCGCCGACTTCGTTGCTGATGCAGGTGAGGGTGGTGAGCTGCTCATGGAGGGGAAACTGGCGGAGATCGTCCAGGCGAAGGGTCAGGGGCGTGCGGACCAGCCCGCTGACCTCCAGCTTCCAGCTGGCACGGTCAACGACCGGGTCGATGAAGTTCTTGCTCACGGTGTAGAACTGGCCGACCGGGGTAATGGGGTCCGGCAAGCGGTTGCCGCCACGGCGAGTGACCCGCGAGATGGCGCCAATCTCACTCACGCCCCCGAGCGCCCGGAGCAGGGCGCCGCCACCGAGGAGCCCAAGTGCCCCGACAACTCCCCAGCGGAGCACCGTCCGTCGGCTCGGCACCAGCGGTCCCGCGGGGCGGAAGAGGGCAAGAAGTGCCGCCAGCACCAGCCCATACGTTCCTAGCCCCGCCAACCGAACGAGCGGCCCACTGAGGCCGCTGAAGCGCGACGCCTGACCGAAAACGCCCGCTCCAAAAAGCGGGAGCACGAGCACCTCTTCCACCAGCCACAGGGCGAGTGCGAGCGCAAGCGCTCCCCGGAGCAGGCTGCTTCCCCGAGTTGCTGCCCGGCGAGCGAACCAGCCACCCGCCAGCGCGCCGATGACCAGCAGAGTAATGAGGATCCCGAGGTAGAACAGCGGCTTGGCAGCAGTCTGGAGGCGATCGATCAACAGGGAGAACAGGGGGCCGGGGGTAAGTTCCAGCAGCCGGTCGGAGACCAGTTCGGGCAGCGACGGCGCACCCGTCGCCAGCGCCAGGCTCAAGGTGACGGCGAGCGCAAGGGCGGCACTAAGCGCACCAGCCAGCAGACCATCGCGCTGAGACCGCTGCTCGCCCATCGTTCGGGTTACCATGAGGAAGGATAGCATGGACCAGCCGGTCTGCTTTCTCCATCCGACCATCCGGACGCTCGCCGGCCCGCTGCGGCAGGCACTCCTTGTCCACGACGGGCGGGTGGTGGGCTTCCAGCCACGAGCAGGGTGCCGCCAGCTGCGGTTACCGGGCGCCGTTGTGCTTCCCGCATTCGCTGATGCCCACCTGCACCTCCTGCCGTTGATTGAGCGTGGGGTGGGGGTCGACTGCCGGGGCGTTCGCTCGCTGTCGGCTTTGCTCGACCGCCTCCGCAACGCGCCCGGGGAGGGATGGGTCCGTGCGACTGGCTACGACCTCGGCCTGGTGCATCCCAGCCGGGAGGAGTTGGACCGCGCGGTGCCCCATCGGCCGGTCCGCCTACTCCACCGTACCGGGCACCTGGTGGTGATGAATTCGCTGGCGCTGCGCGCCATCCCCCCGCCGCTCTGGGAAGTGGGGCTCGCGGCCGGCTGGGTGGAGCAGGACAGCCACGGCTGCCCGACCGGGCGGCTCTGGGAGCCGGCGAGCTGGCTTGCCGGGCGGGTGCTGCCGCCGCTGAGTGAAGCGGAACTCCGCCGTGGCCTCGCCCAGCTTACGCGTGATCTCTTCGCGTGGGGGATCACGACCGTCCACGACGCCAGCCCGACCAACGACGCGGCACGGCTGGCGCTCTGGCAGCGGCTTGACCCGCCATTTCGTCTGCTCTTCCTTCCCGGCGAGCGCTTCTCTGACCTCGAGGGTGCTGCGCGTTCCTCAGCTCCGACTCGCCTCCGGGTCGGCCCGACCAAGCTGCTCTTGCCCGATCAGCCGAGCGAACTCCCCTCCCTGGCGGAGCTCTGCGCCCGGATTCGCGCCGTGGGGCGGCCAGTGGCCATCCATGCTGTGATCCACCAGGCAGTCCGGCTGGCGGTGGAAGCGGTCGCGGCAACCCGCGTCTCCGCGCGGATCGAGCATGCCGCCGAGTGGCCGCCGGATCTCACTCCCCTCGCCCAGGGGGTGCCGTTGCGCGTGGTGGTGCATCCGGGCTGGCTCCGCGAACGTGCGGGCTGGTACCGGGACCAGGTTGCCCCGGAACTCCTTCCCTGGCTCCACCGCGGGCGAAGCTTCCTGCGAGCAGGGATTCCGCTGCTGTTCGGCTCCGATGCGCCAGCCGGCACGCTCGACCCCCTGGCGATGCTCGCCGGAGCGGTGACCCGCCGCGGGAGCGATGGGACGTTGCTCACCCCCACCGAACAGCTGACGGTTGGGCAAGCCCTGCGGGCCCTGGTAGCAGGGCGAGCGGAGGTGGACCCTGCCAGCCAGGATGGAGCGCTGCGGCGAGGAGCGCTCGCCGATTTCGTCGTCCTCGACCGTGACCCGTTTGTGACGCCGCCGGCCGAGCTGGCAACAATCCAGGTGCTGGAGACTTACCGTGCCGGCGAGCGGGTCTGGCCCCCGGCGTAGGGCGGCCAGCGAGGGCCAAGCGGATGGAGTCGGCTCACAGTAGTGGCTTCTCGCCTGCCCCACGAGGGCAGCCTGCACCAGGGCGCGGGGAGGTAGGCAGGAGAGGGTTAGAGGCGCGGACCGGCGTTGCGGACTTCCTCGGTCGTCGTGCCAGCGTAGCGCTGAAAGTTCTCCATGAACATGCGGGCGAGCCGGCGCGCCTGGGCATCGTAGGCTGCCGGGTCAGGCCAATTCTGGCGCGGGTCGAGGAGCTTGCTCGGTAGTCCCTCGCACTCGGTCGGCACATGGACCCCAAAGATGGGGTGGGGTTGGGTGGGGATGTTGTCCAGCTTGCCGCTGAGGGCAGCGTTGAGGAGCAGACGGGTGTGGCTGATCGAGATCCGCTTGCCCACGCCATAGGGGCCGCCCTGCCAGCCCGTGTTGAGCAGCCAGACGCGCGAGCCGTGGCGAGCGATCTTCTCACCAAGCTGACGGGCGTAGACCGCTGGTTCGCGCACCATGAAGGGCGCGCCGAAGCAGGTGCTGAAGGTCGCTTCTGGGTCGGTGACCCCCTTCTCCGTGCCGGCAACGCGGGCAGTGTAGCCGGAGAGGAAGTGATACATCGCCTGGGAAGGAGTGAGTCGGGCGATCGGCGGCAGCACTCCGAATGCATCAGCGGTCAGGAAAATGATGGTGCGCGGGTGCCCTCCCATGCCCGAGGGTTCGATGTTCGGAATGAACGAGAGGGGGTAAGCCGCGCGCGTGTTCTCCGTCTTGGACGCGTCAGCCAGCTGCATCTCGTGGCTTTCCGGGTCGATCACGACGTTCTCGAGCACGGCACCAAAGCGGTTGATAGCGGCGTAGATCTGGGGCTCGGCTTCGGGAGAGAGGTTGATCACCTTGGCGTAGCAGCCACCCTCGAAGTTGAAGATGCCGTCATCGCTCCAGCCGTGCTCGTCGTCGCCAATCAGGGCCCGGTTGGGGTCGGCCGAGAGAGTCGTTTTGCCGGTGCCCGACAGCCCGAACATGATGGCGACATCCCCCTGGCGGCCAATGTTCGCTGAGCAATGCATGGGGAAGATGCCCTGGGCCGGGAGCAGGAAGTTCAGGGCGGTGAAGATCGACTTCTTGATCTCGCCCGCGTAGCTCGTGCCACCGATCAGAATGAGGCGCCGCGCGAAGTTGAGGATAATGAAGGTGCCACTGCGGGTGCCGTCACGCTCGGGGTCGGCAAAGAAGTTTGGCACCGAGAGCACCGTGAAGCGGTTCTCGGCAGGCTCATTCAGGGGCTCGCTACGCGCAGAGCTGGGGATGAACAGCTGGCGGGCGAACAGATTGTGCCAGGCGATCTCTGTAATGACCCGCACTGGGAGGCGGTATTTCGGGTCGGCGCCCGCGTAGCAGTCGAGGACGTAGACGTCGCGGTGCTGCAGGTAGGCGAGGACCCGCCCTAGTAAGGCGTCGAAGCGTTCCGGGTCGAAGGGCCGGTTGGCCCGCCAGTCGATCTCCGCTTCCGTGGAGGGCTCGCGGACGATGAACTTGTCCTTCGGCGAGCGGCCGGTGTGCTCGCCAGTGTCGACAACGAGGGCACCGGTGCTGGCGAGCTGCCCCTCACCGTTGCGGAGCGCGATCTCGTAGAGGGCGGCGACTGGAAGGTTCCAGTAGATATTGCGGAGGTTGGTCAGCCCGAGCGCCTGTAGCCCGGTATCGGTGAGGGGGGGATCCTGCAGTTGCATCTGCGACTTCCTTTCCTTGGCTCGTGGCTTCCCGATTTATACCACTGGCCTTCAAGCCCCATCAATCGATCGCTCGTTCGGATGTTCCGCTGGCGAGAAGAGCCCAGAAGCGCACACCCTCTGCGCCCGTGGCGAGACGCTCTAGAATATCAGGGGAGGCTTGGCCGAGGAGGAGCGCCATGCGTGCCGCGGTCCTCTACTACCCGCGCGAATTGCGAATTGAAGAACGCCCTGAGCCACTCGTCGGACCCGATGAGGTGAAAGTGGCGGTGAAGGTCTCCGGGATCTGCGGGACCGACGTCCACCTCTACGAGGGGCGCTACCATCCCGTCGGGACCCCCTTTCCCGCCCGGGTGCTCGGTCACGATTTCGTTGGGGTCGTCACCGAGGTCGGCGAGCGGGTCACCGGGGTCAAGCCGGGCGATCGGGTCACGTTCGAGCCCTCGCGCTTCTGCGGCCACTGCCCAGCCTGTCGGGCGGGCTTCTCCAACCTGTGTAGCCAGTGGGTGCACATGGGGATGACGATCGATGGCTGCCTGCAGGACTATGTGGTCGCTCCCCAGCAGTACGTCCATCCCATTCCGGAGACCCTCAGCGATGACGAAGCGGCAACCCTGGAGCCGGTAGCGGTAGCGCTCCACGTGATCGACCACCGGCTGCAGGACCGCCACGGCGATGAGACGGTGGTCGTCATTGGCAGCGGGCCGATCGGGTTGGCGACGGTCGAGGTGGCCAAGCTGCGGGGGCATCGGGTGGTGGCGGTCGAGGTCATCCCGGAGCGGCTGGAACTCGCCGCGCGGCTAGGGGCGGACGAACTGATCAATCCGCGGGATGGCGATGCTGCCCGGCGGATTTTGGCCTGCTGTGGCGAGCGACCAAATCTCATCATCGAAACGGCGGGCACGGCCTACAGCGCTCAGCTCGCGCTCGATGCCACAACCTGGCACGGCCGGATCATCTTCGTGGCTCTTGCCAGCACCCCCTCCTCGCTCCGGGCGCTTCTCTCCAAGGAGGTCTGGATCAGTGGCGCTCGGGCCGGTCACGGGTCGTACCCCGAGGCGATCCGGCTGGTGGCCGAGGGCAGAATCCGCGTCGGCGAGATGATCACCCACCACTTCCCGCTCACGGCCCTGCGCGAGGCGTTCGAGTTGCTGCTTGCGCGCCCGGGCGAAGCGTTCCGCGTCGCGATCCAGCACTGAGCGCTCAGCCCATCCAGCGGCCTCCGTTGATATCGAGGACAGCGCCCGTGATCGAGGCCGCCGCGGGCGAGAGGAGGAACAGGATCGCGGCGGCGATCTCTTCCGGCGGGATCAAGCGCGGGATCGGCGTCCGCTCGAGGAACGACTGGATCTCCTCCGGCGTGAGCGGGCTGAGCATCCCGGTCGCCACCAGCCCGGGCGCGATACAGTTAACGCGGATGCCATCGGGGGCAAGCTCAGTTGCGAGGTGACGCGTCAGGGCGATAACGCCCCCTTTGGCCGCGGCGTAGGCCGGGCCGGTCAGCCGGTTGCCCCCATTGCGGCCGGCAGTCGAGCTGGTGAGGACGATCGCCCCGCGCTTGCGCTGCCGCATCCCGGGCACGACCGCTCGGCAGGTGACGAAGACCGTCGTGAGGTTATCGTCGAGCACGCGTCGCCAATCAGCCAGGGAGTGGTCTTCAATCGTGCCCCGGTTGACCGTGCCGGCAACGTGGACCAGTGCATCGATCGGGGGCTTATCCTGCAGGAACGCCGCGACCTGGTCCGGGTCGGCCGCATCGACCCCGCTGGACCGGTCGAGCCCGATCACCTCTTCACCATGGTCGCGCAGGAGCGCTGCCGTCGCGCGACCGATCCCGCCCTCGGCGCCCACCAGTAGGGTTACCATCCTCTCCTCCCGTGTGCGTTGCGGCGGCGAGGATAGCACGCCGGGCGCCCTTGCCAGCGGACAGCGGCGAACGGCTGGCGGGGCCACGCCGCGCCGCTCCTGTGGCCCTGGCTGCCCCAACCCCGTTTGCCAGCCGCCGAGCGGTGCGCTATACCCAGGCGGGGCAGAGCTGGCCGTGGTCCAGCGGCAGGGCTACTGGCGGTCGGCGCTCGGGAGAACAGCATGCTTGTGCTGGTAGGTACAACCGATGGGCTCGTTGAGCTGGGCACGGGAAGGCAGTGGCTGGCCGGCCAGGAGGTGAACGCCCTGGCAGTGGGGGCAGCGGACTGGTGGGCGCTGGTTGACGGGCGGACTATCTTTGCCTGGGAAGGAGAAACCTGGATACCGCGCGCAACCCTTCCCGAGGGGCAGGCGACCTGCCTTGCGATAACGCCGCTTGGCCTGCTGGTGGGGCTGGCGGGGGCACGGCTGGCGCGGCTCGTGGGCAAGCAGCTGGCGCCAGTCTCGAGCTTCGATGAAGCGCCAGACCGGGCAAGCTGGTACACCCCTTGGGGTGGGCCGCCCGATGTGCGCTCGATCGCGGCGAACGAGGCGGGCGAGGTCTTCGTCAACGTCCACGTTGGCGGAATCGTGCGCACCCGCGATGGCCACCATTGGCAGCCCACGCTCGATATCCACAGCGATGTCCACCAGGTGATTACCCACGGAGCGCTGGTGCTCGCCGCGGCCGCCCGTGGCCTGGCGTTGAGCCACGACCGGGGTGACCAGTGGCAGTTCGTTAGCGAAGGGCTGCCCGTGCACTACTGTCGGGCGGTCGCGGTGGCTAATGGGCAGATCTTGCTTTCGGCGTCGGCCGGGCCAGGGGGGCAGCAGGCAGCGCTCTACTGGGCACCTCTTGGCGGTCCCTACCGGTTCGCGCGCTGTCGGGCCGGGCTCCCGGAGCAGTTCAGCGACAACCTCGATACTGGCTGCCTCGCTGCGCGGGGCCAGTGGGCAGCGCTCGGTACCGCTGATGGTCAGGCCTTTCTCTCTGAAGACGGTGGAGCGCACTGGCGCCAGCTCGCGAGCGGGTTGCCACCGGTGCGTGCCGTCGCCCTGGGAGGAACAGCATGATCGGCGCCACCTGGAGGCTTGCCCCGCGAGCAACCCGACCAGTAGGGGAGGAACGATGCAACTGGGGATGATCGGCCTGGGCCGGATGGGGGCCAATATGACGCGCCGCTTGCTGCGAGCAGGCCATCGCCTCGTGGTCTACGATCTCAATGCGGCGGCGGTCGCGCCGCTGGTGGCGCTAGGAGCCCGGGGGACCACTGAGCTGA
>JAILZB010000074.1 GCA_023512725.1 Chloroflexota bacterium | reverse complement strand
GGGTGGCCTGGCTCGAGCCCGGCGAGGCCTTTGGCTACCCCTTGCTGCTGGGCCAGCAGCCCCCCAGCCCGGGGAACAGAAACCCGTCCGCGGGGGAACCTACACGACGAGCAGTATCGGGGATGCGACCTCGATGCAGCCACTGCTCACGACTGATAATGCCTCCAGCTCATTCCAATCGCTGCACTACAACGCGTACCTGAACAGCGTCAACCCCGAGACCCTCGCCCTGGAATGCCGGGATGGTACCTGCGAATCCTCTTCGCTCTCCCCGGATGGCAAGCGGCTGACCTACAAGCTCAAGCCCAATCTCGTCTGGAGCGACGGCACGCCCCTCACCTCGGCCGACTACAAGTTCACCTTCGAGAAGATGATGGACCCGAAGGTGGAATACCGGCCGCGCGCGCTCACGGCTACGGCCATCGAAGCCGTCGAGGCGCCGGACCCTCTGACCGTGGTCTTCGTCCTGAAAGACCCCGGCTTCTGCCCGGCCCTGCTCTTTACCAACATCAACCCCATCCCCAAGCACATCTTCGAGAACCTGGATATCAACGATAACCCCCAGAACCTCAAGCCGACGGTCGGCTCGGGCCCCTGGCTGTTGAAGGAGTGGGTCAAAGATAGCCATGCGATCTTCGAGGCCAACGAGCGCTTTCGCTTCGGTCGGCCGAACTTTGACCGCTACGTCATCAAGATCGTCAAGGACCAGAACATCGAGTACTCCATGTTCAAGGCCGGGGAGATCGACTCCATCTCGCTCCGCGCTGAGCAGTGGCAGGAAGCGCAGAGCCTGCCGAACGTTACCACCTATCGCTACTACTCGCCCGGCTCGGGCTACACCTACATCGGTTTCAACCTCCAACACCAAGTGCTCAGCGACCTGCGCGTCCGCCGAGCGATCGCCCATGCTATCGACCGGAAGTCGATCATCGACCGCATTCGGCTCGGCTTTGCCCGGCCCGTGAACTCGATCATCACCCCGAGCTCCTGGGCCCATGACCCAACCGTCCCCGCGGTCGACTACGACCCGGCACGAGCAAACCAGCTGCTCGAGGAGGCGGGTTGGCGCCGCCCCATCAACAATCCTCAGGGGACCCGCGTCAAGGATGGGCGAGAACTGAAGCTCCGGATCTTCTACAACACCGGGAATAAGGACCGTGAGCAGATCGCGACCGTCGCGCAGGCTAACCTGAAGCAGGTCGGCATCGAGAGTGAGATCATTGCGGAAGAGTTCAGCGCCTTCCTGAACCGGGTCAACCAGACCAAGGACTTCGAGCTGATCATTCTCGGCTGGACGCAAACGCTCGACCCCAATAGCGGGCGGAGTATCTGGACCACCGGCAGCGGCCAGAACTCGATCGGCTACTCGAACCCTCGGGTCGACGAGCTGTATGACCAGGCCGCCAAGGTGCCCGGCTGCAAGGAGAGCGACCGCCAGCCCCTCTACGCCGAGATCCAGCGCCTGATCGCGGCCGATCAGCCGTACGTCTTTCTCTACGAGCCAGAGTCGCTGCTGGCGCTCCACAACCGAATCGTTCCCAACCCCTTGACGAAAATCGGGATCTCCTATCGGATCTGGGAGTGGTACTCGCGGACTGGGCAGTAACCGGCCGCTCAGGGAGAGCCTGCTCCGAGGCTCCGGGAGCAGGGAGCGGTCGGCGAACATGACACTTTGACGGCGCCTGGAAGTGGAGGGACAAGATGAGCCACCGCGCGACCCGTCAGCCCTGGGTGGTACACCTTGCCGGGTGGGCCCTTGGCAGCCTGCTCCTGGCAGCATGTGCACCGGCAGCCCCGGCCCCCAGCACTGGCGCCCCAGCCCAACCCCAACCGCCAGCAGGACCGGTCCGCGGCGGGACGGTCACCGAGGTGCGTTTCGCCGATGCTTCCACCATCCAACCGCTGCTGATCCAGGACACCGCCAGCCGCGCCTACGAGATCAAACACTACAACGCCCCGCTCCTCCGCTACGACCCCGAGAGCCTCGTCCTGGGCACCAAGGATGCCGTCGCCGAGTCGTTCGAGCTCTCGCCAGACGGCTTGCGGGTCACGTTCAAGCTGCGGGGCGATGTCAAGTGGAGCGACGGCCGCCCGATCACGGCGCAAGACTATAAGTTTACCCTCGACAAGATGAAGGACCCGAACGTCCAGTTCCCCTACCGCGCGCTCTATGCCCGTATCGAGCGGGCGGAGGCACCGGACGACCGGACGATCATCTTCTTCCTGAGCGAGCTGTTCTGCCCGACCCTGGGCTACATCGCCGATATCAACCCGCTGCCCAAGCACATCTTCGAGAACCTGGATATCAACGACAACCCGTTCAACCAGAAGCCCGTGGTTGGCTCCGGGCCGTTCCTCCTCAAAGAGTGGGTCAAGGACAGCTACGCCACGTTCGTCGCTAACGAGAACTTCTATCTCGGTCGCCCGCTCCTCGATAGCTGGACGATCAAGATCGTGCGCGATCAGAACGTCGCCTTCTCGCAGTTCAAGAGCGGCGAGGCCGATTTCGTGGAACTCCGCGCCCAGGACTACGCTGAGGCCAAGGCCCTGCCGAACGCTCAGGTTGTCCAGTACTACGCCGCCACCTCGGCCTGGACCTACATCGGCTTCAACATGCGCAAGGAGCCGCTCAACGACCTACGCGTCCGCCAGGCGCTCTCCTACGCCGTCGACCGCCAGTTGCTGATCGAGCGCGTCCGCTTCGGTCGCGCTCGCCCCACCCAGGGGATCGTCACCCCCTCGAACTGGGCGTACTCCGACGACGTCACCAAGTTCACCTACGATATGGCGAAGGCGAACCAGCTGCTCGATGAAGCCGGCTGGCGCCGCCCCCCCAACAATCCCCAGGGGTTGCGCCAGAAGGACGGCAAGGAGCTGCGCATGCGCATCTTCTACAACACGGGCAACATCGAGCGCGAACAGATCGCGACCATCATGCAAGCGCAGGCGAAGCAGCTGGGAATCGAGCTGGAGGTGATCGGCGAGGAGTTCCAGGCCTACGTCGACCGCGTGACGCGACGCTTCGATATGGAGCTGTTTATCCTCGGTTGGAGTTCCGGCCTCGACCCGAGCGGCACTGAAAATATCTGGGTCACCGGCAAGGCCCAGAACTCCACCGGCTTCAGCAATCCGCGGGTCGATGAGCTCTACCCCAAGGCAGCGACCGTTCCGGGCTGCAAAGAGAGCGACCGCAAGTCGCTCTACGCCGAGATCTCCAAGCTCGTCACCGCCGAGGCACCCTACATCTTCCTCTACGAGAACGAGATCCTCTACGGGCTCTCGAACCGCATCCAGCCGGTATCATTCGGAAAACTGGTCAATACCAGCCGCGACACTCGCTACTGGCAGTGGTCCTCCAAGACCGGTAAGTAGCGCTCTTCCCGGCGGCCCGCCAGGCCCGCCAACACGAGCGGGCCGCCGGCCAGCAGCTGGTTGATGCAGGACGGAAGGACGCTGGCACGATGAGGAAGTTCATCATCCGGCGGGTATTGCAGGCGATCCCGCTCTTGTTCGTTATTAGCTTCCTCTCCTTCTGGATCTACAGCATCATCCCCAACACGCCCTTCCGGGCCGAGCTGGCGCTCAACCCCAATGCCACCGAAGAGGACATCCGCCGCCTGGAGGAGAAGTACGGCTTCAACAAGCCCTTCCTCATCCGGTACGTCGAGTGGCTGGGCAACGTCTTGCGCGGCGACCTGGGCAAGTCCTACTTCACCAAGCGGCCGGTCTTTGAGATGGTGGTCGAGCGGTTACCCGCCACCCTCACGCTGACGAGCAGCGCGTTTCTGATTAGCCTGCTGGTCGGCATTCCACTCGGGATTTTCTCTGCCCTCAACCGGAACACCCTCTTCGATGGGATCGTCCGTTCGGTGACGGTCTTCTTCACCGCTCTCCCCGCCTGGGCGATCGGGCTGATCCTGATCATCATCCTGGGTGGTCAGCTTCGGCTGTTCCCGCAGGGGGGCATGTACACCATCGGGAAAGAGGGCGACCTCCTGAACCGACTCCACCACCTGGCCTTACCTGCCTTCGTCGCTGGCATCGATGGCTGTGTTGGCTTTATTCGGCTGATGCGTTCGCAGACCCTCGAAGTCCTGCGGCAGGACTTCGTCCGCACCGCCTACGCCAAAGGCCTCAGCCAGCAGGTGGTGATCTGGCGGCACGTGCTACGAAACTCGTTCATCCCCGTCTGGACGAGCTTCGGTGGGCTGCTCGCTGCCCTCGTGAGCGGCGCCGCGATCTTCGAGTCGATCTTCTCCTGGCCCGGCATGGGGCGCCTGGTGCTCGACGCCGTCTTCAAGCTGGACTATCCGGTCGTGCTGGCTGCCACCATGCTCGGCGCAGTGCTGATCCTGATCGGCTACGTCATCGTCGATATCGGCTACGCCTGGCTCGACCCGCGGGTGCGCCTTGACTAGAGTCCGTCCCCCTTCGACGGTTGCCCTCGCCCTCGGCCGGCGGCCAAAGGATGAGCCACTCGGCTTCTGGGCTGCCGCCTGGCGACGCCTCTGGCGGAATCGCCTGGCGATGGCGGCCCTGGGCGGGCTGATCCTCCTTGCCGCGCTCGCCTTCTCGGCGCCCCTGTTCGAGCAGGCGCTCGGCAAGAACCGCGATGAGATCAACCTGCTCAACAACTACCAGCCTCCTAGCGCTGAGAACTGGTTCGGCACCGATGAGTTCGGTCGCGACTACTTCATCCGTATGCTCTATGGCGGCCAGGTCTCGATGCAGATGGGCCTAGCGGTCGCCATCGTAATCCTCACCATCGGTATTCCGATCGGCCTGGCAGCGGGCTACTACGGCGGCATCCTCGACGACCTCTTCAATTGGGTCGTCCAGGTGCTGGTGACGGTGCCGGTGCTCTATGCCCTGATCTTCGTCTCTTCGCTCATCCCGCCGTACCCGCTCGTGCTCGCGCTCATCATCGGGGCCTTCGGCTGGGTGGGCAACGCTCGCCAGGCGCGTGGCGTTACCTTCCAGATCAAGCGGATGGAGTACGTCACGGCCGCGCGGGCCCTCGGGGCAAGCGATGCCCGCATCATGTTCCGGCACATCCTGCCGAACATCTTCGCCCTGATGATTATCCTGGCGGGCTTCGACGTCGTCGCGGGGGCGCTCGCCGAAACGAGCCTCTCCTTCCTGGGGCTCGGCGTGCGGCCCCCCATCCCCAGCTGGGGCAATATGCTGACCAATGCGTTCAGCTATATGTTCCGCGCTCCCCACCTCGTGTTCTTTCCCGTGATCGGCATCAGCCTGTTTGTCCTCTTCGTCTATATGCTCGCTGACGGCCTGCGCGATGCTCTCGACCCCTCGCTGAAGGAATAACCGCGATTGACAGCCCCGCCACCAGCGAGTACGCTTTGGATCCAGGCGCGGTACCCAGGGGGACCGTAGCCACAAGCCCGGACCTTCGACCGAGGAGCCCGCTTGGATCGGCAACGACCGAGACGGCGCCATGTTCCACGCCTCGCCATCGTCGGCGCGGGCCGCGCGGGGCACGCACTGGGCCTTGCCCTCAGCGCTGCTGGCTACCCGATCCTGAGCGTCAGCAGCCGCTCTCCTGCTTCCGCGGCCGCCCTCGCTGCTCAGCTCCCGGGTGCCCAGGTCGGGCCTCCCACCACCGCCGACCTCGTACTCCTGACCGTCCCAGATAGCGCCATCAGCACGGTAGTGGCAGGGTTCCCCTGGCGGGCAGGCCAGGCGGTCGTCCACTGTGCCGGTGCCTACGGCCGGGAGGTGCTCCAGACGGCCGCTGCCGCAGGTGCGCTCACCGGTGCCTGGCACCCCCTCCAGAGCCTCGCGACGCCGCGACCGGACCTATTCCGCGGCGTCTCTTTTGCGATCGAGGCACCGCCCCCGCTCGCCGCGACCTTGCGCACCCTGACGCGGGCGCTCGGTGGGGTGCCGCTGGCGCTGCCGACCGGGCAACGCCTGCTCTATCACCTCGGCGCGACGATCGTCTCGAACTACAGTGTCGCCCTGGTGGCGCTCGCGGCTGACCTGTGGGCTGAGCTGGGCATCGATCGCCGGACGGCGACCGCTGCCCTCGCTCCCTTGTTGGCTGGCACTGCAGCCAACCTGGCCGCGGTCGGTCTGCCGGAGGCGCTCACTGGCCCGATTGCCCGCGGCGACGCCCCGACCATTGCGCGTCATCTGGCAGCGCTCACGGCCTTTCGCCCCCACCTCCTTCCCCTCTACCACGCCCTGGGCCAGGCTGCGCTCCGACTGGCGCGCGAGCGCGGCCTTTCCGCCGAGCGAGCTGCGGCCCTGGAAGCTTGGCTCGCTCCACCTGAGACGCGACCACGGCGGTCGCAGGAGGCGCACGATGACGCAGCGGCTCACGATCCACGAGTTCCGGGCGATGAAGGCCCGCCACGAACCGATCGCCATGCTGACGGCGTACGACTACCCAACGGCCAAACTGCTGGATGAAGCGGGGATCCCCGCGCTCCTCGTCGGTGATAGCCTGGGCATGGCGGTGCTTGGCCACGAATCGACCCTTGCCGTCACGCTGGAGAACATCATCTACCACCTGCGGGCGGTGGTGCGGGGAGCGCGGCGCGCCCTCATCATCGGCGATATGCCCTTCCTGACCTATCAGGCTGACCCGGCCGAGGCGATGCGGAACGCCGGCCGACTGCTGGCCGAAGGTGGCGCTGGCGCCGTCAAGCTGGAAGGGGGGCGCTGGCTCGTCCCGACCATCGCTCGGCTCGTCCAGGCTGGCATCCCGGTCATGGGCCACCTCGGGCTGACCCCACAATCGGTCCACCAGCTCGGCGGCTATAAGGTACAAGGCAAGACCCCCGAGGCCGCCGAGCAGCTGCTCGCGGATGCCCGGGCTCTCGAGGAGGCCGGAGTGTTTGCCATCGTCCTGGAGTATGTGCCCGCCGAGCTGGCGCGCGCGATCACCGCGGCCGTCAGCGTGCCGACGATCGGGATCGGCGCCGGGCCGTACTGCGATGGTCAGGTTCAGGTGATCACCGACCTGCTCGGCATGGAGCCCGAGCAGCCCCGCCGCCACGCCCGCGTCTACGCCCCGATTGGGCAGCTCATCCGCGAGGCCGCCAGCCAGTACCTCCATGACGTTCAGACGGGTGCGTTCCCAAGCGCGCGCGAAAGCTTTGGCCTCGCGAAGTCGGAGGTCGCCGTCCGGTGATCGTCGCCCGCACACGTGCCGAGCTGGAGACTGCGCTCGCTCGCCTGCCCCGTCCGCTGGGCGCCGTTCCCACCATGGGAGCGCTCCACGCGGGACATCTCTCCCTGGCGCGCTGCGCTCGCGCCGAGAACGCCAGCGTTGCGCTCACCATCTTCGTCAACCCGACCCAGTTCCTGCCCCACGAGGACTTCGAGCGCTACCCACGGCCGCTCGCACAGGACCTCGCCCTCGCCGAGGAGGTGGGGGTGGACCTCGTCTTCGCACCGCCAGTCGAGGAGGTCTATCCTCCCGGCTTCGCGACCACGGTAAGCGTGGCCGGCCCGAGCCAGCGCTGGGAGGGGGTCTGCCGCCCGGGGCATTTCACCGGGGTAGCCACGGTCGTCACGCGGCTGCTCAACCTGCTTCGGCCCGAGCGGGCCTATTTCGGCGAGAAAGATTACCAGCAGCTGCAGGTGGTGCGGCGGCTGGTGAGCGATCTCGCCTTGCCGGTCGAGATCGTTGGCTGCCCGACCGTGCGCGACCCTGACGGGCTTGCCCTCTCCTCGCGCAATGTCTACCTCAGCCCTGAGGAGCGTCAGCAGGCGCTCGCGCTCTCGCGGGCCCTCTTCACCGCAGCCGAGCGGGTCGCCGTAGGCGAGCGGGATGCCCGCGCTCTGGAAGCCCTCATGCACCAGCACGTGACCGCCGCCGGCCTGGAGGTGGACTACCTCGCGGTGGTGGACCCTGTCTCGCTGGAACCGGTCAGCGAGATCCGGCACCCAGCCCGCGCGCTCGGCGCGGTGCGGGTCGGGACGGTCCGCCTGATCGATAACGTCGCCCTCGTGCCGCCACCTCCCTGAGCAGTGGTCCCAGCGGGGAAGCTCGCTGCCTCGGGAACCGTCGGGCAGGCGTGGAGCAGCACGCTTTCGCGAGGTGACCCGGGCGGCGCTCTCCAACCGCAACGCCGTTTCCGCACGGTCGCCGGGCAGGGCTACCGGAGCGCCCCGCGAAGCGCCTCCAGCGCCCGCTCGACATCGGCCTCGTTGTTGAAGGCGTGGAAACCCAGGCGGAGATAGCGGTCGCGGGCGCTCGTGAGCACACCCCCAGCCGCAAGCGCTGCCTGCAGCCGCTGCGGGTCATCGCTCACGAGCCCCAGCACGTGGCTCGGCTCCTCCGTCGGTACCAGTTCGGCCCCGAGCCGCCGGGCCTCCTGGCGGAAGTGGTCGGCGAGCTCCAAGCAGCGTGCTTCCACCTGAGCGAGCGGCAGGTCGAGCAGGAGCGCTAGAGCCGCCCGTGCTCCCACCCAGGAGAACCAGGCAGGCGAAAGATCGAGTTTGCGGGCATCGGAGGGGAGCACGTAGGGCCCACCCGAGAGGTGAGCGTAGGGGTCGGCCGCCGAGCGCCAGCTCGGCGCCAGCGGCCGGACCCGCGGCAGCCAGTGGGGTGCCACGTACAGCCAGGCAGCACCGCGCGGGCAGAGCAGCCACTTGTAGCCGTGCGCGACGAGGGCATCCGGCTGCAGCCGCTGGACATCGAATGCGAGTGCCCCCACGGCCTGGGTTGCATCGACAAAGAGCAGGGCGCCACTAGCGTGGGCCCGCGCCGCGACCTCCTCCAGTCGAACCCGGTAGCCATGCGCGAACTGGACTGCGCTCACTGCCACCAGCACCGTCTCCTGGTCAATGGCTCGCACGAGCGCCTCAGTCGAAACGACCCCATCCTTGGCTGGGACCAGCGTGAGGCGGAAGCCACGCTCCTCGAGCGCCAGCCACGGGAAGAGGTTACTCCGGAATTCCCGCTCCCCCACCACCACCCTCCCCGGGGGAAGCGAGGCGCCGATCATGGCCGCCCCCTCGGAGGCCGAGCCGATCAACGCCACTGCCTCAGCCGGCGCGTTGATCAGGCGGGCGAACTGGGTGCGGGCCTCCAAGCCGGCTGCATCCCAGGCCCGCGAGGAACACTCGCCCCGCTCCCACTCGTCCAGCACCTGGCGCAGGGCACGTACGACCGGCCGAGCACCGGGCGCTACGGTCGCGGTATCGAGATAGACGATGCGCTCCAGAGCGGGGAACTGAGCGCGAAAGGCATCGAGTGGCCGGACCACCCCGTCCATGGTTCTTCGCTCCTTCGCCGGAGGCACCGGCAACGACGACCAGAGCACGTTCGCACCATGCTCAGGCTCCGACCAGCGCCGCGGCCAGGCGGTGCTGCTGAGCGCGCACATCAGCCCGGGTTACCCCGAAGGCAGGCACCGTGAGGGCAAACTGCCCAACCGGCACTGGCGAGACCACCTCGACCATCTCCAGGGCAGCCGCCTCAGCCACCAGTTCCCCCGGCCGGCAGACGAGGGCAAACTCCCGCACCAGCTCATCGTCCAGCAGAGCAGCTGCTTCGCGAACCCGACCCTCCCGCCCGAGGGCGGCGAAGCGCTCGGCAAAGGCAGCATCGGTCAGCTCGGCCAGCCGACCCAGGAAACGCGGGAAGAGGAGAGCGGCGGTCACCTCAAGGCGCGCCGCCGCGAGCGCGCGCGAGAGGTCATCATCGACCGCGGCGAAGATCCCGGCCGAAATCGGAAAGCCGGTCGGCCGCAGGGCACGTGCCAGCGCCACCCGCTGGCGGAGCACGCGGCGCGGGGTGAGCAGGTGCATGGCCAGGCCATCCGCGATCTCAGCCGCTAGCCGCACCATCCTGGGTCCATGGGCCCCGATCACGAGCGGGAGAGCGGCCGCATCCAGCCCCTGGCCCCAGCCACGGGCTCGGAAGTACGTCCCTTCCCACTGGACGGGCTCGCCGGCGGGCGCGCGGAGAATCGCCAGAACGGTGCGGGCAAACTCACGTAGCCGGGCGAGCGGTGGCGCGAACGGCACCCCATGCCCGCCCTCGTTCACCGGTTCGCTCCCCGCCGCCAGCCCGAGCGTCAGTCGCGCCGGACCAGCCAGCGTGGCGACGCCAGCTGCGGCAAGCGCCGTCTGCAGCGGTGAGCGCGTGGGCAGCGCGACCAGAATACTGAGCGGGAGGTGAGTTGTGACCACCGCTGCGGCTGCCGCATCGACAAAGGCATCGGCGCTCGCAAGGTCGGCACTGGCTGCGCTCGCCAGCCCGCGCTGCTCCGCGGCCCGGACCAGTGCCAGCCAGTGGCGCGCATCGGTTGCCACAGCGCGAGAGAGTGCGAGTTTTGCCATCAGCACGCCTTCGGCTGCCAGCTGGTGGGTGGGCTCGCTGGCTGCTCCCTTTCCACTCGGGCAGCCCGGTGCCACGCCGGTGTTGGATGCCGCGGCCCTATTGTATGCCTCCTCCGTTCCTTCGCGATCCCTCACTGCTCCGTTGGTGAAAGACTTGTATACTGGCAGCATTACCTGGACCGGTCGCCGGTCCGGCTGGTTGGGAGGTCGGATGCGCGGGAGAACGCACGCGATCGCTCTCTTGCTGCTTGCTACCGCCTGCGCCCCTGCGACAGCCCCGGCCAGGAGTGGGCCATCCGCACCCAGCGCCCCAGCACGCGCCGAGAACCAGGTCATCCGTGTGGCACAGACAGGGATCCCCGCTAGCCTCTCCCCAGAAGCCTCGTCCTCGAACATCCCCTTCTTCAGCGCTCTCTTCGACCCCCTCGTCACCTTCAGGAAGGGGTTCACGGTGGTGCCCCAGCTTGCCCAGCGCTGGGAGTACCGCGACGGCGCGTGGTACTTCACCCTCCGGACCGACGTTTCCTTCACCAACGGCCAGCCCCTGTCGGTCGAAGATGTCGTCTTCACGCTCAATCTGATCGCGGAGAAGAACCTTCCTCAGCGCTCCTACCTGCCAAACCTGAGTGGCGCCCGGGCAGTCGACGCGACCACGGTGGAAGTGACCTCCAGGGTGCCCGACGTAACCATTCTCAATGGGATGGCCTGGGCGTTCATCCTGCCGAAGGCATACTACGAGCAGGTTGGCCAGCGCGAGTTCCAGACCCGCGCCATCGGCTCAGGGCCGTATGAGGTGGTCGAGTTCCGGCCTTCCGAACTTGCGGTCTTCCGGAAGAAGCCCACCCATCCCTTCCGCACGGTGACCGCCACCGAACTCCGCTTCCAAACCGTGCCCGACAACGCTGCTGTCATCTCCGGCCTGCGGACTGGCGAGATCGACGTGACCTCGCACGTCACGTTCTCGGTTGACCAAGTCGAGACGCTGCTGCGCGATGGCGTTGGCATCGAATACCTCGACGGTGCCTATGTCTTCGCTCTGGCTTCCCAGCCCGAGAACCGGGAGCGGAATACTCCGCTCACCCTCAAGGCCGTGCGCGAGGCGCTCAACTACGCTGTCGATAAGGAGACTATCGCGCGTCAGCTGTACCGGCAGTATGGCAAGCCGACTGGCCAACTAACAATTACGTCAAGTAGGCTCTGGCTGAGCGACGTCCCGCCCTGGCCCTACGACCCGGCCAGGGCGAAGCAGCTGTTGGCACAGGCAGGGTACCCCACCGGCTTTTCCCTCAATGGGATCGACTTCACTCCGACGTCGGTCAATCCTCAGCTGGTGCTCGCGCTTCAGGGCTACCTGAAAGAAGTGGGGGTCGAGGCAGAGGTGCGGAGCTACGAGATTGCCGTTTTCCTGGACAAGTTCTACGGGCGCGCCGGGCAGTCGAAGTCGGACCTGTTCGTATTCATCTCCGGCGATGCGAATGGGATGGGCTCGGTGCTCCGGGGGAACTTTGCCTGCGACAAACGGGGCTACGAGGTCTGGTGGTGCAACCAGGAGTTCACCCGCCTGTTCGACCAGGCGCTCGCCGAGCCGGACGACAGCCGCCGGGTCGAGCTGCAGCAACGGGCACACCGGGCGCTGCTGGCCGATGTGCCCGGCATCTTTCTCCTCACTACCCCCCTCTTCGTTGCCCACGGCGCCAAGATCGCTAACGTCGAGCTGACCACACCGCTGGTCTACCGGTTCGACACCGTGTATCGTGTCCAGTAACGGCCGCACTGGGAGGACCCCATGCCCCTGACGGCACGCCGCGTCCTGCAGCAGCTGGTTGACTGTGGGGTCACCCATATCGTCTGGCTGCCCGATAGCGAGGCAGCGGCGATGTACCACGCAATTGTGGCGACACCGCAGCTCCGACTTGTCCCCGTCGCTCGGGAGGGAGAGACGATCGCCATTGCCGCCGGGCTGCTTGTCGGGGGGGCACGACCAGTCGTCCAGATGCAGAGCACGGGCTACTACGAGTCCGGCGATTCGGTGCGCGGGCTGGCGCTCGACCTGGGGATCCCGCTCCTGATGCTGATTGGCTACCGTGGCTACCAGGAGGCCGGGCGGCCGACCGACTCGGCAGCGATTTTCCTGGAACCCTCGCTGGCAACGTGGGACATCCCTGCCCACCTGGTCATTCGCGACGAGCAGCTTGACCGCATCCCCGTGGCCTATCAGCAAGCGCAGCAGCGCGGCGGACCGGTTGCGGTGTTGATCGGAGCGGAGTACGAATGACGTTCCCCTCCCGCGAGGCCATCCGCACGATCGCCGCCGTCCGCACGGACCAGATTGTCATCACCACGATGACTGCTGTCTTCGAATGGGATGCCGTGGTCGGAGCGGACCCGCTCCACCTGCCCGTGATCGGGGCGATGGGCAAGGCCTCCTCGGTGGCCCTGGGCCTAGCGCTCGCCCAGCCGAGGCGCCAGGTGCTCTGCCTCGATGGCGATGGAAGCTTGCTGATGAACCTGGGATCGCTCGTGACGATCGCGGGTGCGGCGCCACCCAACCTGGTCCACTTCGTCTTCGAGAACCGGGTCTACAACATCACCGGCGGCCAGCCGTTGCCGGCAGCGGGCAAGGTCGATTTCGCGCTGATGGCGCGAGCCGCCGGGTACCCTCTCGCGCGCACCTTTACTCACCAGGCGCAACTGGAGCAGGGGCTGCCGGAGCTGCTCAGCACGCCGGGGCCGGTCTTCGCGTGCCTCCAGGTCGAGCCGGCCGGACCCCAGCCGAAGCTGCCGCAGGGGCGAATGCGGCGCCACTTCGCTGCCCTCCAGCGACTGCTCGCGGAGCAGCCCTGATGCGGTTGTGGTACCAGTACCCTGGCCCCCTGCTCGGGATCCGAGGCGCCGTGTTCGAGCTCCTGGAAGCCCTCTTCGCTCGCATCAAACGGCCTGAGACGACCCTCGTGATCCGAACCCCCCAGCGTGGCGCGCGGGCCGCTCTCTGGCCTCATGCCTACTTCAAGTTCTACGCCTACCGCGAGATCTTCGAGACGATCCAGCGCGCGGAGGTGGAAGGGTTCGATGGCGTCCTGATCGGTCAGAGTGCTGAGCCGGTGCTGAGCGAGTGCAAAGAAGTGCTCCGGATCCCGGTGACCGGGATCTTCGAGAGCGCAATCCACCTGGCCACCCAGCTCGGCGAGCGCTTCGGCCTGGTCACGATCCCCTCACCGCCCGAGGTGCCAGCCGGCAAGCACGTGTTGCCACTCCTCCAGAACCTGCGCAAGTATGGGCTCGCGGAGCGCTGCGTCGGCTGGCAGGAGATCGGCCTCAGCTCAGCTGCCTTCAATGCCGCCGTTGGGAGGGGCGAGCGTGGGGTGGTGCACGAGACGTTCTTTCTGGCTGCCCGTTCGCTTGTTGCGCAGGGAGCCGAGGTGATCGTCCCGGCGGAGACACTCCTCTCGGTTACGCTCGCCATCGATGGGATCGTGGCTGAGCCAGCTACCGGGGCCGCCGTGGTCGACCTGGTGACAGCGGGGGTCAAGAACCTCGAAGTGCTCGTCGAGTTGCACCAGAAGACCGGTCTGCTCCGGAGCCGCGCTCTCACCTACGCTCGCCCAAGCGACGCTGCCATCGCCGAGACCCGCGCGGCCTTCGGGCTGCCCGACCTGGGAGCAGGGTGATGGCCATCCGGTACGAGAAGCGCGGCCGGATCGCCTACCTCACCATCAACCGCCCTGAAAAGCGGAACGCGGTCGACTTCGCGACGCAGCGCGAGCTGAGCGAGGCGATGGCGGACTTCGACCGTGACGATAGCTGCTGGGTCCTCATCCTCACTGGCGCTGGTGAACAGGCGTTTTCCGCTGGCGGCGACCTCAGCGATTGGAAGGAGGTCTGGGAGCGCGGCACCATCCAGCGGACGAGTGTGGACCCCGAAACCTGGAAGCCCACCATTGCTGCCATCAATGGGCTTGCGGTCGGTGGCGGGGTGGAGCGGGCGCTCCGCTGCGACTTCCGCCTTGCCGCCGAGCATGCCCGGTTCCGCTTCTCCGAGGTGAGCCTCGGCCTCATCCCGCCAGTGGGGGTGCTGCTCCTCCCCCGCTTGATCGGCTACGCCCATGCGCTGGAAGCGTTAGCGCTCGGCGAGTGGATGACTGCGGCAGAGGCCTATCGCATCGGGCTCGTGCACCGCGTGGTGCCGAGCACGGAGCTGATGGCAGCAGCCACCGCCTTCGCCGAGCGGCTCTGCCAGAATGGACCGCTGGCAGTGCGCACGGTCAAAGAGATCCTGTGGTCGACGCTTGGCCAGCCGGTCGAGGTGGCCTCTCGCTACAGCGTGCTGGCGTACCAGCGCTTGCTCGCCAGCGAAGACGCCCGCGAGGGGCCGCGGGCCTGGTTCGAACGGCGGCCACCCCGCTTCCAAGCTCGCTAGTCGCCCCCTGTTCGGCAGAGCGAGGCTGGCGAGCAAGAAGGCGGCCCCAGGCGGGAGAGCGCGCTGAGCAGCCGGAACGCGCGCTCAGGCCGGGAGGGGTGCTCCCTCCAGCGGCACACTTGCCGCATCGTAGGGATAGAGCACGTCGTTGGCGGCCCGTCGCTCGAGGCTGATCTCGTCCGGCGGCGCCTGCTTGTGGTACAGCTGGCCGAAGAAGCGTGAGCGGACCTGCACCCAGCTGCCCCGTGGCAGGCGGACACGCTCATAGGTCGCGAGCGCCTCCGGTAGAGTCTGGCTTGCTGCGAGCGCCCGCCCAAGCACGACCGCATCTTCAAAGGCCATTGCAGCGCCTTGGGCCATGAACGGTGTCGTCGGGTGAGCAGCATCCCCGAGCAGTGCCACCCGGCCCGCTACCCAGCGCGGGAGGGGAGCGCGGTCGAACAGCCCCCATTTGAAGAGCCGCTCCGGCGGGGTGAGGTCGATCAGCTGGTGATAGCTGGCATGCCAGTGCGCGAACTCCTGCCGCAGCTCCTCTGCCGTGGCCGGCACCGACCAGCTCTCTTCCGTCCAGGCGCCACGCTCCGGGATCGCCACGTAGTTCAGGAATGCCCCCTGCTTGACGGTGTACATCACCCAGTGCTGCCCGGGCCCGAGGGTCGTGGAGGTATCGGCCGTGCGGTACTCCGGTCCCAGCCGCTCAATCGGCACCATCCCCCGGTAAGCAACATGGCCGGAGAAGGTCGCTGAGCCCAGCCCGAACACCTGCTCCCGCACGACCGACTTGATGCCATCGCAGGCGATCAGGAGGTCGGCTGAGGCCCGCACCCCGTTGGCAAAGCAGGCCGTCACACGGTGCTCATCCTGCTCGACCTCGACCAGCCGGTGCCCGAGCTGGAGGATGGTTGGGTCGTGGGCCAGGACGGCCTGTTTGAGCGCATCCTGGAGGTCAGCGCGGTGGATGGTCAGGTACGGTCCGCCGTAGCGCCGCTGGAACGCTTCATCGTAGTGCACGCTGGTCAGGATGGCTCCCGTCCGGTAGTCCCGGTAATGGGTGGCCCCGGGCCGCTGGGCCCGCGCATCGATCGCCTCGAACACCCCGAGGGCCATCAGGGCACGACAGGCATTCGGCGTCAGCATGATCCCCGCGCCGACTTCCGAAAGCTCGGGTGCCTGTTCGTAGAGCACCGTCGCGATGCCCTGCTGACGCAGCGCGAGCGTCACTGCCAGGCCACCCATGCCAGCGCCGACGACCATCACCGCGAGCTGGTCCATTGCTCCTCCCGAGCCTGCCACTGCGCCCATTATCCCCGATCGCGCACCACGTGGCATACTCCCCTCCAGCGAGCGCTGGCCTGGCCGACAGCCGTCTCAGAGCGGGCCGCCGCCGGAGACCAGGAGGACTAATGCCATCCGCTACCGAGCTTGTCTGGCCGATCACCCAGAGCGGGATCACGGTCAGTTGGGACCCCGACTCCACGCGCTTAGGGCAGGGCCCCCGCCGCTCAGCCGCCTACTTCCAGATCCACATCCCCTACGAGCCCCTCACGACACCACGCATCGCCGAAGATGAGGAGGGCATCCGCTACCCGGTCGCCAGCGACCTCCAACCGAGGCTGGCAGTCGCCTGGGAGCCCGCCGATGACTATCGCGTTTGGACCTTTCATCTCCGTCGCGGCGTCCGCAGCAACTGGGGAAACGAGCTGACTGCCGAGTGTGTCCGTTGGAGCTGGGAACGCGTCTATCATCTCAAGCAGGTCGGCTACTGGCGCTCCTGCTACCTGGCCGGCCTCGCCTCGATCGACGACCTCGAGATCCTCGACGACTACACCCTGCGCTTCCACCTCTCGCGCTCGAACCCTTCCTTCCCAGCCTACACCTCGTTTGCCACCAACAACATCGTCGATGCGACCGAGGCGAAGCGGCATGC
>JAILZB010000073.1 GCA_023512725.1 Chloroflexota bacterium | reverse complement strand
CCGGCCGCATTGGTCTTGGGGTTTTCCGCCCTGGGATGGTGCTTTTTGGCTGCGGGCGGGGTGGGGGTGGCGCCGGCTCCTCGACCACCATCTCCACGGGCGGGCGGTCGAAGCTGAGCCGCGTCCGTCGCTCGATCCCATCAGCGCCCTGGTAACGCAGCACTACCTGCTCACCGAGCTCGGGTGGCAGCATAGTGCCGCGCCGGCCGCGCGCAAAGCCACGAATGTCGAACATATCGCGGAAGTCCGCTGCCACGCAGAGCTCAAGCGCCGTCTCGACGGGAAAGGGGTTGTAGTTCTGAAGGCCGATCCGCTCGACAAAGGAGCCCGCGACCACGCGGTTACGGCGCAGACTAATGGTATGGGGCAGCACGGTCTGGCCGCGCATGTCGAGAAAGGCCCCGTTCGAAAGCTGGATCGTGGCGACGTAGTTGCGGTCCGCGGAGGCGCTCATCAGCTCGGCCGTCCACCCGCAGGGCACCAGCTCGAAGCGGCTGAGGTGGCGCATATCGCTGCGGTAGAGCCCTAGCCCACGCTCATCGTCGAGGATGTCGCCGTTCCACTGGCTGACGATAAAGGTGCCGTTATCCGCAAGGACCAAGTGGTCCAATGGGTCTCCTCCAATACGCCTGGCAGGCGGTTCGGGGAAGGGGGCAGTTGAACCGCGTTGCTCCGGAGTATAGGAGGAAGCTATCACTCGGAGCATGGGACGGCTACTGACGCGACGGAGCTTGGGGCTTTTCAGCACGAGCGTAACAACCTCCCCCTTGAGATCGCGGCCGCTCGGCTGCCGGCAGCGGCAGGCCAATGAGCGCATCGACTCTAGGCGCAGCCGTACCGATCAGCTAGCAGATAGCCCGGCGTGGCAGAGAAAGTGCGCGGCACCGTTGCCGGCTGGCCAGCCGTCGGCCTCCTCGCTCTTCTCTTCGGCCAGGCGGGCGCAACGGCTCACTCGCCCGAACCCCTCGCACGGGGAAAGGAGAGCAGGGGAACGCTCGCCCTTCCAGCCGCGTTGGCCGCGCTTGCTCTGGGCGGTGCGAGTAAGTGGTTGCTGCTGGTCCCACGATGCTGGAGGAGGCTTCCGCCCGGGGCAGGAGCAGGTACGTGGCCAGGTGCGCTTCGAACGGTGTCAGGTCAATCCCCCGTGCGCGGGAGCGCATCACCTCGCGCCGGCCGAGAACGAAGGCGCGGGCTTTGGGAACCCACGCCTTGCAACCTTAGGTGAGAACCGCCCGGATGGCCAGGAGCAGGATTTGCCGGGCGTTCATCCTCCACCGGGCGTGCCGCGTGAAGGAGTACGCCAGAGGCGCGACGTCGATCGTGAAACCGCTTTATCAGCACGGTGGACAGCTGCCCGCCCGTACCGATTCAAGACACCTCTACCCCACCGATCCCGCTCCGGCGCGCCAACCGCGCATCTGCTACCCTCCCCACGCGAGCGGGGACTGGCCGGGAAGCGAGGTCAAGGACGTCTCGGAGATCTAACCCTCCCCACGCGAGCGGGGACTGGCCGGGGCAGGTGGCACGCCACCGGAACCCTGGCAGCGCCGCTGCGACCGCATTGATGAGGCCGGCGGGGGAAGGGTCGACCGTTGCCGTTCTGGTCGCCGCGATTGGCCGGGTAGGGCCTAGGGTGGCACGTCCTGACCGCTCGCCACCTGCACCAGGAGAAAGGGGCTCGATGGACCGATTTACGGTCGCCGTGACCATCGCGGTGATTAGCCTCGTTGCGCTGGGGGTAGCAACCGTCGCCTTCGGGGTCGGCCACGGTCCGGTGGGTGATGAGACCACGCCGCGAGGGGTAACGCTGCGCTACCTCTGGCTGCTCCAGAACGGGGACGCCGACCGCGCCTACGACCTGCTCGCGGCCGAGACCAGAGGGCGCATCTCACGCGCCCAGTTCATCCGGCTGGCCAGCTTTCTCAGCCGGACCGACCGCCGCTACGCGGTGGGGGAAGCCACCCTGGAAAGCACCACGGCCCGGGTGCCCGTCTTCGTCCTGTACGGTGGCGGGCTGTTTGGTGGTGGCGGGAGCGAAGCCCAGGTCGTGCTGCTCACCCAGGAGAGTGGGCGCTGGCGCATTCTGGAACCGAACGAACCGTATCTCCCTGAGCGGCCGCCCGTGGGGTCCTGAGAAACCATGCGGACGGTTCGACGCGGCTATGTGCTCCTCGTCGCGCTGGTGAGCCTGGCCTTGCTCGCGAGCGGAATGGTCACCTTGGGGCGGGTGCTGCTCGCTCTGGTGAGTGGGGCCATTGGCCCGCTGGTCTGGCGCGAGACGGTCGCTCAGGCGAGCGGCTTTGCCCTGGTGGCGCTGCCGGTCTGGCTGCTGCACTGGGGACTGGCGCAACGGCTCGCCGCCCGCGACTCCGAAGAGCGATCGGCAGCGCTGCGCTGGCTGTACCTCTACGGTGTGCTCGCTGGGAGTGTGATTGCCGGAGCGATTGCGCTCAGTGGCCTGCTCACGGCGGGTCTGGACGTGCTCCTGCGCGCACCACTCGCACGTGAGCGGCTCCTGGAGCAGCTGCCGCTGGTCGTGGTGGCGGCGACGCTCTGGGGATACCACTGGCAGGTAGCCTCTCGCGATCGGGCTGCGGTCGGGGAGAGCGGGGTGGTCGCGACCCTCCGACGCTGCTATGTCTACGGCGTCGCCTTCGGCAGCTTCCTAGCGGTGCTGGCCGCGAGTGCTGCTCTCCTGCGTTCGCTCTGGGGGATTGTCGTGGGGGCTCCCCTGCTCGACCCACTCGTCTCCATCCGCGAGAGCAGCGGCCCGGCCCTAGTTGCGCTTGGCCTCTGGGGATTCCACTGGCGCTGGTCGACCAGCGGTCCGACTGCGGCAGACGACCGTTCTTCCCTGCTCCGCGTGGCCTTCCTGCTCGCGACCCTGGGCGTGACGCTGCTGGTCACGCTCCTCCAGCTTGGCCAGCTGCTCGCGTTTCTGCTGGGCCAGGCGTTGGGTGTCCCCCGGGAAGCTAGCCTGGAGGGTGGGCTGCTGGTCCGCCTGGGCGAGCCGGCTGCTACCGCGCTGGTGGCGGGGATCGGCTGGTGGTACTACTGGCGCGTGCTCCGACGCGAGGTGACGCCGGCCACCGCCTTGCCCCCCCAGCGTGCGGTCGCCTGGCTGGCGCGGTATCTGACCGCCCTGATCGCGCTTGGGATCCTGGCAGTCGGAGTGGCCGGTGTCCTCTGGGTGCTCGGCGACCTCCAGACTGGGGCCGTCGCGCTCAGTGCGACCCGCTGGCGGCAGGAAATGAGCACCGTCGCCACCCTCGCCCTGATCGGCCTCCCCGTCTGGCTGAGGGCCTGGAGTCCCCGCCCGGCAGTCGATGAGGCGACTTCCCTCCCGCGGCGGCTGTACCTCTATCTCGTCCTGGGGGCGGCCGTGCTGGCGGCTCTGCTGGCGGCCGCGACGATCGCCTATCAGGCCCTGAGCGTGGCCCTCGCTGCCCGCTCACTCAATGCTGCGCTTGTCGAAGGGGTGCGGGCAGCGGCTGTCCTGCTGGTGAGCGGGGGGATCGCGGGCTATCACTGGCGGGTTCTGCGTGCCGAGGGACGGCTGGTGGCTGCACCGGCCCCTCCGGCACTCCCCCTCGAGCAGGCCTCGGTCTGGCTGGTCTCGGCAACCGGAGAGCCGCTCGGGCACTTCACGGGGGAGCGAGCGCAGCTCGAGCGGCTCTTCGCCCGGTGGGCCACCGAATACGGCGAACGCGCCTCTCCCCGTTAGGCCGGCTCCGTGCGGTCGCCTCCCTCAGCGGGGGCACTGGCAAGCGGCAGGGCGTGTCGCTGCGCCCAGACCCGGGTGAAGGCTGCGCCCAGCAGCACGATCTGGGCAGAGTACTGGGCCCACAGCAGGAGGACGACCAGCGCCCCGGCCGCGCCAAAGGCGGAGGTGGGAGCGAAGCGCGTGAGATAGAAGGCGAGGACGCTCCGACCAAGCAAGAACAGCACCGCCGTGACTACTGCCCCCACGATCACCGCGCGCCAGGGTAGCTGCCGTGCCGGCACCACTTTGTAGACCACCCCGAACAGCAGGGCGGTGATCGCGGTCACCACGACCAGGTTCACCACCTGGGCCAGCCCCCGGAGGCCGCCCAGCCAGTCCTCCAGCGCGCTGAGGACAGTCGCCGCGATGACCAGGGCGAGCAGCACGAGGCCAGCTAGTGCCACCAGTGGCAGCGAAACGGCATAGGTACGCAGGAACTCCCGAATGCTCAGCCCCGGCGGTGGCGGCACCTCCCACAGCTCATTGAGGGCATCCCGCAGCTGGACGAAGATGCCGAGCGCACCCCACAGGAGAGTGGCCAGGCCAATGGCCGCCGCCAGCACGCTGGTGCTTTCGCGAAAGGACGGCTCGAGCATGCGCAGCACCAAGTTGGCCACTTCCTGCCCGGCTGCCTGGTAGACCTGAGCGTAGAGCTGCCCGAGCGCTTCCCGCCGGCTCACGAACAGCCCGGCCACGCTGACCGCGATCACCAGTAGTGGCGCCAGTGAGAAGACGGCATAGTAGGCCAGAGCTGCCGCCATCCGCGGCCCACGCTGGCGCTGGTAGAGAGCCCACGTCGCTTTGATCAGCAGGAGCGCCTGGCGCCATCCCACCGACCGTCCTCCTCGGTCGTGTCCGCTCGGTGCAGGGTGGCAGGTCGCGCCTCCTACTGGCGGACGATCTCGACGGTACCCTGGGTGCAGGCGAACGCGCCACCATCCCGGGTGAACACGTAGGTCCAGCGCCCCGCCGGCGCGATAACGGCGAACTTCCAGACGGTTCCCTTCCCCCCAGCTACGACCTCGCGCAGGCGGATGCTCCCCGGCCCGATTAGCCCGACGCCCAGGGTATAGCGAGCGGAGGAGACCTCCAGCGAGAACTCCCGGTCCGCAATCGCCGGGTTGGGCACGAACTCCATCGTCTCATCGCCCAGGCAGGAACCGCCAAATACCAGCACCGGGAAGGGAGCAGGCAGGAGGACGGGTGGCGGCACGGGCTGCCCTGGGGGGAGGGTCGGGGGGAGCACAGGCGCTGGGGGTGGCACCGCCGGGGCGGGCGGCACGACAGCAACTGGCGGCGGCACGACCGGGACAGGCACGTCGGTGGCAGGCACTCCACCGGGTGGCACCGGCTGGCCGGGCGGGAAGCCGTAGAGGATGCGGCAGTTCGGTCGGAACGGTTGCACCGGAGCGTAGGGCGGGCAGAGCGCATCGGGAGGTGGTGCAGGAGCCCGGATCCCGGTGCCGACCGGCTGCGGCTGGAGGATGGCGACCGGTGGGAAGCCCGCCAGGGCGATCGCTGGTCCAGGCAAGAGCGGAGCCTGGGCGGCGGCGGGGATGATCCCGGCATCCTTCAGGACCTGCCCGCCATCGATCACAAAGACGGTCCCCGCCCGGGCCCAGGGCACATCGCGCCGCCACTCCTGGAAGATCGCGCGCTGCGTGCGTACCACGAACGTGTCCCCGTTATCGACCGCCGACTGGGGCAGGCCGTAATACGTCACCGGGTCAGCGCCGATGCCGAAGTAGGCCTCGCGGATGCGCGGGCTGCCGTCGAGCAGGCGGAAGTGGCGGGCCTTGACGACCTCCCAGTTGTAGAGCACATCATCCCGCCAGTCGAGGGAGGGCGCGGCGCCGTAGGTAGCGGCAAGCCAATTATCGAAGCCGTGCTGGCCGAGCCAGTCGAGCACGTTGACGATCTGGACCACGCCCACGTCAGCCCGCCAGTGCAGGACCCCACCCTCGAACGCCTGAGCGGGAAAGCCATCCCAGATGAAGCGGTGGGAGATCGGGTAGCCGAGCCGGGCGACTCCCCCAAGCTGCCGGAAGGCAGTCCACATCGGCACGCCACCCAGGTCGACCACCGCGTAGCCATAGCCCGCCGGTTGCCCACCGCGGGTCTGGGTGTAGAACCACCCGCCGTCGATGGGAAAGTCTTCTGGTGCCTGGGCCGCGGCCGGACCCCCTGGGACGGTAAGCAGGGAAGCGGCGAGGAGCAATGCAGCGAGAAGGCGGCCGGGGGGCGTCGCGCTGAGAGGTGAGAACCACTTCCTTCCTGATGGCACGGGTGTCTCCTTTCGGCAGCTCAGCGGTGGAGGAGCCCAGTGGGGAAGCCACCACCGCTGTGTCAGGCCTTCGCCCACACGTAGCTACACTATGCTGCTAGTCTGCTTGCCTGTCAAGAGGGGGGAGCAGCAGTGTGCGCTGGGTAGCGGTCACAGCGCGACGGTCGCGCAGGATGAGCCAGGCGTAGGCGAGCAGCGCGCGCTGGCGGCGCCAGCGCCAGGGCTGGCGGAGCAGCCGGAACAGCCACTCCAGCCCGTGCTCGATCGCCCAGCGTGGGGCCCGGGGGACGCGGCCGGAAAGGTAATCGAACGTGCCACCGACGCCGATGCTGACCGGAATGCCCAGCGCTGCCGCGTTGCGCGCGATCCAGCGCTCCTGGGCCGGCGCGCCATACGCGACCAGCAGCAGGTCGATGGGACAAGCGGCGCGGATGGCGGCGGTCGTCTCGGCATCGCCAGCGGGGGCGGCGTTACCGGCGAAGGTGCCCGCCACGGTCAGGCCGGGGGCATGCCGCGCCAGGGCCCGTCCAGCCGCCGCCGCGACCCCCTCTGCGGCGCCGAGGAGGAAGAACCGCCAGCCGGCTGCAGCCCCCGCCCTGGCCAGTTCCTCCACGAGCTCGACGCCACGGACGAGCCCGCGCAAGGGCAGGCCGGCGCGGCGACAGGCCCAGGCAAGGCCACTCCCGTCGGGCACGGCCAGGGCAGCGGCCTCGAGGATGGCCGCGAATGTGGGGTCGCGGCGGGCGCGCATGACGAACTCGGGGTTGATCGTGACCACCTGGCTCGGCTGGCGAGCGGCGATCAGGCTGCCGATCAGGGCAACGGCCTCGGCCATTGTCACATCATCGACGCGGACGCCGAGGATACGGCGCGCCCCGAGCTGGTGTCCGTTCAGCGGGTTCACACCGGGTTCGGCCGCCCGATGGTAAAGATCCGCCGGTCGCCGCTCGCGAGGGGACCGGTAGCATTCATCGAATCGACGATCAGGCGGGCTTCGCGCACGACCCGCGCGTAGTCGAAGGCGGAGTGGGCGGTCACGATCAGAATGCAGTCCGGCTCGGCGAGCGAGAGGCAGTCCAGCTCGAGCGCAGTCAGGGTGGTACGCTCGGGCCGAATGGCATTCCCCCCGACCGCGAAGACGGGCACGTGGGGGTCGCTGTAGGTAACGCGCGCACCCGCGTTGAGCAAGAGTTCGATGATCCGCTCGGCAGGTGAGTTCCGTGGGTCGTCGACATCCTTCTTGAAGGCGACCCCCAATACATGGACCCAGGCGCCGCGGAGGGCACGGCCGCAGCTCGCGAGGGCCTGGGACGTCTTCTCCACCACATGGTAGGGCATCGCCTGGTTGATCTCAGCGGCAAGCTCCACGAAGCGAGCGGAAAAATCGTACTCCCGCGCTTTGGCCGAGAGGTAGAAAGGGTCCACGGGGATGCAATGGCCACCAACGCCCGGTCCGGGATAGAATGGCATGAAGCCGAACGGCTTGGTCGAGGCAGCGCGGATCACCTCCCAGAAGTCGATCCGCATCCGCTCGGCCAGCAGGGCCATCTCGTTGACGAGCGAGATATTGACCGAGCGAAAGATGTTCTCCAGGAGTTTGGTCATCTCGGCCACGCGGGGTGAAGAGACGCGGAGCACGCTGGCACCGAACTGTTCCATCACCAACGCTGCCAGCTCGGTGCAGGTGGGGGTAAGCCCGCCGACCACCTTGGGCGTGTTGGCCACCGTGAACTGGCGGTCGCCGGGGTTGATCCGCTCGGGGCAGAAGGCGAGGTGGAAGTCGACGCCAGCCTTCAGGCCGCTCGCCTCCAGGCGGGGGAGCACATCTTCCTCGGTCGTGCCCGGATGGGTAGTGCTCTGGAGGATGATCAGCTGGCCGCGGCGCAGGCGCATGGCGATCTCACGGGCGACCGCCATGATGAACGAGAGGTCGGGCGCCTTATTGGGCAGGATGGGCGTGGGCACGCAGATGCAGATGACCTCAGTGTCCACCAGGCAGGCGTAGTTGGTGGTGGCCTTGAGCTGCCCGCTGCTGACCAGCCGAGCGACCTCGCTGCTAGGGACGCCTTCCAGGTAGCTTTCGCCCCGGTTCACCTGCTCGACCCGCTGGGGATCGATATCGACGCCGAGGGTCAGGAAGCCGACCCCGGCCAGGCCGACGGCAAGCGGCAGCCCAACGTAGCCCAGGCCAACGACGGCTACTGAGGCCTGGCGCGTACGGATCCGCTCCTCGAGTGACATACCCCTTCCAGTGCTCTGGCTGGGCGGATGATAGGGCGCGCGCTTATCCTGGCTCAACCAGCGCGGCGCGCTGTGCTCCCGCTCTCCGGGAAATCCGGACCTCGCACCATCTTCGCTGCCGGGGAAGGGGAAGCCGAGCGCCGGAAGCGCAGCCCCGTTCCTACTGCGTTGCTAGGCGCCTCCAGTGGGCCGTGCCGGCGGCCACTCACTGGGAAGCCAGCACCGCCTCAGCAGGCACACGCTTCCTGGCAGCAGGAGAGGTCGTCCAGGTACATCCCCCGCTGGCGGTAGTGCTCCAGCGGCGCGGGGTCAACGCCCAGCCGGCGCGCGATCGCATTCGCCACCACCGCAAAGCGCTGGCGGAATTTGTAGATAAAGCAGAAGACCGCCTGCTGCTGGCGGACGAGCGGACCAGCTACAAACAGCCCCGGCGTCAGTGTCGATTCGTCCTCCGCCGTGAGCTGGGCAAAGCCATCCTCCCGCCAGGCGAAGCGCTCAGCGATCACGCTCAAGCTGCCCGCAAAGCCGGTCGCCAGCAGGGGTTGGGTGTTCGTGCGAACGACCGTCCCCTCACGGCTCAGCACCCGCCAGCCTCGCCGCTCGCCCTCGACCGCGACGACCTCAGCACCCGTCACCACCTCCACCCGGCCGGTCGCCTGGGCGCGCTCTAGCCGTTCGAGGGTGAACGGCGAGAGGGTCAGGCTCGGGTCGCTCGTCAGGGGGGCGAGGCTCGCCTTCCGTTCTAGCACCGTCACCCGCTTGCCTAGCCGGCAGAGCTGCACCGCCGCATCCACGCCACTTTCGTACCCACCGATGACCAGAAAGTGCTCGCCGGGCAGAGCCTTCCAGGAGCGCACTGTCGCCGTGTGGCGACAGTGCTCCGCCCCGGGGAATGGCCGCCGCGCGGGATACTGGAACTCCCCCGCCGCCCAGATCACGAACCCGGCGCGAAGCGGCCCACGCGAGGTCTCCACCACCAGCCCACCCTGCGGTCGGGGGTAGACATCCCGCACGTCCACCCCCGTCTCGACCGCAAGCCCGAAATACTCCGCGACTGCTTCCAGGTAGGCAGCGTACTGGGGGCCAGTCGGGTGCTCGCGCTGGAGCGAATAGGCCGGCGAGGTGTTCAGGACGCAAGCATTGAGGTCCAGCAAGCCGAACTGGTTGCTGGGGAAGGAGGGCGTAATCATCCGCATGCCCTCCGGCCAGCGCCGGAACGAGGCCCCGATTTCGTACCGCTCCACCACCACGTGGTCGATCGCCAGCTCCTGGAGCACCCTGGCACAACCCAGCCCGGCCGGGCCGGCGCCCACAATCACGACATCGTAACTCTGGTCCATCCTACCGAGCGGAATGATACTGAGTATCAATCCTGTTGAACAGCGGTCTACCGTGATGCTACGCCGTCGCGCGTTCTAACCGCCAGCCTCAGGTGAGCTGACCGCGGGGGGCGAGCCCAGCCGCCCGGTAGATCGCATCGATCAGGCGGAGGTTCGCTACTGCCTCCACCGGGCCAGTGCGGACCACCCCCTCCCCGCGGATGGCAGCCGCAAACGCCCGGAGCTGGCAGCGGTAGACATCCTCTCCCCGACCGACTTCCCACGCGCGCCCGCGCTGGCTGCGAACGATCAGCAGGTAGCCGGGGCGACTCGGGTGAAAGGGGTTGAGGACGCGCAGCTCTCCTGCCGTCCCCACCACTCGCGCGGCGCTCTGCGGTCCCGACCAGCTGCGCAGCGCCCCCCGCACGCGCGCCGTTCGTCCATCGGCGAAGCGGAGTTCAGCCCAGATCGTGCGGTCGACCTGCGGCGCAGCGAGGCGTGCCCGCGCCGCCACCACCTCCGGCTCGGCTCCCGCCAGCCAGCGGACGAAACTGACCGGATAGCACCCCGTATCCATCAGGCTGCCACCCGCAAGCTCCAGCCGCCAGCGGATATCCCCCGGCCGGAGGATGAACGCCTGGAACACCGCCTCGTAGCGCCGGACCTGCCCCAGGGTGCCGCTCGCCAGCAGCGCCTCCAGCCGCTCGGCCAGGGGGTGGTAGCGATAGGCAAACCCCTCGAGCAGAACCCGCCCGCTGGCCGCGGCGAGCGTGGCGAGCTGCTCAGCCTCGCGAGCGTTCGCCGCGAGCGGCTTTTCACCGAGCACGTGCTTGCCCGCTTGAAGCGCACGCGCTGCCCATTCGGCGTGGAGACTGTTGGGCAGGGGAAGGTAGACGGCCTCGATGGTGGGGTCGGCAAGGAGCGCTGCGTAATCGGGGTGGACGCGAGGAATGCCGTAGCGTCGGGCGAAGGCGTGGGCCCGCGCAGGGTCGCGCGCTGCAACTGCCACCACCTCCACCTCGGACAAGCTGCGCGCTGGCTGGATCAGTGCCTTCGGCGCAATGCGGGCGGCGCCGAGCAGTCCGATCCGGACGCTCACCCGCGCGCCCCGAGCACCCCGGAGAGGAAGAGCGCGCTAGCCTCCCCCACGGGTGCCGGAAGGTACCCGGCTCGCGCCAACAGCTCGAAGACCAGCCGATAGGCAGCGATGTCGCCCTCCGCCAGGTGAAGCCGCTCGGCGGTGACCACGTCCATCCCGAGAAAGCGCGCGATCGCGAGCGCTTGCTCCGGCTGCTGGGCTGCTACCGCCACCACCCCCGGTGCGCCGCTGGCCGGCTGCTGGAACTCTGCCACCACCCGGCCGAACTCAGCTGGCTCTGCCACGAAGCGCTCGAACCCCTCGCGCGTCAGCCGAGCGAGGGCCTCGACGACCGGGCGGTTGGCCGCGAGCCACTCCTGGCGCGCCACATACCCCCCGAAGACGAGCGGTGGCTGGCCGCGGCTCACCTCGTTCCAGGCCTGGCCGAGGTCCATCACCGCCCGGAAGCGCCCACTCGCTTTGTAGGAGACCCACAGCCCCGAGTTGACCACCGCCGCTTCGACCGTCCCGTTCAGGATGGCGAGGCCCGGGTTCTCGATCCCGCTCACCAGGTGCAGGCGATCTTCCAGCCGGGTACCCGTCAGGGCGAGCACGAACGCCCGCCAGTAGGCCAGGCCAGGGTCGTCGCTGCCCAGGATGGCGAGTCGTTTGCCCGTGAGGTCGTCCAGGCGGGAGAAGGGGGCATCCGCCGCGACGATGAGCGGCAGGCTCTCGGCCACCCAGGCGAGGGCGAGAAAGAACTGGAGGGGCCCGACCTCGCCCCGCAGCAGCGGCAGCTGAGTGGGCTGGGTGGCGATCACCTCGAGCTGACCACTGCGAAAGGCCCGCCGGAGCTCCCCCTCACTCGCATAGGCGAGGAAGCTCAGCCGCGTGCCCGTCGCTTGTTCAAGGGCCGCCTTCCGCGCCGCTGCATAGCGCCAGAGCGGCTGGGTGCCGAAGGCGATGCCAACCCGCACCTCCGGCAGGCGGGCACAGCCACCAAGTGCCCCCACCGCACCGAGGGCGAGGGCACCCTGCAGGATCTCACGCCGAGTGCATCGCATGGTCCTCCCATTGCACGCGTGCTCTGCTGGAAGTACGCGCATTCTGGCCGGATGGACAACCCCGCGTCCAGCGGGGAGCATCCTGGCCGCGTATAATCGCCAGCTAGGGAGGAGCATGGCGCAGTTCGGGATCGAGCACGAGGTCGCCTTTCTGCGGGCAGACGGCAGCTTTGCCGATTGGACCACCACGCGCTTTGAAGAGTTCGCCGCGATCGTCCAGCACCTGCCTCGCTACGAGAGCGACTACCCGATGCTGCGCATCGGAGACCTCGGCATCAAAGAGAAACGCTGGTACATCGAAGGCTACGAGCGGTACGACCACAGCGGTCAGTACCTTACCACCGCGCCGAAGGGGATCGAGGTCCGCACGACGATCCAACCGAGTATCGCCGCGGCGGTGGCCGAGCTGAGCACCAGCTTCGCCCAGCTTCGCCAGCACGTGCTCGCCGCCGGCTTTGAACCGGTCTGGATCTCGTTGAACCCGTTCCAGACGCGCTTCCATCCCGAACCACCGCTCTGCCCCTGGGAACAGGCCCGTCGCGCGAGCTCCCCGGAAAAGCAGACTGCCGAGATCTCGATGCTGACCTACGGACCAGACCTCAACCTCTCCTTCCCCGAGTTCACGCCCGATCGCTGCGTCGATGCCGGCCGCAAGCTGACCTACTACAGCCCCTGGATCGTCCCGTTCAGCTTTTCCTCCCCCTTTAGCGAGGGGCAGCGCTGGCCCGGCTACTCGCGCCGGACGTTCCTCCGCACGGGCGCCCGCCCGGCTGCCCTGGTCTTCCTCGCTGACCGGGCCCACCTGGTCCCCAGCCAGCCTTCGCTCACCAAGCCCGCGCGTATCCCCGCCGAGGATGGCCGGATCGAGTTCAAGGCCTGCGATAGTTGTGCCGACTTTCGGCTCTATGGCGCCCTGCTGGCCCTGGTCAAAGGCGTGGTGCTGAGCGACCGTCTCAGCGGGCGCGCGCTCACCCCCGACCGTGCCCTTCATCAGCACGTCGCCAGGGTCGGCTTCGATGACCCCACCGTGTGCCAGCAGGCAGAGCAGGTGCTCGCGGCGGCGGCAGAAGCCCTCGCCGATGACCCCGACCGCGCCTGGCTCCAGCCCCTCCACGACCTGCTCGCGCGTCGCCAGACGCCCGCCCATGCCCTCATCGCTGCCTACGAACAGAGCGGATCGATCGCAGCGGCCCTGCGGGGAAGCTACCTGCGCGGGGGCGAGTTTGCGGCCGCCGTTGGCGACCGCCCGGCCCGCTGGTGAGGCGGCCACTGGCGGTGCCTCCTCCGTGCTCGCACCTGGCTGCCAACTCCGCCACGCTCACCGCTTCCCCCGGGTGGAGGCGCTGATGCGCGGACGGCTGGTCGTCAACCCGGCGGCTGGCTCAGCCCGGGCGGTGGACCTCCCGGCGGTGCAGGCGGTGTTCGCGGAAGCGGGCTGGACGGTCGATTGTGTCTTCACCCAGCAGCCGGGCGATGCCACCCGCGCTGCCGCCGAGGCCGTTGCCGCTGGCTACGACCTGGTGATCGCCAGCGGTGGCGATGGGACGGTCAACGAGGTGCTCCAGCCCCTGGTCAACCGTCCCACCGCGTTGAGTATCCTGCCGGCCGGGACGGCAAATCTGCTGGCCCGGGAGCTCCGGCTCCCCCTCCAGCCGGTGGCAGCTGCCCGCTCGCTGGTGGCGGGCCATCCCTTCCGGGTCGATGCGGGGCTCGCTGGCGAGCGGCGCTACTTCCTGCTTTTTGCGGGCATCGGCTTCGACGCCGCGGTGGTCCAGGCGGTCGACCCTGCGCTCAAGCGTCGGACTGGCCCCCTCTCGTTCATCGCTGCCTCGGTGCGGGTGATGCCTGGCTACCAGGGCGCCCGCGCGCTGATCCGCCTCGATGGCCGCCGCCGGCGCCGCCACCTCCTGATGGCGGTGGTCGCCAACACCCGCTTGTTCGCGCTCATGCCGCTCGTCCCTGAGGCGCGAGCCGATGATGGCCAGCTCGACGTCGTCATCTTCCACGGGGTCGGCTTCTGGGCGAAGCTGCGGCACTCGCTCGCCTTTCTGCTGGGGCGCCACCGCGCGGCGCCGGGGGTGGACCGGGCCCGCGTTCGCACGGTGACCATTCGCACGCAGCCGCCGCTGCCGGTCGAACTCGACGGGGAGCCCTGGGGCTCCACCCCGATGACGTTCCGCGTCGGCGGAGCAGTCACGGTCTGGGCGCCTGCCTCTGCTCCGGCCGACCTGTTCGGACAGCCGCTCGCTCACTGGCGGGGCCAACCCGCGCCCCAGCCGACGGGAGCCTCAGCGAGCGGGTAGCAGCTGCCCACCGGTGCCCACCTCGCCCCAGAATCGGCCGACGCACACTGAGGAGGACAGTCACCCCGATGGAACAGATCAGCTGGGAGGAGTTCAGCAAAGTCGAGCTGCGCGTGGGCAAAGTCCTGCAGGCCTTCCCCCTGCCCCAGGCCCGGCGGCCAGCCTACGTGCTCACGATCGATTTCGGACCCGAGCTAGGGGTCAAGACCTCGAGCGCCCAGCTGACGGCCCTCTACACCACCGAGGAGCTGATCGGCAAGCTGGTGGTCGCCGTGGTCAACCTCCCCCCGAAACAGATCGGGAAGGTCCGCTCGGAGTGCCTGGTCACCGGCTTCCCCACCGAGCGTGGGGAGGTCGTCCTGTGCGTGCCGGAGCGCCCGGTGCCGCTCGGCGCCAAGCTGTTCTGAGCGGCAGCTCAGCGCAAAAAGGGGCGGATATCCCGGCTATAGCTGGTCACGTCCGGGGGGCCATCTTGCGGCAGCGAGCGGAAGTACTCAATCACCGGTCGGTCGTCGGTGATGATCGGACCAGGGCCGATCCGGGCGCGGATCTCATCCGCGCCAGCGTTGAAGCGGCTGAGGAAATCGTTCGGCTGGGCCAGCCCGGCCTCACGGAGCACCGCCGCCAGCTGGGGGTCGGCAAAGCGGGCCTGCAGGCGTACCCGCTCGATCACTTGCGGCGATTTCGACCCGACGATGATGTCACCGCTTTGCCAGAGGGTGGCGTAGGGGAAGGCTGTCAGGAAAGTCCGCAGGATCATCTTGTACTGGTAGTCCGAGAACGGCGGCACCCACTGCGCCATTACCCCGGTTTCGGTCAAGGCACGAGCGACCAACTGGTAGTACTCCAGGGAATAGAGCGTCGCCGAGCCCGCATCGTTCGGCCGGATCGCATCGCCCGAGACGACGTCGTAGCGCTGGGTGGTGAGCAGCAAGTAGTTCCGCGCGTCCACCTGCCGGATCGTCACGTTGGGCAGCTGGAAGAAGGCATAGTTGACGTGCGCAAAAAAGCGCACCGCCTCGATCACCGCATCCGAGAGTTCTGCCGCGTCAACGTGCACCTCGGGGTACTTCGCAATCGCGCCCGCCGTCGCTCCCCCCCCAATTCCCACGATCAGCGCCTGTTTCGGCGCTGGGTGCACCAGCATCGGCACGTGCCCCAGCAAGCGGTGGAACTCGACGAGCGCGGGGTCATCGCGGGCCTGGCCCCGGCTGTTGGTGTAGAGGGTAATGGTGCGGTCGGCCGGGTTCCGGACGACGGTGACCGAGCTTTCGACCCCCTCGCGATACCAGAGCACTTCCTGACCAGGAAAGCGGGCAGCAAGCACACTGGCCTGCAAGTCGGGCGTGGTGCTGAGCACCGCCGCGAACACGAGCGCCCCACCAGCCGTCAGCCCAAGTTTCCAGGTCCAGGCGGTCTGCTGCCGCGGTGCCAGCCAGAGCACAAGCGCCCCCGCCAGCACTGAGCCCGTGGCCAGAAGGTGCAGGCTGCGCTCGCTCGAAAGGACCGGCAGCAGCACGAAGCCCGCAACCGCCGAGCCGAGGATCGACCCCACCAGGTTCGAAGCGTAGAGCGTGCCGATCCGCTGGCCGACGTGCTCCTCCTCACCAGCATAGAGCGTGGCCGCCACGGCAAACGTCATTCCGGAGAAGAACATCGCGGGCGCAATCGCGGCGACTGCCGCCAGCACCGAGCGGTAGTCCTCATAATCGCGCAGCACCCCGAGCCACTCCCAGCTCCCCAGTAGCTGGACCGCGGCATCGAGGTTGCTCAGCACCCGCACCGAGAGCAGCGCGCACAGGCCGATCGCCACCTCGAGCAGGGCAAAGACCACCCACCAGTTCACCCATCGCCCCAGCGCCCCCAGTACTGGCCCAAGCAGGTAGCTGCCCACCGCCAGGCCAAACAGGACGGCGGCCAGCATGATGGTGAAGGAGTACGTCACGTTCTCGAAGAAGATGCCGAGCAGCCGAAACCAGATCACCTCGTAGCCGAGTGCGAAGAAGCCCGAGAACCCAAAGGCAACGAACACCGCCGCGCGGCTCAGTCCCACCCCCCGCGCCCCCATCAGGAGTTGCCGCAGCGCGGCAAGCACGAGAGCGGCCACCCCGACGCTCAGGTTGATCAGCGCCGCGGTCTGGACGCTTCCCTGGACGCCGGCGTTCGCAATCAGGATGAAGCCAGCCGCAACCGTGCCGAGAATGGCGCCAGCGGTGTTGATAGCGTAGAGCAAGCTCACGCTGCAGCCGAGCGAGTTCCCCATCAGGAGCGTTGAGCGGAGGATCACCGGCAGGGTGGCGCCCATTAGCGTCGTCGGCACCAGCATGATGAGAAAGGCCAAGAGGAGCCTGAGGACATCCGGCAGCACAAGGCCGAGCACTGCCAGGGGGCCCAGGTCCGCCAGGGCGGCGGTGACCCCCTCGCTCCAGCGATAGATCGCGGGGTACACATCACGCAGCCAGCCGAAGGCCCAGGGCGTGAGCAGCCCGCTGGCGCCGATCCCAAGCTCGATGACCCCATAGGCGAGCAGGGGAGTACGCACCCGGTCGGCGAGGCGGCCAGCAAGGTAGCTGCCGACCGCCAGCCCCAGCATGAACCCGGCTAGCACCGCGCTCACGGCCTGGGTCGTTACCCCAAAGATGAGGCTGAGGATTCGTACCCAGGCAACCTGGTAGATCAGCCCGCTCGCGCCAGAGGCGAGAAAGAAGATAGCGATAGCCAGCAGGAGC
>JAILZB010000072.1 GCA_023512725.1 Chloroflexota bacterium | reverse complement strand
GTCCTTGCTCGCTCTCCTTGCGAGTACGGCACCACTCTACGCTGCCCCTCACTCTGCGATTGTCAACGTGCGCGCCGTGCTGGACACGGGCATCGAAGTGTAGCCCGCACCGCTCCGGCCGTCAAGAGAAGCGCTCCGCGCCTGACCGGCGCAGCAACCCCACTGCCTGGTAGGGCACCAGGCCAGCCTTCAGGCAAGACTGCCCGCAGGCCTGCAATCAGTGTAGCACGCACCGGCCGGGCCGGCAAGGGATGGAACCGCCATAAGCGCCTGCGCGTTCACTGTGTGGCAGCTGCTGTGCAAGAGGAGCGACTGATGGACTACCCCCCGCCCTTGCCGACGAGCATCCCCACCTGGATGGACTCCATCCCCGGGTATCGCGGCTACAAGCGCAAGGAACTCCGCCGCGAGGCGGACCGTGCTCTCCGCATGCATCTAGCAGCCAAGCTAGAAGCCCAGCTCCGGCGGCTGGACGAGGTCAAGCTGAGGCTGCTGGAGGCGGGTAACCTCAGAGCACTGGGCCCGGTTGAGCGAGCGGCGACCAAATTCCGCACGCTGATCGATACCCTCAAGACTGCCTCCTACGGCTATGCGGGGCTCTTCGATTCCGAGGCTATCCGCGAGCCCCAGCTTGATGCTCTCTACGAGTTCGACCGTGCCTTAGATGCCGAGGTCGACGCGCTCGGTGGCAAGGTCGAAGCGGTGCACGCCGCCGTGCTCGCGGGAACCGACCCTGGCGCTGCTCTTGCCACCCTCACCAGCGAGACCGATGCGCTCCTCGCACGGGTCCAGCGTCGGCACGAGGCGATCGTCTCGGGAACAGTGCCACCGGAGCTCTCACCCCGGCGCGTCCTGGAAGCGCAAGCTGTCACGCGGCCGGAGTTCCTTGCCCTCCAGCGCTTGCGCCTCAATGATGCCGTGGTGGCCGCGGGGATGAACGCGGTCGTCTCGGCGCGGGAGCAGGCAACGCTCAATGGGGTGACCTACTGGCTCTTCCGGCTCGATTCGGGAGCCCGCGTGCGTTGGCTCTGGGTCGGACCGACCGCGCGCGACCTCGCCCTGCTGGACCCCCAGCCGCCAGCAGTGGACCTCTTCCGCCAGGAGCAAGTGACTCTGGACGGTGATACCCTCCGCCTCGTGAACCGTGGCTTCGGCCGGGTGGACCTCGATGGGCCGAGCGGTTCGCGGCGTGAGGTGCCCGCCCAGATTGCCCTCTTCCGTTCCGAGGTGCAAGTGTTGTGGGCGGAGCAGATGGGGGCGGAGACTGTGGTGCTGCTCGGGTTTCTTACCGACCTGGAGAGCATCCAGCTCTTCCCGCGGTAGCGGCGGTAACCCGCGGGATCCGGCATACTTCGAGCAGCGTCGGCTGCGGCCGGCGGAGGGAGGCAGCAGGTGGCCATACTCGACGTCATTGAGTTCGTCGACCCGAGCGAGGAGGAGATCGTTCACCGCATCCCCGAAGTGGGAAGCGGAGAGTTCCGGCTCGGCTCTCAGCTGATCGTTCGCGAGTACCAGGCGGCCGTCTTCTTCCGAGATGGCAAAGCGCTCGATACTTTCGGCCCCGGGCGGCATACCCTGAGCACGAATAACCTCCCGCTCCTGACCGAGCTGCTGGCGATCCCCTTTGGGGGGCGCTCGCCCTTCCGGGCGGAGGTGTACTTCGTCAGCCTGCGGGAGTTCATCGACCTGAAGTGGGGGACGCCGGAGCCCGTCCCCTACCGGGACCAGGAGTTGGGGCTGGTGCGCCTGCGCGCCTTTGGCACCTACGCCCTCGCAGTGGCCAACCCCAGCCTGTTCGTGACCAAGATTGTCGGTGGCCAGGGGATCACCACCACCGCCCAGGTGGGAACCTATCTCCGCAGCCTCATCGTCTCCAGCCTCACCGACCTGCTGGGCGAGACGATGCGCTCGATCTTCGACCTCCCGGGGCTGTACGAGGAGATCGCCGCCGGCACGCGGGCACGGGTGCAGGAGCAGTTCGCCGCGCTCGGGCTCGACCTGCGCGCCCTCACCATTCAGGCAATCACGCCACCGGAAGTGGTCCAGCAGGCGATCGACCAGCGGGCGGGGATGGGTGCCATCGGCCTGCAGAATATGGATGCCTACCTCCGCTATCAGGCGGCCCAGGCGATGCGTGAGGCAGCCCAGAACCCCGGAGCGGCTGGGAGCGGCGCCGCGGAAGGGCTGGGCGTGGGAGCTGGCCTGGGGATGGGCGCGGCGATGGCGGGCCTAGTGGGGCAGGCGCTGCGCCCGAGTGAGCCCGTGCCTGCTGCCACGGTCGCCTGCCCCTCCTGCCAGGCGGCTGTGCCCGCCGGAGCGAAGTTCTGCCCCCACTGTGGTGCTCGCCTCGCGAGTGAGCAGCGCTGCGCCCAATGCCAGGCGGTCGTCCCAGCGGGGGCGAAGTTCTGCCCTCAGTGCGGGGCGCGCGTTCCCAGCTAAGCCATGACCTCCCCTCGCCTGCCCGTCTCGGAGCCACGGCGAGCATTCGCCTGGGTGGGCGCGACCCTCGCCACGCTCGTCTCGGCGGTTATTCTGCTCCAGCTCGCCCTGAACGGCATTCTGCTCATCCAGGGGCTGCTGCACGGCCTGCCCTATCGCATCTCCTTTAGCGTCGGCCTGATTGTGGTCTACGGCGTGGCCTTGATCGGTCCGGCCACCCTCGCCCGGCTACTCTGGAGCTGGCTCTACCAGCGGGCCGACCGGGCGACCGTCACCGCAGCGCTCCTCCTCCACCTCTTGCTCTTCGCTGCCCTCTGGCCGGCCTGGCTGGCGAAATCGGTCGGAGACCTGCTCGGGCGCTAGCGGATGCTCGCGAACCGCCAGCGCGCCCAGGAGGTGCTCGCCGCAGCCGAAGTGGACGCCCTGCTCGCCACCACACCGACCAACCTCCGCTACCTCGGCGACCTCGCGCCGACCCAGACCTCCCGCGTGGCGCGCCCGGGCACCTTCTGGGGAGTGCTCCCGGCGGATCGCTCGCGTCCGCTGGGCCTGGTGCTGCCCGCACGGGCGCGGTTCTCCCTTGACCCCCTGCTGCAGCAGGGGGTGGAGCTCCGCTGCTACGGGAGCCCAGACCCCCTGTTCCCCCTGCCGGCTGACGAGCGGCCGCTGGCCGGGGAAGCGTCGGGATACCCCCCGCGCTTCACGACCGCCGCGGATGCCCTGGCCGACCTGCTAGCTGCCCTGGGGCTGAACGGGGGACGGCTCGCCCTCGATGACCTCACGGCAGGAGTAGTCCTCGCAGCGGGAGAGCGTCTCGTCTTCACCCTGCCCACGGGGAGCGATCTCTTCCGGCGCGTGCGGGCGGTGAAAAGCGCCGCCGAAGTCGCGCGGCTGCGGGCAGCCACCGTGGCGAATGCGACTGCCCTCCAGGCGGCGCTTGCGGTCGCCGAGCCACGCCAACGCTGGGCCGCAGTGGAGGAGACCTGGCGGCGCGAGCTTGCCTCAGCGGGCGGCGAGACCCTGCTCTGGCTGGGGGAGCGTCCGCCCAGCACGGAGGGCGGCCCCCTGCTCCAGCGCCACGAGCTGCTGCCGCTTGTCGCTGCTGGCACGCTTGCGGGGTACTGGAGCGAGCTCGGGCGGCTGGCCGTGGTAGGCGATCGGCTCCCCAGGGCCGAGAAGATTGCAACCGCGCTCGCGACTGCCCTCCGCGCTGCGGTTGCCACCCTCGTGCCGGGGCGTTCCTGTGCCGAAGTGGAGGCACACCTCGCGGCCGCCCTGCGCGAGCAAGGGCTTTCGTCCCAGGAAGGCTGCGCCGTGCGGGGGATCGGCCTTGAGCTTGCGGAGCTCCCGGCCACCGGCCAGGCGGAGGAGGACCTCCTCGAAGTGGGGAATGTCCTGGTCGTGAGCGTCGCCGCTCACGAAGTCGGCGGGGTGACGCTCACTCTGAGCGAGATGGTCCTGGTCGGCCCAGCTGGCCCTGAGCGGCTGAGCGACCTCCCGGACACTCTGCTCGTCACGCGCGGCTGACCACCCCAGCACCAGGGTGCCCGGCTTCCCCTGGCCGCGCAGGGCCTGCGGACCACCAGTGCTGCCAGCCAGCGAGCGGACGCACGGCCGGTTGATCGGTCGCGCGCGGTTTGCCAGAATAGCGGGAAGAGCGGCATGGCTGGCGAGCGGCTCGCCCGTTGGTTGTCGCGGAGGTGGATCGTCACGCTCACCCAACTTGCTCCCCGGCGCGCGGACCCGAGCCTTACCCTCCGGCTCAGTCCCCGGGCCTTCGGTCACGCGCTGGTCGTCGCCATTGTGAGCCTGGTCGCCCTGTTCGCTGGCCCGCGCCGGACCGAGGTGGAGGCAGCGACCGTTGGCTGGACCTTCGAGCCCTTCAGCCGCTCGGTGCGCGTGAGTGCCAGCGGCGAGTGGTTGCGCCCTCGGGCCGAGGTGCCCTTCGAAGAGCAAATCGTTGCGCCACCTGTGGCGGCTGCTGCCCCGGCCCCGGCGCCGCCGAGTGCCCCTGCCGCCGCAAGCGCACCGGTCGCACCCCGGCCCCAGGTGCAGACCTATATCGTGCGGGTGGGCGATACCCTCTCCGGGATCGCGCGGGCCTATGGGGTCTCGCTGGACACCCTGCGGTGGGCGAACAAACTCGACGATATCGACTTCCTCTCGCCCGGAACCCAGCTACGGGTGCCACCCGGCAGCGGCGTGCTCCACACGGTCCAGCCGGGCGAGACCTTGCAAGGCATCGCCGAGCGCTACGGCGTGAGTACAGAGGCGATCACGGCACACCCGTTCAACGCGCCCGAAGGTGGCATCGTGGCGCGGGCCGGGCGAGAACTGTTCATCCCCGGCGGAACGATGCCTCGCCCAACGCCGGCCCCGGTCGCCCAGCGTCCGCCACCGTCCGCTCCCCCCGCGCCGACACCCGTCCCCGCTGCCCCCGCGCCGCCCCGCCCGGCCGTGGTGCCCGCTCCACCGCCGGGGGGAAATGCCCAGCCAGCGAGCGCCGCCGCTCCCATCCAGCTTGGCTACCCAACCGCTGGCCAGCTAGTCCAGGGCTACTCGGCAGCCCACCGTGGCATCGACATCATCGCCGATTATGGTAACCCGGTCTACGCTGCCGGGCCCGGGGTGGTGGTGCTTGCAGCGATGGGCTATAACGGTGGGTTCGGCAACATGGTCGAGATCGACCACGGGAATGGCATTGTGACCCGTTACGCCCACCTGAGCGCGATCCAGGTCTCGCCGGGCAAGCGAGTAGCCAAAGGCGAGGTGATCGGCCTGATCGGGCAATCGGGGATCGCCACCGCCCCGCACGTCCACTTCGAGGTGCTGGTGAACGGGGTGCGCTCCGACCCGATGCCCTACCTGCGCTGATGACTGCTCTCGTCCACGCAGTCCACCGGCCTGCCCGTCCAAGTGCCCACCCGCCGGGGCTGCTGGTCGTTCACGGCTGGGGCGCGGATGAACACGACCTCCTCGGCCTGGCCCCCTGGCTGGATGAGCGCCTGCTGATCGTGAGCCCGCGCGCGCCGCTTCGGCTCGACTGGGGCTACGGCTGGTACCGGTTCCTGCCGGGCCGAGGAGCAGAGCTCGAGAGCTTCACCGCAGCACTGGAGCAGCTGGAGCGCTTTGCGACTGCCTTGCCCGAGCGCTACGGCATCGACCCGCAGTTCCTCTTTCTCCTCGGTTTCAGCCAGGGCGCAATCCTCAGCGCAGCCCTCGCCAGCCTGTACCCGAGGCAGTTCCGCGGGGTGGCGCTGCTCAGCGGACGGCTGCCACCCATTCCGACCGAGGCGCAGCTCGCTGGGCTACCAGTCTTCCTTGCCCACGGTCGCTTCGACCCCGTGATCCCAGTGGAGGAGGGGCACCAGCTCGCGGAAGCCTTGCGCGCTTGGGGTGCGACGGTCACCACCCACTACTCCGACTACGGTCATGAGATCCCCCCCGCGACCCTGCGGGACCTGAACGCTTGGCTCGCGCCGCTCCTACCAGAGGCCGGGTAGCATTCGACGGACCCGCGCCCGGTAAGCGGCGTACTCGGGGTGCTGGGCAAGCAGCCAGCGCTCCTCCACCTCCGACTTCGCGCCGAAGAAGCCCAGCAGCACGAGCGCAAGGAGTAGGCGCGAGAGGGAGCCGAGCGCGAGTGCTGCACCCACCGCCGCCATCACGATGCCACCGTAGATCGGGTGACGGACACATCCGTAGATCCCGCTCGTGACGAGGGGGGCACCGGGTCGGGGGCGGGGGAAGGGCGTCAGGCTGCCGCGCAGAGCAGCCAGGCCGAAGCCGAGAAAGGTCAGGCCGGTGGCAAGCAGCGGCAGGCCGAGCGCCAGGCCGACGAGCCGGAGTGGCCAGGGCCAGCGCCCTCCCAGCCGGGGGGCGAGCAGATAGCCCACCAGCAGCCCACCCTGGGCCAGTACCCACGCTTCGCCGCGCGCCTCACCCATCGCGGGAATTCTAGCGCTGCCCCATGGCTCTGGTAGACTCCCGCCGCCGTGACGACAATCCCACCCTACCGCGAGCCGTTCATCTGGGGATACGATACCGTCCATTCCTGGAACACCGCCCTGCGTCACGCTCTGCGCGCTATCGGCCCGCGTGGTGGCCGCATCCTCGAAGTGGGCTGCGGCGCCGGCCGCTTTATCCGGACCATCGCGGCCGCTCGCCCTGACCTGGAACCGCACGGGACCGACCTCGGTCCGCGCTCGGTGCGGCTCGCCACGGCCTACCGCGACGGCGTGAGCTACACGCTCGCCAGCGCCACTGCCCTCCCGTACGCCGAGGCAACCTTCGAGACCGTCGTCCTGTTCGACGTGCTGGAGCACATCCCGGGCATCGGCCCGCAGGAAGCGCTGGCTGAGATCGCCCGCGTCCTCAAGCCTGGCGGGGTCCTCCACGCCCTGGTCCCCTGCGAAGGCCAACCGGGCACCCTCTTCTGGCTCCTCTGGAAGCTCCGCCTGGGCGGCGACCTCAAGGTGCGTCACGGGGACCATGTCCAGCGCTTCCGGCGGGAAGAGCTGCTCGCAGCGGTGCGCAGCGCGGGCTTCCAGGTGGTGGACCTGCGCTTCAGCATGCACCTGCTCGGTCAGCTCAAAGATATCCTCACCTACGTTGCGCGCGAACGCTGGTTCCAACGCTGGCACCTGGGCGGGTCGCCCTTCAAGGCGCTGATGGTGGCCCTCTGGGGTGCTGCCTTCCTGGAGGCGTTGCTCCTGGAGCGCGTCTCCCGCGGGGCGGCCGTCGTCCATCTCACCGCCGTGCGGTCATGAGCCCAGCGCTACGCGTCCTGATGCTCTCCAAGGCCTGCTACGTAGCAGCCTACCGGACGAAGCTCGAAGCGCTCGCTGCCCGCGGCGTCGACCTCACCCTAGTCGTTCCGCCCTACTGGCGCTTCGGGCGCCGGCGCGAGCCGTTCGAGCCCGGCAACAACCGCGGCTACCAGCTCGTGATCGTTAATCCCCTGCTCAATGGCCAGCATCACCTCCATTTCTACCCCCGCCTCGGCGCCATGCTGGACCGCGTCCGCCCGACCCTCTTCCATCTCGACGAAGAGCCGTACGATTTCGTGACGGTGCACGCTTTGCTCGCTGCCCGCCGACGGGGCATTCCTACGCTCATCTTCAGCTGGCAGAACCTCGACGTGCGCTACCCCCCGCCGTTCGAGTGGTTCCGGGCCTGGACGCTGCGCCACGTGGCCGGTGCGATCGCGGGGAACGCCGAAGCGGCCGCCATCTTGCGACGCCGTGGCTACCGGGGACCGCTGGCGATCATTCCCCAGTTCGGGGTGGACCTGCAGCTGTTCCCCTGGCGCCCCCCCATGGCCGGTCCCCCGTTCCGGATCGGCTACGTCGGCCGGCTCTGGCCCGGCAAAGGGGTCGACCTCTTGCTGGAGGCGGTTGCGGGGCTAGCAGGCGACTGGCAGCTCGACGTGCTCGGCGCCGGGGAAGCCGAACCCGCGCTCCGCCAGCAGGCCCAGCAGCTCGGCATCGCCGCGCGGGTGCGCTTTCTGGGAAGTCAGCCCTCCCACCAGGTGCCCGCTTTCCTCCAGACCCTCTCCGTCCTCGTCCTTCCCTCGCGGAGCCTCCCCAACTGGAAGGAGCAGTTCGGCCGGGTGCTGGTCGAGGCGATGGCGACCGGCGTGCCCGTCATCGGGAGCAGTTCCGGCGAGATCCCGAACGTGATCGGCGAGGCCGGCCTGGTCTTCCCAGAGGGAGACGTGCTGGCGCTCCGGGCCCAGCTGGCCCGTCTCCTGGCAGACCCCGCCCTCCAGCGGGACCTCGCCACCCGCGGGCGGGAACGGGTGGTAGCCCAGTTCACCCAGGAACGGGTCGCCGACGCCACGCTCGCCTTTTACCAGCAGGTGCTCACCAGCGCTCGGGCAGGAGCACGGTGAGCGTGTTCCCTCCCTGCACCTCCGGAGAGCGGGCGAGCGAGCAGCGCAGCCCGCCAGCCCCCGGGTTCTCCGGCTGGCTCCTGGCAATGCTGGTTGCCCTGCAGGGAACGGCCCTGGCCGCCTTCGCTCTCTGGCGCCACGCGACCTTCAACAGCGGCGCCTTCGACCTCGGGATTGCAACCCAAGTCATTTGGAACTCGGCCCACGGCCGGCTCTTTGCCACCACTATTGGAGAGTCTCCTATCCACCTCGGCCAGCACCTTGCCCTGATGTTGCTCCTCTTCGTGCCGGTCATCTGGCTGGGAGGAGATGCCGCTGCGCTTCTCGTGGTCCAGGCGGTGCTGCTCAGCCTCTCGGTCCTACCAGTCGCCTGGTATGCGCGCCGCCGGCTCGAGGGCTGGCTTGGCCTGCTGGTTCCGCTCGCCTATCTCCTTCACCCAACGCTCTTTGCCACCGCCTCGTTCGACCTGCACGAGGTGGCAGTGGCCCCCGTGTTGCTCGGCCTGGCGCTCGCCGGCCTGCTCGTGGGCGCCCGGCGGCCCTTTCTGGCGGGCGCGTTGCTCCTGCTGCCGGTGCGGGAAGACCTCGGCCTGGTCGTCGCTGGCCTCGGCCTTTGGGCGGCGGTGCGCTGGCGTTGGCGGCTGGGGGTGCTGGTGGCCGCGCTCGGGCTGGCCTGGACGGCGCTGGCGGTGCTGGTCGTCATCCCCGCCTTCAATCTCGAGGGGCGCTATGCCTACTTCAGCCGCTACGGCCCAGCCGGGGATTCCCTGTTCAGCCTCCTCGGCGGCCTGCTCACCGACCCACTCCGGCTCTTCGGCACGGTGCTCGCACCGCGGAAGCTCCAGTTCCTGGCGGAACTCCTCCTCAGCTTCGGGGGGCTTCCGCTCCTTGCCCCGGGAACGGCCATCCTGGCGCTCCCGAACCTCGGCTACCTCCTCCTCGGCCAGTATCGCCCTCTCACCGAGCTGACCTCCCACTACGCGGTCACCGTGCTGCCACCGTTGGCCTGCGCAGCGGTAGACGGCCTGGCCAGGCTGCGCGCGCGCTGGCCGGCCCACACACGCTGGCTTGCCCCGCTGCTTCTGACGGTCGTGGTGGTGTTCGCCGCGGTCCGCGTGGTCGAGACGGCGGGCCGCCGCCTGGACAACGGTCTGGTGGGAGATGCCCCCCATCTGGCAGCGGCACGCGAACTGCTCCGCCTAATCCCTCCCACCGTGCCGGTGAGCGCCCAGACCGGCCTGGTGCCCCACCTCGCCACGCGGGAGCGGGTCTATCTCTTCCCGCGGATTGACGATGCCGAGCTGGTGGCGCTCGATACCCGTGGCCAGCGCTACGTCCCACCCGGCTCGCTCGCCTACGAGGCGGGGCTGGAAGAGGTGCTCTGCGACCCCGCCTGGGGACCAGTCTTTGAACGGGAAGGCCTGCTGCTACTGCGCAAAGGCTCCGCCCCGAACCGCTTTCCCGCCGCCGTGCCCAGCTACGCCACCCGCTCCGGCGCGCGCTTTGCCGATGGCATCGTCCTCGCGGGCTACGAGGTGCCGCGACGGCTCATCCGCCCGGCCGAGGTGCCACGGGTGGTCCTGTACTGGCTGGCGGAGCAGCCACCCAGCCGCAACTGGACTGTCTTTGTGCACCTCGTCGGCCAACCGGGCGACGTCTGGGGGCAAATGGACGCACCCCCACTCTGCGGGGAGGCGCCGACGAGCAGTTGGCGCCCGGGGCAGCTGCTCCGCGATGACGTCTGGCCCATCCCTCGGCGAGGGATTCCACCCGGCGAGTACCGGCTGCTGCTAGGGCTCTACGACCCGGCGACCGGGGAGCGCCTCCGCAGCGGAAGCACCGATGCGCTTGACCTGGGCCCCGTGAGCGTGCGCTAACCCGGGGAGAACCGGCAGCCCCCCCGGGGCTGCGTGGCCAGCAAATCGCCTGGGCAAGCGGGCCTACAGCTCGCCGAAATGCTGAGCCAGCCAATCGCGGCGGAAGTCGAAGATGCGTTGGAGCTGGCGTGCCACCACCAGTCGGTGGGCTAGCCGCCCGAGCAGGCCAAACGGGAGGAGGTAGTGGACGCGGTCGGTCATCTCAATGCCTCCCGGTACGGCCCGAAAGAGGTGCTGGTGGTGCCAGAAGCGGTAGGGGCCGAACCGCTGCTCGTCGACGAAAAGGTCCGGCTCGACCACGTGGGTGATCTCCGTGACCCAGCGCACGGTCACCCCGAACAGCGGCCGCACCGAGTAGACGATGATCAGGCCGGGATGGACCCGTTCCGGCACCGGCGAACGGATCCGAAAGTCCAGCCAGGGCGGGGTGATCGTGCTGAGGTTGCGCGGGTCCGAGAAGAAGGCCCAGGCAGTGCACAGGTCAACCCGCAGCCGCTGCGTGCGCTCCAGGCGGTACAGCATGCTCCTCACTCCTTCCCTCTCCGGCACGAGACCGGCCCTCCCTGGGCGGGCAGGCGCGAGACCGGCTGCCGCTGGTACCTAACAGCCTACTAACAACTCCGCCGCGCTGGCAAATGCGGGGCCTTGCCACCGGAACGGCGCAAGCAGAGCCTTGCCCACCTGCCGGGGAAGGCGCGCGCACGTGGGAGGCAAGCTAGCCCTCCAGTTGCTGGCAGCAGGAGATCCCCCGCCGGGCAGTTCGGCTCCGCCGCCCGTCGGCGATTTCGCGGGTGCTAGGTGGTGGCTGCACCCAGTGCAGCTGCCCGCCGTCCCTCTAGGAGCGCCACCATCACGGCCCCCAGCCCGATCACCGCCACCACCACGGCCACCAGCAGGTTCAGCCAGGGCACCGCGCTCAGCAGCGCAAGCACCAGCGCGCCGAGCAGGAGCTGCAGCCAGGGCCAGGCCGGGATCCGCGAGCGCAGCGGCCCGCTCAGGATCCCGCCGAGCCAGAAGGCGACCACCGTGCCCGCGGCCACCAGCCCGCTGACCACCAGCGCCGTCGTGACGACGAGCAGCGGGAGCTGCGCTAGCAGGAAGGTCAGGATGAGTAGCACCACCAGCACGACGGGGAACAGCAGGCCGGTAACCAGGCCAGCCACCAGGCTGGCAAGTGGGCGACGCCGCAGGGCCTCACGGCTGGCTATGAGTGGCCCCGGGGCGAAGAGCAGGCCAACCAGGCCAAGGCCGGCGACGGCGAGGAACGAGCGTACCACCCCCCAGGCGAGGGCGAACGCCTGCTCCTGGGGAGTGGGAGAGGACGGGGCGCCGGACGGAACGCGACCACGGTTCGTCCCCACCTGGGCGCCGCTGGCGATGCTCGCCTCGCGCTCGCTGCGGTACTGGAGCACTCCCCCGATGCGAGAGCTTGGCCCCAGGGTGAGGCTTTCGACCACAAGGGAGACATCCCGCCCGACCCCACCATTCAGCTGGACGGTCCCCACTGTGCCGGTAACCGAGCCACCCACTTGCCCGTCCAGGGTGACGAGGCCGCTATTGACCACCAGGTCGCCCCCGATGCGCGCTGCAGGCGTGATCTCGACCTGCCCCGCACTCGCGAGAAGGTCGCGCTGGACCTGCCCTGCCACCCGCACCATGGCCCCCGCCGCGCGCACGCCGCCGCCGACCTGGCCGTCGATCGAGACGGTAGCTCCCGCCGCCGTCACGCCGCCCTCAACCCGTCCGGTCACGAGGATGGTCTGCCCGGCAGCAAACACGTCCCCGCGCACCTGCCCCTCGACCCGGACCGTCGCCCCGGCGAGGTACACGTCTCCGTCGACGGTCTCACCCGGACCGACCACGGCCCGGAATTCGGCGGCCCGCGCGACCCCTGGGGCAAGGAGGAGCGCTAGCCCGACCAGCATGCCAGCCCGCAGGACACGCGTGAGCATCGGTCACCTCGTCTGTAGGATTTGCGCTTTGAGGATAGCCGGAACCAGAGCCAGGAGCAAGCACCCGCTGCACCTGGCCATCTGGACAGGAGCGCACTGATCGGTCCGCTAGCAACAAACCGTCCTCCCTTTCGATGTCTGGCTGGCCGCTGCCCGCCTATGCTTGCCCTGGTGGTTGCGAGGCGAGCGGGCGCTGGTGGGCTTTCCCCCGAAAGGAGGCTCTCCATGCTGTTTCCCGACTTGCTCACCCAGGCGCGCGAGCGCCAGGAAACACTCCTGCGCGAGGCTGCACAGGAGCGGCTCCTGCGGGCGCTCAAGGAGGCGCGCCGCCGGGACGAAGCGACGCCCCACTCTTTCGCAGTGCTGCCCCGAGCGATCCTGAGGGCGCTGGCCCGCTAGCGGGAAGCGCCCGTGCCGGTAACGACCGTCCGCTCATCGGTGCCCGCTCGCCTCGCAACCACCCTACGACCAGCAGCGTTGCCAGCTCGCGATCGGGTACGCTAGGGACCGACCCCTGACAGTTGGAGCCGCCCGATGCCTACTGCGACCCCGCTCCGCGGTGTGCGCGTCGTTGCCGTCGAGCAAGCGATCTCGGCGCCGCTCACCACCCGCCATCTGGCCGACCTCGGCGCGGAAGTGATCAAGATCGAGCGTCCCGACGGGGGGGACTTCGCCCGTGCCTACGATGCCACCGTGCGCGGGCTTTCCTCCTGGTTCGTCTGGGTTGGCCGCGGGAAGCGGAGTCTCGCGCTCGACCTCAAAGCGCCACCCGCCGCCGAGATCCTGCGGCGGCTGATCGCGCGGGCAGATATCTTCATCCAGAACCTGGCGCCAGGGGCTGCTGAGCGCCTGGGGCTCGGCGCCGAGACCTTGCGTGCCCGCCATCCCGCCCTGATTGTCTGCTCCATCTCCGGCTACGGGCCCGATGGCCCGCAGCGCGACCGCAAGGCCTACGACCTGTTGCTCCAGGGCGAAGGGGGAGTGCTCGCGGTGACCGGCACGCCGGAAGCGCCCGCTAAGGCCGGGATCTCCGTTGCCGATATCGCAGCGGGCTTGTATGCCCTGAGCGCCATCCTCGCTGCCCTCTATCATCGCCAGGCGACGGGCGAGGGCGCCACCCTTGAGATCGCGATGCTCGATGCCATCGTCGAATGGGTCTCGGCGCCCCTCTACTTCGCTCACTATGGGGGGACCCCGCCTCAGCGCGCGGGGATGCGCCACAGCGGGATCGTCCCCTACGGCCCCTACCGCTGCGCTGATGGTGCGGTGAACCTGGCGATTCAGAATGAGCGCGAATGGGCCCGCTTCTGCACCCAAGTGCTCCAGGCCCCCGACCTTGCCCGCGACCCGCGCTTCGACCGGAATGCCCATCGCCTGGCCAACCGGCACCTGCTCGAGCCGTTGATCGAGGAGGTCTTCGCTCCGCTCACCGTGGCCGAGGTCGAGGCCCGCCTGGAGGCAGCTGATATTCCCTTCGGGCGGGTCAACGACCTGGAAGGGGTCTGGAACCATCCCCAGTTGCGGGCACGGGGCCGCTTCGCTGCGGCTGCCTCGCCGGTCGGCCCCATCGAGGTGCTTCGCCATCCGATGAACCAGCAGGGCGTTGAGAGCCCCGTCTATCCGATCCCGGCCCTGGGCGAGCACAGTGCGGCGATCCTGAGCGAACTCGGCTATTCGACCGCCGAGATCGCGGCGCTCCGCGATGCCGGGGTAATCCTCGGGCCCTAATAGCCACGGAGAGGGTCATACACCTGCTGGAGTGGCTCGCCAGCGAGGTAGCGGCGGAGATTGTCCAGGAAGGGGTCGAGGATGCGCTGGTCGAGGTGCTGGCTGAGGAAGCTGCGGTGGGGAGAGAGCAGCACGTTCGGTGCGCTCCGCAGGGGCGAGTCGGGCGGCAACGGCTCAACCCGGTAGACATCGAGCACGGCCCCGGCCAGCCGGCCGGACCGCAACGCCTCGGCGAGTGCCGCTTCGTCCAGGATCGTTCCCCGACCGACGTTGATCAGGCGGGCAGTCGGTTTCATCTGCGCGAGCTCTGCTGCCCCGATCAGGTCGGTCGTTTCGGGGGTCGCGGGTGCTGCCAGCACGAGGTAGTCCGATTCCCGCAGGAGAATGGGCAGCCCCTCCGGGCCGTAGAGCGCGGCCACGGTGGGAGGTGGCGGGCCAGGCGTCCGCTTGCAGGCGATGACCCGCATCCCGAGCGCATGGGCCAGCCGGGCCGTCTCCTGGCCGATCCCCCCGAAGCCGAAAATCCCGACGGTCTGTCCCAGCACTTCTTCAATCCGCCCGCCGGCCCACTGCTGGCGCGCCTGCTCGTTCACCCACTTCGGATAGAGCTTGGCCAGCAGCAGGATCGCTCCGATCACCCACTCCGCAATCGGGCGTGCCGCCCAGCCTCGGCCGAGCGTGATCGGGATCCCGCGTTCGAGGAAGCCGCTCGCCCGGTAGGCATCGATCCCCGCCTGGGTGCCATGGAACCAGCGGACGTTCGGCGCGCGGCTGGCCAACCCGGCGGGCACGTTGGTGGCGCAGAGCACCTCGCAATCCGCAAGGTGCGATTCGAGCTGGCGTACGGTCGCTAGGTCGGGGGGTGTTGGCTCGGCCAGCGGGCTGAGATCGTACACAACCACCCCCTCCAGGGCGCGGAGCCGCGCCAGCTGCTCGGGTGCGATGCGGGTCAGCATGCCAACCACAACAGGCACGTGGCCTCCTCGGTAGGACTGCGGCTCAGGATACCGCCTCTTCCCCAGGTGCAGGTGGAAAAGGGTAGGAGCCCCCGGGCAGCTGCTCGCTCACCGCTCCCTACTCCGGTGGCAAGGTGACGAGGTTCAACAGTGGCCGGGCGAGCGAGAGAATACCACCGTCCTGCCGCCCTCGGATGCTCGCGATCAGGCCGGGGTCAACCGCGTTCGCGCACCCCCACTCCCGCGGAGGCGCAGGGCGAGTTCACGCGTGAAGAGGAGATCGGCGAGCTTGGAGGCGATGGAGGCCTCGCGGCCGTGGTACCAGCGCTCCTCCGGGAGGTTCCGGAAGTCCAACGCTCCGGTTCAGCGGCGACCGCGCAGCGGGCCGTCCGCTGCAACTGGTTGTTAGCCTGCGGTTCTCGCTTCCTCGCCTTGCAGGAGCACGTCCCGAATCTCGCCAGGGTGTTGCGTAACCGCCCATCGCCAATGGCCAAAGCCGCCATGCGCGTTCACCGCCTGCGTCCATTCGTCTAAATAGCGGCGCTTAACCCGGTCCTGCTCGGTGTCCTGCCCCTTCGCTTCCAGAACGAGCATGTCGCCGCTCTTCAGCCGAACGAGGAAGTCAGGCCGATACTTTCGGACGATCCCGCGATAGACGTAGAGCACTTCAAAGCCGAGGTGGTCGTTCTTGGCCCAGGCTGCCACCGCGTCGCTGTTGTCGAGGACGAAGGCGTCCGACGCCTCCCATGTGCTGTCGTAGACGCAGACGTTGATGTGAGATTTGCGCGTGCGCTCACACGGCTTACCCGTGTACCAGGTGCGCATATCACCCGTTGCGCGGATGGGATGGTCGCGGTCGAAGACCGGCGTAAGTCGCTCGGTGTTCTCCTGCCGCACCGCCTCCCAGACGTGCCGGACGACCCGTGACATGTTGAGCATGATGATCAAGCGCCGGCGCAGCTCGTCCTGATAAAACAGCGGCGGCGAAATCGAGATACGGTCTGAGCGGATGAACTGCTCGACAATCCGCACCAACTGCGCCAGCAAGACCTCGCGGCTCCCTTGCCAGGTGTGTTTCATCTGGTCGAAGACGTCCCGCGCCGTCTCGAAGATGATTCGCTGGATGCGGAACTCCCGCGCCAGCCGCTCCAGCTCGATGCGCTCGATCTTGGTGACGTCCGGCTTCCCTGCGAGGATCGGCGCCAGTTCCGCCTCCTGCGCCGTGTGCGCGGCGTCCAGTTCCAGGGTCGGTACGTTCGACCAGTCCAGCGTCAGCCGAGGGTGGAAGACACGATCAATGCGCACGACGTTCGGCCAGCGGATTTCGAACTGGGCCTTCGCCGGGTCCGGTTCGACCGCGGTCTTGGGGGTCGGGGGCGGCGGCGGACCACTTCCAGAATCCTCGTGCGGCAGGAAGGTGAAGGGGACACCGAAGATGTTCACATACTCCGGCTCGAAGAGCCCCGTCTCCGGGTTGATTTCGTATGACGTGCGCCGCAGGCCGCGCCCCACGACCTGTTCGCACAGCAGCTGGGAGGTAAACGCGCGCAGCCCCATGATGTGCGTAACGGTCTTGGCATCCCAGCCCTCCGAGAGCATGCCGACGGAGATGACGTTCTGAATCTTCTCGCCGGGCTGGCCAACCTTGCCCACCGTGTCTACCAGTTGGCGCAGCCGCTCCGCCTGCTCGGCCTTGGTCAGTTGGCGCTCGATCGGCGCGTCGTTCTCCGCTCCGTCATCATTCTCGGCGGGTTCATCCGCGGGACCGGCCGCCTCTTCCTGGGCCTCAGCCTCATCGAGCACTTTCGAGTCAATATGCAGAATGCGCTCCGGGTCGCATAACTCTTCGATGTGAATCCGCTTTGTCTCAAAGGCATGCTTCACGCGCGCCGCCGTCTCGGTTCGGTTGCACACGGTGATCATCACTGGCGGGGTGGGGATGCCAGCCTTCTTCCAGTCCTTCCAGGTCTCATGCCAGTCGTAACCGAGCAGGTAGTAGGCGTTGAGGACCAAATCCGGAAGCGGTTCTTCCGGCTGGGCGCGCCGGTTGAGGTCGTCCTTCACGTCCGGGTCGTTGTAGAGGTGGTAGAGC
>JAILZB010000071.1 GCA_023512725.1 Chloroflexota bacterium | reverse complement strand
CACCCTGAGCAGTCGACGTCCACCAGATGGCGCCGCGGCGTGCTCTCGGCGTCTCGGGATTCCAGTCCATGGCGTTGCAGATCTTCGCCGGCGGCGCGTGCCGCGACCGGCCGCCCGTCCACGGTCACCTTGCAGCCGCGCGCGGCCGCGAGCGTGAATTCGGCCGCGCCGTGCGCGACCAGCGCGAAGCGCAGGCGCCGGCCGTCGCGCTGCCAGTCCTCGATGCGGCCCGAGGCGTCGCGCACGTGCGGCGGCACCGGGCCCTCGCCGAGCACCACGACGGCGTCGGGCGAACCAAGGTGCAGGTACTGTGCGGCAGGCCCCGAGGCGGCGCCGGCCACGCCGTGACTGGCGGCCAGATCGATGCGCGCCTGCGGTGGCAGCCGCAGCGTGCGCAGCGCCTCGGCGCCGCGCACGCGGAAGGCCGGGCGCGGCGATCTGAAATCGCGCGCGATCGCCAGCCGGTGGAAGTCGTGCACCTTGAGGATGTATTCGGACGCGTACACGTGCACCAGCGGCTGCGCCAGCGCCCAGGCGTAGACCCGGTGCAGCGCGGCGAGCGACGCGTCCTTGGTCACCGAGTAGGTGTGATAGTAGATGTTGACTGGCTTTAGCCGGCGCGGCGATTCGGTCAGCTCGAAGGTCTCGATCGCGCCGCCGGCGAAGTTCCAGATGTCGGCGTACTGGGCGGCCACCCGCAGCGTCAACTGCTCGCCGCCGCCGCCGATGACCTGCTCCTCGCCACCGACTACGCCGACTATCTCGTCCGCCGGGGCATGCCATTCCGGGAGGCGCATGCACTCGTCGGGCGGCTGGTCGCGCGGTCGCTGGCGCGGGGAACGCCCCTGCGGTCCTTCACCCTGGAGGAGCTGCGCGAGTTCTCTCCCCTCTTCGGACCGGATATCGCCGGGCTGAGCGCGGAGCAGGCGGTCGCCGCGCGGGATGTGCCGGGAGGGGTAGCACCCCGACGGGTGCAGGCCGCGCTCGAGGAGGCGCGTGCCTGGGTCGCAGCTCAGCGGGCGGCGCGCTCCCGCTCAGCCCAGGCGGCATCGATGAGCGCCCAGAGGCCGCCCGAGACCAGCGAGTGACCCCCCAGCACGACAGGAATGGCCGCCTCGACGGCAGCACGCGTGATGGCAGCGGCCTGGTGGTCGTGGACAGCCTGCCACTGGCCGAGGTCAGACTGGAAGCGATCCTCGACCGAAAGCTGCAGGCCGAGATGAGCGAAGAGGACCCGGCTATCGAGAAACGCCGCCTCGGCGAGGCGGGCAAAGGTCGCAAAGAGCCCCACCGGGCCAACCTGCTCAAGGTAAGTGCCGAGGAAGGAGCGGACCTGCCGTTCGCGGCCATCGGCCTTCATCCCCCGTTCTTCGGAGAAGACGCGAACACGCGCCAGGGTCGTCGCCTCGAGCTGGGCCCACGTCGCGCTGGCCACCCGCCCGGCAACGATCACTTCGCTCCCCAACTGGGTCAGCGGACGGAGCGCCCGGCGGAGGGTGCGGTCGTCCAGCGGGTGGGCAGCGAGGTAAGCGCGCAGGCGTGGCCCACCACCGCCGTGGACCTGGAGGATGAGCAGGTCGGTGGGGGTATCGACGTCGAACTGGGTGGCGGCGCTGCGGGGGAGCACGTCGGCTGGGAGGCCCGCTTCTTGCTGGAGCAGGCGAGCCAGCGGGTTATCGAGGGCGGGGAGCGGAATGCGCTCCAGTGCTGATGCGGGCGTGAAACCGACGAGGTCGGCCGAGAAGAGGTTATTGGTCACCACGAGCGCTTCGGCCCCAGCGAGCCGCTCGGCAACCGCAACGAGCTCTTCCAGGGTGAGCAGCGGTAGGGCGCCCCCGCTCAGGTAGAGCGGCCGCTGGAGCTGATGAGCGGCGATGACGGCAGCGAGCTGCTGGCCGAAGTGGAAGGGGGTCTGGCTGAGCTCGACGATCACCGCGGGGGGAGCGGCTGCTGCAAGGCTGGGGCGGTCGGTGACGAGGATGCAGCGGGCGAAGGCACCGCTCTGGCTGGCGGCAGCCAGGAGGTCGAGCGCGATCGCCTCGTGAGCGCCCGCTACCAGGGTAGCAGCCGGACTGCTCGCGCTCCCGCCGACGAAGGTCAGCAAGGCAGGTCCCGCTACTGCCATGGCGAAATCGACAAGAGTGGCATGGGCTGAGTATAGCCGCGCTTCCTAGGCCCTCAGGGGGCAAGGAGCGAGCAGGGCCACGCCCAGCGGCTAGCACCGCCGTGCCGGCGAGTGCGGCCCCGCTGGCGAGGGAGCGGCGTCTCGGTCCGACTGGTCAGCATCCGGGGGAGCCTGCCGCTGGTTGCGAGGGCGACAAGGTGGGGGCTATCCTAGCGGCAGGTAGCCTGATACCCGTTCTGTCCCGCACCCCACCACGCGAGCACGAGATGACCGACCTCCTTGACCTGCTGCGAGAACGTGGCTTTGTCAAAGAGATTTCCGATGAAGCGGGGCTCCGCCAGGCACTCCGCCAGCCGCTCACGCTCTACTACGGTGTCGACCCGACTGCGCCAAGCCTGCACGTTGGTCACCTGATCGGGCTGATGGCTCTCACGCACTTCCAGCGCGCTGGCCACCGTCCGATCGTGATCGTGGGAGGTGGCACCGCCCTGGTGGGGGACCCGAGCGGGCGGACGACGGCCCGCGCACTGCTCAGCAAAGAGCAAGTCGATGCGAACCTGGTCTCGATCCGCGAGCAGGTAGCGCGCTTCCTTGAACTCGGTGGCAGCACGGGCGCGATCGTGCTGAATAACGCAGACTGGCTGCTGAAGTTGGGCTACATCGAGTTCCTGCGCGATATCGGCCGGCACTTTACGGTGGGGCAGATCCTGCAACATGAGACCTACCGTGAACGCGTCTCCGGGGAGGGGCTGAGCGTCATCGAGTTCAACTATGTGCTGCTCCAGGCGTATGACTTTTTGCACCTCTTCCGAGAGTACGACTGCCGGCTGCAGATCGGGGGCTCGGACCAGTGGTTCAACCTTCTCGCGGGCGTTGACCTAATCCGACGGGCGGAGGGAGCGACGGCCTTTGGGCTCGTCTGGCCGCTGCTGCTCAAAAGCGATGGAACCAAGATGGGCAAGACCGAATCCGGAGCGATCTGGCTGAGCGCCGACCTCACGAGCCCGTACGACTTCTATCAGTACTGGGTGAACTGCGAGGATAGCGACGTCGGGCGGCTCCTGCGCCTGTTCACCTTCCTGCCCCTAAGTGAGATCGCGCGGCTGGAGCGCCTACCCGGGGCGGAGATCCGCGAGGCGAAGCAGGTGCTCGCCTACGAGATGACGCGGATCGTCCACGGCGAGGCAGCAGCAGACCACGCTCGGGCAGCAGCACGCGCCCTGTTTGGGCGCGAGGGGGACCTTTCCACCGCGCCGACGGTTGAAGTGGCGGCCGAGGAGCTGGCGGCGGGGATCACTGCCTCCCACCTGGTGGCGCTCGCCTTTCAGGAGCCGCGAGCAGCAGTCAAGCGCCTGATCGCCCAAGGGGGCGTGACCATCAACGAGGTGCGGGTGAGTGGTGACCCGCGGATTGACCTGAGCTGGCTGCGGGACGGGGCGATCCTCCTGCGGGTGGGGAAGAAGCAGTACAAGCGCGTCGTGCCGCGGTGGGAGGTGGCGAGGGTCGAGGGGAAGCATGATTAGTCTTGGGCAGATCGGTCCACCACCCTGCCCGGAGTGCCGCCAGCCGATGGTGGAGGTTCAGCCGAAGCCGGTCAAGTGGCACTGCCCGGCCCACGGCTGGTACTGTCGGCTCGAGCGGGGTTTCCTCGCGAAGCAGGTGATCAGCCGGCGGGCAACCTACCGCTTTGAAGGGGGAGAGGTCGGAACGAACTTTCGCCACGCCCCCATTCGCACCAACCCCAGCCTCCGGTATCTCTTCTATCAGCATCCCCCGGAAGCCTAGTCAGCGAGCAGCAGCTCACGAGGAGGGCATGGAGAACGCACGCGCCGTCCTGAGCGGTGGGGATGCCTGAGCTGCGCGAGCAGGTGGTTGTTGCTGCCCCGGTCGAGCAGGTGTACCGCGTGGTGGCCGACGTCGACGCCTACCCCCAGTTCCTCCCCGGGGTGCGGGCCGTGCGTCGCCAGGGAGACCTGGTGGAGATGACGGTCCAGGTCGGGCCGCTCGAACTGACCTGGACCCATCGCGCCGAGTTCGAGGAGAACCGTGCCATCCGCCTGCGGCTGGTCCAGGGGCCGTTCCGGCGGCTGGACGGCTGCTGGACCTTTACCCCTGCCCCCGAGGGGACGCTCGCCACCTACCATACCATCTGGGAACTCGACCTCCCAATCCCGGGGGCAGGGCTGGTCGTCTCGCAAGCGCTCAAAGCGAACCTCCAGCGGACCATCCGCGCCTTTGCGGAGCGTATCCAGGCCCAGGCGGCTGGCGAGGCCCCCCCGCAGGCATAAAAGTTGGCGCCAGTGCGACCTTTGGCAGATAATAGCCTCCGATCACTCGCAGAGCCGGCATAGAGGGAGGTACGAGCATGCGGCTTGCCCTAGGACGCCTCGCCATCGGGCTCCTCGCACTCACGGCAGCCTGTGCGCCAGCCACCACCCCCGCTCCCAGTGGAACCACCCAGACCGGTGGTGCCCAGCAGCCGGGTGGCCCCAAGCGCGCTGCTGACCAGACCTTGCGCGTCGCTACTGGTGCCAACCCGGCCACCCTCACCCCGGAAGGTGCTGCCACCAGCATCACCCTGGCGTCCTTCCAGTTCGACAACCTCGTCAACCTGGACGCGAACTATACGCCGCGTCCCTCCGCTGCCGAGAAGTGGGAACTGCTGCCGGATAACAGTGCCTGGCGCTTCACCCTGCGCAAGGACCTGGTGTTCGGCAATGGGGAGAAGGCGACGGCAGAGGATGTCGTCAACTGGATCCAAGTGCTGCTCCAGCCCTCGCCTGCCAATACCGTCGGGAACCAGCTCTTGTTTGTCTCCGGAGCGAAGGTCGTCGATGACTACACGTTCGACATCCTGCTCAAGCAGCGGGACTACTCGACACCGTACATGGGCGTCAACATCTTCGTGGTCTCGAAGAAAGCGCTCGAGCAGGCGGGTGGCCTGAAGGAGCTCTCAGTTAACCCGAAGGGTGCCGGGACCGGCCCCTACGAGTTCGTCGAGTACCGCCAAGGCGACCAGATCGTCTACCGGCTGCGCTCCACGCCCCATCCCTACCGCAAGCCGATCGCGACCGAGATCCGTTATCGCATCATTCCGGAACCAGCCCAGCGGGTGAATGGACTCCGGACCGGTGAGCTGGACGTGGCGCTGGCGGTCCAGAGCCCCGAGCTGGTGGAGGCGGCCAAGCGCGACGGCGTGAAGGTGGATGCCAAGCCGGATAGCTACGCCAACATCATCTTCGACCAGAAGAACGTCGCGAATACGCCGTTGGCCGATAAGCGCGTGCGCCAGGCGATGAACTACGCGGTGAACAAAGAGGGCATCGCCCAGACGCTTTACCGGGGCTACGGGGTGCCGATCGGGCAGCTGGGTGCGCCGGGAGCGTTCAACTACAACGAAAACGTCAAGCCCTATCCGTACGACCCGGCGATGGCCAAACGGCTCCTTGCCGAGGCCGGCTACCCCAACGGGTTCAAGCTCCAAGGGCTGGACTTTGCTCAGCTCGAAAATGCCGCCCTGTTCCAGGCTGTCCAGAGCAACCATCGCGACGTTGGCATCGAGTACGAGATCGTGCCGAACGAGTTTGCAACGTACGTCCAAATTGCCCTCGGCCAGCGCCCGCGCAAGGAGATGATCTCGGCCGGCGGGAACAACCCCAACGGCATCTTCACCTTCAGCTGGCAGTTCCTGAAGTGTGACCGGCCACCGTCGCTGGTGATCTGGTGTGTGCCAGAGATGGATCGCCTACTCTCGCTGGCCTACCAGGAACCGGACATCGCCAAGCGCCAGCAGCTGCTGAAGGACGCAGCCAAGGCCTGGGCCGATGAGGTGCCGATGGTCTTCCTCATCGCCACCGCGAGCTTCGTGCTGACGGGGCCAAAGGTCGAAGGGTTCAGCCGCGACGTGCCAGCCTACTACACCCTCGATAGCGTTTACCGCGTCGAGTAACTCGCTCGCGCAGCCGCGCGTTTTCTTCCCCCCTCGCCCTGGGGCGCCAGGCGCTCCGGGGCGAGGGGCGCGCTGCGGTGACGCTGGCAGCCCTCCCAGAGCAGGACGAGCAGCGCTGGGAATTGCCACTACTCCCGCCAGCAGTAGCTCGTTGCCTTGCGCGCTGGCCCCGCCGCTGAGCCCCAGCTGCTGCAGCGCTCCCGCTGGGGTTGGTCACCCTGGGCGCGGGCGCAGCGATGCCGACACCCCCTTCCAGACCGGCTCACTGCCCTGAAAGCTGTGTCCTCCTGTCGCTGCGCCCCAGCAGAACGTAGCCTCGCACTGGCTCGCGACGTTGGAGCCTAGCAGCGCTCCCCTCAGCCTGCCGCCGGGGCTAGGGCTGCCCGGCCTGAAGGGTGCCCGCAGGGTGACCTTGCCTGGACGGTGAAGCGGCGCGAGCCCATCCCCGAGTTTCCTCCACGTGCCCACTCCTGCCCTTGCAGCGCGCGTTGACCATAGGCCATGATCCAGCACAGCGGAACGGTGTCCTCCAGCGCGGGCTGCATTGCAGCCAGGAGGCAGCGATGGGCGACTACGAGTACACCCACTGCCTCGATCTCAGTGCCCTGCCGGAGATCGACGGTCGGCTGGTGCGCGTGCTCTGGTCCGATGCGTGGTACGACGGACCGCTCTCTGGGATGGCCGAGGTCAACGGTGAGCAGCTGTACTTCGACTTTCACCGTGCCGACTCCGCGACCCGTATCTTTGTCCTCTATCGCCTGACGCCGGAGCAGCACGCCTACGAACTCTCCTGGCGTCAGCGCGAAGAGGAAGCCGGCGGCTACACCCTCTTCGACGAAAGCGGCTACCAGGGGTGGGCCCCTGAGCGGTACGAGGGGGCACGGCTGGAGTACCTGGCGCGGCGTGAGCAAGAGCACCGCCCACTGGAGCTCCGCCAAGCTGAGCCCGTTGGCTGGTTCAGCGACCGCGGCAACCGTGCTTTCGCGGGCCTCCAGGTGCATCTCGGTTCTGACTGAGCGCTGCCAGCGCTCCGCGGTGCTCAGCGGCGGAGGGTGATCCCCTCGAGATCGGCCCGCGCGTTCGCCACGGCCTGGAGCATCCCACGGTCCTGGTAGAGGCTTGCCACCCCGGAGAGGGCGGGGACCTGCTCGGTATACACCGTCCAGTGCTGCTGCCAGGCATCCAAGGCGCGCAGGGAAAGGCTGCGGGCCGTGGCGTCCATCCGCCCACTCTCGACCCAGCGGAAGTAGTAGAAGAGGCCGGTCAGATAGTCGATCAGGGCATTGAGCAGCGCTTCCCCGTAGCGCACGGTGTTGAACGCTTCGTCAGCCAGGTTGGGATCGGTGGCGAGGTCGGCGCCGCGGGCCATCTCTGCCACCATCTCGCGCAAGAGCTGGCGAGCGGTTTCCTTTTCGGCCAGGGCCTCCGCGAAGTCGGCGGCGCTCTTCGCCTGCTGGTAGAGGGCACCCACACGGTCAGCGCCAAAGATGAGGTCGTCGCGTGTCCAGGCCACATTCGGCACCCAGGCGCCCTGGCGACGGGCAAATGGCGCCACGTAGAAGGTCTGCAGGACTACTGCTTCGGAGAGTTCCAGCACCCGCGCGAGGTGCGGCGCCGCCCGGGGACCAAAGCGAAGGGTCGCCCACTGGAGGGCGAGCGTCTTCGGGGAGAGGGAAGGCTCCCAGAGCAGGCGCGCCGCCGCGTAGTTATTCGCATCCAGCCAAACGTAGCTCCGCACCACTGGCCCTCCCCAGCCGCCGCCCTGGGCCCAGACCCAGGCGGCCTGGAGGCCACCCGCCACGAGGTGGGCCAGTCCACCACCGCCACCGAGTTCCGGCGGGCCGTTTGCGATCAGGCCGGCGGTGTAGTTGGGGAAGGCTCCCTTGCCTTCGTACTCCCGCGCTGACTGGTACTCGACCATCCGCGCTGGCGCAAAGCGATTGAGGTTGGGGTTAGGCGGGTTGTAGCGCCAGAAGTCGGTCTGGGTGTGCTTGAAGGAGACGATCAGGTTCGGCCGGTCGGCAAAGCCGGCTACCACTCGCTCCGCTACTGCCGGGTTGGCGTGGAAGCCTCCCCCACCGATATCCCAGGCCCGCTGGATGTAGCGCTTGCCGCCCGCCACCACCACTTCCTGGTAGGTAATCTCCATGACCAGCCGGACCATCGCCACTGGGTCGTTGCCGCTTGGCCCGCATTCGCGCATCGCGGGCGGGTTGCCGCTCACTGGCCCGGCCGGGTAGTTTTCGCCCGTGCGGACCATCACGATGTCGATTTCCGGGAAGGTGCGCAGAAGCTCCCGCAAGCCAGCGCGGTACAGTTCCTGCGTCTTCGGCCGATTGAGGCAGTAGACCGGCTTTTCGCCCGGGATGCCCACCTGGTCGCGGTAGAGCTCCGCTACCCGGTTCGGGAAGGAGATGACATCCCCCGAGGTGAAGACGTCGAGATGGAGGGCTTTGGCGCGCGCGATCTCGGCGCGTGCCCGCGCTCGGTTCGCCTCCACCCAGGCGCGGTCCTCGGGGGAGGCGTAGATCGCCGGGTCCACGCGGTCGAACGTGAGCAGCCAAGGCCACTGGGTGATGGCGACCGCGTTATACCCCCAGCGGAGGGCATCCTCCGGGGAGGGGTAGTTCTCCCCGGTCGGGCTAGAGACGAGCCGAAGTGCCACGGCTGGTTCAACCTTCAGGTCGAGCGGGCGGGTGTAGGCCTCAGGGTTGAGCCGGAGCAGCTCGATGAAGCGAAAGACTCCGTAGGCTGTTCCGCGCAGCGAACCCCCGATCACCAGCACCACGGGCACGCCGCGATAAGTCGTCCGCAGCAGGCGGTAGCCATCCTCCCCGAGCGGCTGGGGAGTGAGCTGGCCATCGGCAACCAGGCGCTGGTAGAAGGGAGCATCGGGAGCAAGGAGCAGCACGCTGTAGGGTGCCGGCCAGGGGGCGTCATCGGAGATGAGACGCGTGGGGAGACTGTAGACCTCCGCGAAGGCGCTGCGGAGGTCGGCGGTGGCAAGTTCAATCGCGGCGTCGTTCGCCCAGGCCTGAGGGATGATGACCTCGGTAACCTCAACCGGGGGCTGGGCTCGCACCGGCACAGGGCGGCTGGCTGGCGCCACCGGGGCGACGAAGGCCGAGAGAGCGACCAGCCCGACTGCCACCCCCATCACCGGTAGACGCGGCACCCGCCAGCCACGGGCCAGCGCGAAGCTCATGGGCGCCGGAACGGGGAACGACCGGCGCGAGGGGTGGTCAGGCGGGAGACGCACGTGCCGGCCATGCGGAGGGCGATTATAGCACGCGGGCAGCGAGCCGCCCGCTCGCTCCCGTGGCGAGCACCACCAGGAACTCGGCCACGGTCAGGACCAGCCGATGGCCGATCGCGAGCACGGCCGGTTCGGGGGTGGGGCTCAGCGCCGCCAACAGGGCGGCGAGGGTCACCTCGCGGACGCCGAGGCCTCCCGGTGTCAGGAGGGTGAGAAAGCCCGCTGCCCAGGCGAAGCCGAACGCCCCCAGCGCGGCCAACGGGCCCACCCCGCTTGGCCAGCCAAGCACGGCCAGGGCCAGACCAGCGGCGAGATGAGGGAGAACATAGAGTGGCACCAGGCGGGCGAGCTGAGGGATCGAGAGGGGAGTGGGTGGAGCGCCTCCCACCAGGCGTGCTGACCGTGCGAGCAGCCAGCGTTGCAGGCGTGGATGGAAGACCAGCAGGCCCAGCGGCACCGCGAGCACTGCCAGCAGATAGCCCCCGCCACCACCAGCGAGCGGAAGGAAGACCCCGGCCACCAGCAGCGCTCCTGCGACCGTGAGGACCTGCTCGTAGGCGCTTGCCGTCAGCGTGGTGAGGGCATCCAGGCCTGCCGAGCGGGCAAGAACGACGCGGCCAGCGAAGTGCCAGATGTTCCCGGGCACGTAGCGCGCAACCGTCGAGACCGACCAGACGCGAATGGCCGTCCAGGGGCTCAGCGTCCCGCCCAGGGCAGCCTGGGTGCTGCCCCAGGCGAAGCCGAGCGCGAGCCAGTAGCCCACCGCGCCCAGGAACGCGAGCACCAGAGTCGGGGGGGCAAGCGTCCGCGCGGCGAGCACAAACTGGTCCCACTGGCGGATGACGTAGCCAGCAGCAAAGCCCAGGACGAGGAGAACAGCCAGGGGGCGGATGCTCCGCCGGAGCACGGTAACCATCCCCCGGATCATAGAGGTGCGGGGGCTCGCCCGCTGGCACCGACCGCCACGCGCGCGCCTGCTCGGAGGGCTTTCCCTACCAGTAGTCGCCGCGCAAGCGCACCAGCCAGAGCTGGTCATCGCGCGTATCGAGGTTGCTGCTGGCACGGACCGGCAGGCGCGCCCCGGGGCGGTTGTTCTGAAGCGGCTCGTGGAGGCTGAGGTAGACATCCACCCACGGCTGGCCCGCCAGGGCGACCCGCGGCACCTCCACCATCACCACCTCGTCGCCCCAACGGGTCATCGGGTACCAGAGGGTGGCGGGCCACCAGTACTGCGCGCTCACCTGCTCCCCATTCGCCACTGCCGTGACCCCGACGAGGTAGTCGCGGGCGACCCGGCCGTCCGCGCGGAAGAACAGCTGCAAGCGGGCGCCGCCATCCTTCTGGTGGAGCACCTCGCCGGGGGCGAGAGCGAAGCCGAGCAACTGGACGTTCTCGCCAAAGGTAGCACTGAGCGGTCGTTCGATCCGAGTATCGCGCGGGCGGGTGAAGGTGAAGAACTCGGGCGGGAGCGGGCGGTTCGGTTCGCCACGCTTGAGGAGCAAATAGCCATCCTTGGCCTCGATCCACCCCCACTCGCCGCCATTGAGGAGCGCGGTGACCCGCCAGTGAAAGGCAGCGTAGTCGAGCGGATGAGGAGAAGCCGTCACATCCACCAGCACATACTCGGCTTCCTGATAATCGGGGAAGAGGTACAACCGCTGCCGTCGGGAGACGTGGGGGTTAAGGGTGGTACTGGCGGAGACGGCAGCATCTGGCGGTAACTGGGCCAGGATCTCCGGCAGCAGGCAGTGGTGGTCAGTCACCGTGGGGAAGTTGTCGGAGAGTGGCAGCACCACCGAGTTGTAGTAGCTGAAGACCGAGAGCACCAGCACTACGCCGGAGACCGCGTAGATGAATGGCTGGACGGCACGGATGGCGAAACGAGCGATCAGAGTGCCGAGCAGGGTCAGGCCGTCGATGCTGGCGATGATGATGAAGGGGATGATGACGGCGGAGTAGTGGGAGCCGCCACTGTACATCGGCTCGAAGGAGCTGAGCAGGTTGATGAAGAGGTCAGGCAGGGCGGGGAGGAGGGTGAGCGGCGAGAGCCAGGCGAGGAAGGCGACCGGGGCGAAGAGTTCGCGGAGGTAGAGGAGTTTTGCTGGCAGCGCCTTGGCGGGAAACGCCTTGCCGGGCTCGGTCAGCAGGGTCTTGACCACTTCGATGGGGCTGCTGCCCAGCTGGTCGTAGCGACTGAGGTAAGGCGAGGCCCTGGTTGGGTTGTTGAGGGGGAGCACAACGAAGAAGGCGACCAGAAAGTAGAGCAGGGCGCCCCCCACCACCGCCCAGCCGAGCCGTGGGCGGCGCTTGACGACGACGAGATAGAGCCCGAGACAGGCGACGCTCAGCGGGACCTGCTCTTTGGTCATCATCGCGAGCAGGGCAAAGAGAGAGAAGAGCAGGTAGCGGTCGCGGTGGAGGAAGTAGAACGCAAACAGGAGCAATGAGCTTGCCAGGGAAACGGGATGGAAGTCGCTCAGGTTGGCGGCTTCGAGCTCGGGGGCGAGCAGGTAGGCAGAGGCGAAGGTGATAGCAGCAAAGTCGTTCCGCAGCTTGTCGCGGGCGAGCCAGAATGCCGGGAGTGCCCCGAGCGAGATCACGACCGCCTGGAGGACCAGCAACGTCTCCGGCCCGCTGAACAGGCGGTAGAGGAGCGCGATCGGCAGCAGGATCGGCTCGACGTGGGCGGCCAGCCGGGTGCGGCCACCCTCCCAGTTGGTGAACTCGAAGGGCCGGCCGTTGGCAGTGTTCCAGACAGCCTGGTCCATGTTCCCGAGGTCGAAGGCGTGGGTGTTGTGGCTCTGGTGCTGGAGAACCGAGAGGTGGGCGAAGGTGAGGGCATAGAGCGCGATCAGGACGTAGGTGAGGCGCTGAACGAGCCGGGTGTGGGAGAGAGCAAAGAGCGCGCGTGGCACCGCGCGCGGCCCATTCGGGCGGGCGAGACCTCGGCTATCGCGCCAGCCCAGCTGGCCGATCGCTTCAGGCACGGTGCGCCACCACGATCGTCCAGGGGAAGCGGAGCAGGACGCGCTTGACGGTTAGCCAGCGGGCTACGCGCTGGCGAAAGGCAGTGACCGTCCACCACTGGACGTGCTCGGGGTCGTCACCCCAGGTCGGAAGGTTCTTCAGGCGGGCAAGGTTTGCGGCGGCAAAGAACGGCTGGTTCGGGGTGCTCAGGATGACCGGCCCACGGCTGACCCGGCCGAGTTCGCGGAGGGTGAGGTCGGGTGCGGTGAGGTGCTCGAGTACCTCCAGGCAGAGGGCAAGGTCGACTGAGCTGCTCGCCACGGGGAGCCAGCGGACATCCGCCTGGGCAAGCCGGATGTCCGCTGCGAGGGTGGTCGCAAACCGCAGCGCCGGGCGGCTCCCGTCCAGCCCCATGATGGTGAGGGTGGGGAAGCGAACAGCGAGGGACCGCGCGACGAAGCCTTCGCCGCAGCCGACATCGAGCACCGTTCCGCCGTTGGGGAGCAGGTCGGCAACAAGGGTTGCGATCGTGGCGTGAAAGCGCCCGAGCAGCCAGCGCTGGAGCGGGTTGGCGCTGGTATGCTTGAGCAGGTTGCGGCTCGGGGCGCCGGGGGGGGTCACGGGTGCGGCAGGGGACGACGCGGCCGCGGGAGCGCGCGCCGGGCTGAACGCGCGGTCGAGGCGGGCCAGACTTCGTAGCGGTAGTCAAGCTGGGAGCCGCGGCTACTCCCCAGGTTGGCCAGGTCGGCCAGCAGCCCGGTGGCGAAGAACTGCATCCCCATCACCATCAGCAGAACCCCCAGCAGCAACAGTGGCCGGCCACCGATCGGCTCGCCCGCGATCAGCTTCAGCCCGGTCAGGTAGAGGTTGATGACCAGGCCGGCGAGAAAGCACACGAGCCCAATGGTGCCAAACAGGTGCATCGGCTTGCGCGTAAAGCGGGTCAAGAACAGCACCGTGATGAGGTCGAGCAGGCCGGCGAGAAAGCGGCGCGCCCCGAACTTCGACTTCCCGAACTGGCGTGGCCGGTGGTCCACCGCGATTTCGGTCACCTCGAATCCCTTCCAGAAGGCGAGCGCGGGGATGAAGCGGTGCAGCTCTCCGTACAGCTCGAGGCGGTCGACCAACTCGCGCCGGTACGCCTTGAAGCCACAGTTGAAGTCGTGCAGGTGGACGCCAGTGAGCCAGGCGGTGACGAGGTTGAACAGTCGGGAAGGAGCTGTCTTCGTCAGGGGGTCGCGCCGGACGACCTTCCAGCCGGAAACGAGATCGTAGCCCTCATCGATCTTCTGGATGAACTGGGGGATATGCTTTGGGTCGTCTTGGAGGTCAGCATCCAGCGTAAGCACGATCTCGCCCCGGCTCTCGCGAAAGCCGACCGCCAGCGCAGCCGACTTGCCAAAGTTCCGGTTGAACTTGACCAGCCGGATGGCAGGGTTCTCAGCAGATAACCGTTGCAGCACGAGCCGGGAGCCATCGGTGCTACCGTCATCGACGAAGACGAGCTCGTAGGGCTCCTCACCGATCGCTGCCACGATCTGGCGGTGCAGCTCTTCGAGGCTCTCTTTCTCGTTGTAGACCGGAACGATGATCGAGATACGCGGCGGCCGCTCGTGCATAGCGCTCACCGGGCGGATGATAGGAGGGAGGCAGCGGAGCGTCAACGGCAACGGCCGCGGTGCTACCTCCCGAGAGATTCAGTCCACTTCCACGAGGAGCGTGAGCCCACCACCACCTTCAACCTCCCGGTTGTCGTTGGTGGTGTGGTGAGCGATGTGACAGTGGAGGAGCCAGCGCCCGGGTGCGCGGGCTACAAACTCGACATCGTAGCGCTCGCCGGGCGAGACCAGCAAAGTATCTTTGATCAAGCGCGCCATTGTTGGCAGGGGATGCCCATCACTCGCTACCACCGTGAAGGGTTGACCGTGTAGGTGCATGGGGTGGAGGAATTGGCCGGCATTGATGAAGCGGAGCCGCACTCGCTGCCCTACGCGGACTCTCAGCCGTTCGGTCTCGGGCCAGCTCTTCCCGTTGATGGTGAAATAGTTCGGCTCCATGCCACTCATTGGCATAGCTGGCAGTGTCCCCGCGGGGGTGACGGTCCACTCGCTCAGGATCAGGACTGCTTCGACCTCTGGGGGCTGCTCAGTGGGGTCCTCAATGATGAGGGCACCAAAGAGCCCGAGAGCCTGTTGCCGGTCCGGCTCGTAGTGGGCGTGGTACCAGTACGTGCCAGGAGTGGGCGGTACCGTCCATTCGTAGACGTAGCTTTGCCCCGGTGGAATTGGGGGCTGGGTGATGCTCGCAGCTCCATCCTGGTCATTTGGAATAGCAAGGCCATGCCAGTGGACACTCGTCGGCTCGGGCAACTCATTGGTGACACGGATGCGCACCCGTTCTCCCGGCTTCAGGCGGAGGAGAGGACCCGGCACCGTGCCGTTGAAGGTATACGCACTGACCGGCACCGTGGGAAGAATGCTCCAGCGGACGGGGCGGGCAGTCAGCTGGAACTCGCGCACGCCCTCTACCAGGTGGCCAGCGAGCTCCTGGTTCCCTCGCGCAAAGACCGGCGCTGCTGGCCAGTCGGTGGCAGCCAGGGCGGCGCCATGCGCAGCGTGATCAACGCTAGAGGTCGGCAGGGCGACGCTCCCGCGGCCGAGCCGTTCCGCGAGCTGGAAACCAATGGCCAGCCCAGCGAGGACCAGGGCTAGCCCGACCACGAGGTTGATGAGGGTGCGGCGAAAGCGAGCAGCCAATGACGGAGATGGTTGCCCCTTCGATGAGGGGGAAAGAGGGTAATTGGTCATCGGGGACTCCATGTCGTTGAGCGATAGCTCAGCGGATTGCGATCGGAGCAAAGACCGCGCGATAGAAACGGTCCTGCCACTGGAGGTCGATCGTCAGGCGATGGTCGCCACTCATGCCAGGCGGTTTGAGCGTGGCCACGTAGACGCCGTTTCCCCGCGGGGTTGCCTCAGCGAAGTTTGGTGCCATGGCATGACCCTGGCTCTCCAGGGCAACTGCGACCCGGCCCTGAGCCACCGGCTGCTGAGCCGGGTCGGTCAGGATCACCTCCACGGTGATGGCCGAGGCTGCCCCAGGTGGCGAGGGATTCAGCGCGACCTGAATGGTCAAGTCGTCCACGGTCTGACGGAGTGGCTGGCTGGGTGCAACTGGTGCGGCTGGCGCACAGGCGAAGCTCGCCAGCACTACAACGGCAAAGGCAGAACGCAGGAGAGAAACCATTTGTGCTCCTCCGGGGTTCAGGTGAAGAATGCTTGAGTGGCAAGAACCTGGGGAGGAGCGGGCTAGACTAGAAGAATCCGGAGGAAGGCGAGATACTCCAGCGGCGTACCGGTAGCGACAAGCCCCTTTGCGTTTGCGCTCACCCCCGCTGCAGGAAGCACACTGGCAGGAAGGAAGGAAGGGGGGGGCGCTAGCACAAAAGGACTAGCGAGGGGGAGGATGACGTGGCAGCCATGGCCAGGGCTGGAGACGTCGTCTGCGCAAGCCGGGTGGCCGCCCAAGGCACGTTCAGCGCGGGCGAGCGCACTGGTCGCTGCTGCGAGGAGAACATCATCAGCCGCTGGCGCATCCGGCTGGTCCCGAGATGCTTCACCCCCTGAGGGGACGGCTCCTGCTTCTGTCAGCGTGTGAACGCAGAGGGGCGGGTGGCCCTGCTCTGGCCGATAGGGAGCGTTCGCTCCCGGCGAGGATGGCAGAAGGAGGGTAGCCGTCAGGCCGGCTGCCAACGGGCTCCCCATCAGCAACACATGGGCAGGGAGCGCCAGCAGGAGCAAGGTGGTCAGGGGCAGGATGCTGGCTCGGGCGATCATCGTCGGCCAGGCAGGCCGTGGGGTACTTCCCCTGCCGAGGAGCCACAGGCAGCACCCACTAATGGTCAGGGGAGAGGCTGCCGCGCTCCTGGCAGGATGGCCGTCGCCGGGAACGAAAACGGCAGGCCTCGGAGCGGAAAGGGGCACGGCTCGCTGCTCAATAGGCCGTCTGCCCGGTAACGAGCGGTCTGCGGAGCAGTTTGTCCTCCAACGGTCGTCCGGCCAGGATCTGCTCATCGAGAAAGCGGGGGATGTCCTCAACGGTGAGGCCGTCGTACCAGATGCCATCGGGGTAGACGACCAGCACGGGCCCCCGGGCACGAGGCTGGTTGCAGGTCATGATCGTCGTTTTGACAAAGCGGGCGAGCCCACGCTCAGCGAGCGCGCGCCGCAGCGCGGTGCGAAACTCGGCTGCACCAGCAGCCTGGCACCCGCAGAAATCCCCCGCTTCATCGCAGAGGAGCAGGTGATAGCGCAGCTCGCGCAGGACCCGCTCAGCCATGGTGGGGTGTCGACACCGGGATCGGCGAGCGCTCGGCAGGGAGCTGGCGCCAGACCAGCCGCTCTACCGGCTCGCCACCGATCAGGTGCTGGTCGATGATCTCGTCGACGTCGCTCAGCTGGACCCGGCCGTACCAGATCCCATCGGGGTAGACCATCACGACCGGCCCGGCGATATGCTGGGCGAGGCAGGCATTCGCCGAGAGGAGGATATCCTCCCTGCCGCGCTGGGCTAGCGCCTGCTTGAATGCCTCGTACAGCTCGCCGCCGCCGATCTCGCCGCAGTGTTTGCCGATATGGCCGTTGGCATGGGCAGGCTGGCTTGCCATCCGCGCACGTTCCTCCTCCGCGTTGAGGTGGACCGCATGGCTGCGGTGCTGGGCGGTCACCCGTGGCCAGTGGCAGCCGTAGCCAGTGGTGCAGACA
>JAILZB010000070.1 GCA_023512725.1 Chloroflexota bacterium | reverse complement strand
GAATGCCTGTCCCAGGCCAGTGTCCGCCCCCCCGCCGCCCAAGGAGACCTCTACCGCGCTGCTCGCCAGCGCCCAGCCACCATCGCGCTCATCGATGGGTTTTTTCGAGCGGGTCCCGCCGTTTGGTACAAGGAGAGCCTCTGGGCGCTTGCGACCGGCGCGCCCGTCTTTGGGGCGGCCAGCATAGGTACGCTGCGCGCGGTGAAACTCGAACCGTTCGGGATGGTGGGTGTGGGGTGGGTCTTCCGTGCCTTCCGCAACAGCGTGCTCACGGCCGACGATGAGATCGCTGTCGCCCACAGCCTCGCCGAGCGCACCAACCCCGTCCCCTTTACTGACGAGCTGTTTCTCACTCAGACTTTCGCGCGGTTCCAGGGCCCCCTGCTACGCTTGCAGCTCTCCGCTGAGGCCTGGGCCCAGCTCGCCCAGGCCTTTGACCCCACGAGCGAGGCGTATCTCTTCCGCCGCAACGACGCCCGCTTCGCCTTTGCCATCACCCTCTACTACCTGGGGTCAGCCTGAGGCGAGCGTGTCGCTCCTCCGTGGGCGGCGACCACCGGCGTCAGCAGGCAGAAACGCTCGGCGGCACCCCTCCCCAGCCAGGTGACGAACCCGCGGACGCGAAGGTCCCCCAACGTCCGGGTAACCGTCGGGCGCGCGGCGCCAACCGCGGCGGCCAGTTCCGCATGGGTGATCCGCAGGTCGATGAGGGTGCCCAACGGATGAGGACGACCGAACTGCTCCGCGAGCAGCGAGAGAACCCCCAGCAGGCGCTGGTCGAGATAGGGGCGCGCCTGCATCGCAGCCCACGCTTCGAGTTGGAGCACGCGCTCGCGGAGGCACTGCGCGAGGATGCCTGCGGCCAGCGTTTCCCAGCGGCGCACGACCACGGTCGTCGCGGTATGGGCTATCAGCTGGACACAGCAGCTATCGTTCGGGTGGGCGACGACCAGCTGGCCCGGCCCGTGAAAACCGAGCAACACTTCCGTCCCGTCTTCATGCAGCACCGTCAAGCGGACGACGCCGGTCCGCACCTCGAGCACCGCATCGTCCTCCAGGAGGATGAACTGACCCCGTCGGTACTGCCGCTCGCCCGCTGCGAGCACCGGGAGGCGCGTTGCCGGCGGGAACGCGAGCTCGGCCGCTTGCAAGAGCACGGTGTCATCAAGAGCGGCTGGGAGCACCAGCCGCGCGACCGCCTGATAGGCCGCCAGCGCCTGGGGTGGGTCGTCCGCCACATTCCAGCCGATCCAGGGAAGGCCGCGCTCACGCGCCAGGGCGGCGATCCGTCGGAGGGGCGCCTCTGGCTCCAGCGCCACGACGAGCACGGTGGCTGTGCTCGCTAGCTCGTGCACTTGCCTCTCGTCAGGAGCGCCAGCCACGGTCACAGCAACGCCCCGCGCGCAGAGCGCCGCGAGTATCTCCTGCCGGGGAAGCGAACGACCAAGAAACAGCACCGGGCCCGGGAGGAGGGCACCCTGCTCCGCCCGGCTACCGACGAGGGCGCGGCGCCGCTCCGGCCCGCTCGTGCGGGCATGCGCTCCCTGGTAGCCAGGCGTGCCGGCTTGCCCTCGCCGGCATGCCTGCGGGAGTGGGCTCGCATACTCCGTGACCGGGGGGCCGGCCTGCTCCTCCGACCGGGAGCGGGGCCACGATTGCAGCTCGGGGCTGCTACTAGCCGGGAGGGGTGAGGAGGATGAGACGAGAGGCAGCATCGACGGAGTGCTCCCGATGGATGGTAGTGAGACGAGATATCGAAAGTGAGACGAATTCACTCCATTCTGTGGAACTGCACCTTTGCCTGTCAAGGTCGGGGGATGACCGCCTCTCAGCATCCCCGCGGCTGAATGAGCGCAAGCATGCGAGAATTTGGTGATGGGCCAGGGCTGGCTACTGGACGGGCAGGGAGCACATTCCTTTCGCGCTGGCGGTCGTCATGACCTGCGGGCGGTGGCCTGGCGACCGGCCAGTTGGGAAGCGCTCGTGGCTGGCAACCAGGGAGCGCTCGCTCGGGTGACGGCAACGGGCACGGTCCACGACCTTCCCTCCGGGCTCCGTGATAACCTGCGCGGTATCGCCTGGCGACCGGATGGTGTGCTCGCCCTCCTCGTTGGCAATGCGGGCACGCTCGCGCTCTACGACGGGAGCGTCCGTGCGGCAGCACCGCCGCGCCCCGTCAACCTGCGCCGGGGGGCCTGGCGGCCGGACGGCACCAGCTGCCTGGTCGTCGGCAATGATGGCCTCACCCTGCTCTGGCAGGACGGCCGCACCCGTAGCGCTGGCTGGGGGCGCAGCCACTTGCGCGATGTCGCCTGGCGGCCCGATGGTGCCCTCGCTCTCATCGCTGGGAACGGCGCCCTGTACCGCTTCGCGCCTGACCTTGACGACCTGGAACTGCTGAGTGAGCTTCCGCTTGGCGACTTCACCGGTGTCGCCTGGGCCCCCGGTGGCGACCGCGCCCTGGTGGTGGGCTACCACCAGGTCGGCCCCGCCCTGGACGACCGCGCCAGCGTCGCCTGGCTGGTCGGAGCAAGCGGCGAGCAGCTGCAGCCAGCGCTACCGCCGCTCGCCGGCGCGGTGGCCGTTGCGGTGGCCGCGCGGCCAGGGAGCGAGGAGTTCTGGATCGTCCTCCAACCCGTGGAACCCGAGGGCTCTTCCCGCGTGGTCCGCTGGTCGGGCAATGGGCTGGACGTGGTCTTCTCCTCCTCGTCCGTACGCTTGACCCAGCTCAGCTTCAGCCCCACCGGTGCGCATGCCATTGTGGTCGGTTCGCCGCGCGCTGCCTTCTGGCGGAGCTGACCCTAGGCGCATCCGCTCCCACCGCCCGGTCGACCTGTTCCCTGAGGGAGGAGAAGTCCCGGCGCGGGTGGGCGAACGTCCGCTCCCGGTCAGGACTACTGCCGCGCCGAAACGGGGCGATATCCTCTAGCGACTTCCCCCCACCATGCCGATACTCCCACCAAAAGGCAAAACCAGGAGCCGGGAGGATCCCGGCCCGGCACCAGGCACTCGGAGGGCGGAGCCCTCCCGGTGGAGGCGATCATGGATGAGCGGTTTCTTCCGGACGCAGCGGAACCAACGGTCATGCTGCCTGTCGAGGCAGCGCTGGAGCTCGTCGATCGGATCGGTCCTGACGCCTCACGCACCCTCATTCTGACAGCCGTCCGCCAGTTCCTCGAAGCGGACCGCCGCGAGGTCTGGCGCCGGCGCCGCGAGCGGATGGTCCACTTCCTTAACGTCGTCGAGTACAACCTCGACTACGACCTCCGCACCCGCGGGCTGGCCGACTAGCCCGCCCGGAATGTCCACCGGGCCTCTGGTAGAATTGTTCCCGGGTAGTCTGCCCCGGGAGCAACCGTCATGGCCTTACTCATGCCCACCGATTCGCCGGCGCTCCTCACGCCGCGCCGGCGTACGCGCCCGGTCCGGGTCGGGAAGATCACGATTGGCGGGGGCCACCCCATCGTCGTCCAATCGATGATAACCGAGGAGACACGCAACGTCTCGGCCTGCGTGGAGGCGATCCTCCGCCTGGTGGAGGCAGGCTGCGAGCTCGTGCGCGTCACCACCCCCACCCTCAACGATGCCCACTGCCTGGGTGAGATCAAGGAGCGCTTGCTCCAGCGCGGCGTCGACATCCCGCTGGTTGCCGACGTCCACCATCAGGGAAGCGAGATCGCCGCGACTGTGGCTCAGTTCGTCGATAAGGTGCGGATTAACCCAGGGCTCTTCGTCTACCGCAAGCCTCGCGGCCGCAGCGAAGAGTACTCCGAGGACGAGGTCCGGGCCGAGCGCGCTGCCATCGAGGAGGCGCTGGCCCCCGTCATCGCAGTGTGCAAGCGGCGTGACATTGCGATGCGGATCGGGGTCAACCACGGCTCGCTTTCGGAACGGATGCTCGTCACGTACGGTGATACCCCACGCGGGATGGTCGAGTCTGCCATCGAGTACCTGCAGATCTGCGAGCAATACGACTACCGCAATCTGGTCGTCTCGCTCAAAGCTTCGCGGGTGCCCGTCATGGTCGCGGCCAATCGCCTGCTCGTCCAGCGGATGGATGAGCTGGGCATGGACTACCCGATTCATCTCGGAGTGACCGAGGCCGGTGATGGCGAGTACGCCCGCATCAAGTCCACCGCTGGCATCGCGACCCTGCTTGCCGAAGGGATCGGCGATACCATCCGCGTCTCGTTGGCCGAAGACCCGGTCAACGAGATCTCCGTCTGTTACGACATCCTTCAGGCCCTCGGGCTCCGGCGGACGAAGACCGAGTTCATCGCCTGCCCGTCCTGCGGGCGGACGAAGTTCGACCTGCCCAAGGTGCTGGCCGAGGTGAAAGCCGCCACCAGCCACCTGACCGGCCTCAACATCGCCGTGATGGGCTGCATCGTCAACGGCCCCGGGGAGATGGCCGATGCCGACTACGGCTACGTCGGCAAGGCAGGTGGCCTGATCTCGCTCTACCGCGGCCGGGAGATGGTCAAGAGCAGTATTCCCCAGGAACGCGGCGTCGAAGAGTTGATCGCCCTGATCAAGGCCGATGGTCGCTGGGTCGACCCGCCCGCCCGCACCACCCCGACTTCCTAGCGCTGCTCTAACGGGGAGGGTGGTGCGGGCGTCTCCGGCTCAGCAGGCGACCTCACCGCGTGGTCAACCCACTCACCAGTGATGCCCCCGCCGCGGTCGAGGCAGGGCGGCATCCAGTGGAGGCCTTTCCGCTCCAGGCCGCCAGGTCGTGCCGGCGAGCGCGCCAGCTAGGCTGCGCCGAGCAGACGGCGCACAGCGCCCTACGCGGGCAACGCGCGGGGCGTCGCTGCTCGGTGGCGCGGCGCGCACCACCCTCAGGCCATCCGAGCCGCCCTTGACACAGCCGGCGCCGAGCGGCTGGAGCGCTCCTACCTCCGCGCCTGCTCACCTTCAGCAAGCCGACGAGCCGGTTGATGCTGACCTTGCGCCTCAAGTGGCACGGGCGCCTGCATCCTCACCTGCTGCTGGCCGGTCAAGAGGCGGTGGCGGAACCTGCTCGCGGTCAAAGGGATCCACGGCAAGCGGCGCGTTGTCGAGCCGGCACGAGTGCGCTCTGCCGACGAGCTGGTGGAGCAGGGGGCCACTGCCTGCACGTGGGGGCACCTGCCACCTCTGGTCGTTCCCGCCCGAGCTGCGTGATCGCGCACTCGCGCTTCCCCCGGCGGCGCTCGCCAGGGCCGGAGAGCCCCCGGCGCAGCCGAGGCGGATTGCTGCCACGGGTGGGCGCGCTGTGCGGCTGCCGCCGGGAGCGCCCCACCTCCCAGACATGCGGCAGTTCCCCGCCGGGTAGCTCGCACCGAGCGCGAATGCGGCCTAGAATTCTCTGCCAGCTCCACCGACCCGTGCCGATCATCCCGCAGAACGAAGGGGCAAGTGTGAACGTCGACCCAGCGATCTTCAAGGCCTACGACATCCGCGGCATCTACCCCACCCAGCTGAATGAGCCGATCGCCTACGCGCTCGGGCGCGCCTTCGTCACCTTCCTGAACGCGCGGACCGTCATCCTCGGACGCGACATGCGCCTGAGCGGCCCCTCGCTCTTTGCCGCTGTCAGCGACGGGATCCGCGCCCAGGGTGCCGACGTCATCGCCATCGGCATGGTGAGCACCGACCAGTTCTATTTCGCCTGCTCCAGGCTGGGCCACCCTGGCATGATGGTGACTGCCTCCCACAACCCGAAGGAGTACAACGGCTTCAAGATGGTCAAGCAGATGCCCTATCTGCTGAGCGGTGATGAGGGCATCCAGGACCTGCGCCGACTGGTCGAGGAGGAGGCGTTCCCCCCCGCGTCGCGCCAGGGAACGGTCCAGGCACTCGACCTGCTGGATGAGTTCGTGAGCTGGCTACTGACCCTGATCGACCCGGCAGCGCTCCGGCCGCTCACAGTAGTGGCCGATGCAGCCAACGGCACGGTCGGCCCGGCCTTGCTCAAGCTCTATCGCCACCTTCCTGTCCGGCTCATCCCCCTCTGCTTCGAACCTGACGGCAGCCTGCCCAACCACGGCCTTGACCCGCTTCAGCCGGAGAACCGCCGCGATCTCGAACACCGGGTCGTTCAGGAAGGGGCCGATGTCGGCTTCGCCTTCGACGGCGACGGCGACCGCTTTTTCGTCATCGACGACCGCGGGAAGTTCGTCCCGGGCGATTTCGTCACCGCGCTCCTGGCCCGCCAGGTCCTGCAGAAGTACCCTGGTGCCCCCATCGTCTACGACGTGCGCTCCTCCTGGGCTGTCCCCGACACCATCCGGGCTGCGGGTGGGGTCCCGATCGTGGAGCGCGTCGGGCATGCCTTCATCAAGCGGCGCATGGCCGAGGTGAATGCCGCCTTCGCTGGCGAAGTCTCCGGCCACTATTACTTCCGAGAGTTCAACTTCGCCGATTCCGGGCTGATCCCCTCCCTCTTCATCCTCGACCTGCTCTCACGCTCCGGCCAGCGCTTCAGCGAGCTGCTCGCCCCCTTCGAGCAGAGGTATTTCGTTTCCGGCGAGATCAACTCTCGCGTCGCCGACGTCCAGGCCAAGCTCCGTGAGGTCGAGGCACGCTACTGCGACGGCCAGATCGAGCACCTGGACGGGCTGTCAGTCTCCTACCCCGACTGGCACTTCAACCTACGCCCCTCGAACACCGAGCCGCTCTTGCGGTTGAACCTGGAAGCCCGCTCGCGCGAACTGCTGGAAGCGAAGCGCGACGAACTCCTCGCCCTCATCCGGAGCTGATGCCCCCGGGTCGCCCTGCCGGGAGCGACCCGGGGGACGAACAGTGGCGCGGGGCTACTCCTCTTCCTCGTGCAGCCGTGCGAGGACGGAGAAGTCTTCGAGGGTCGTGGTGTCGCCCAGCTCGGGGTCGTTCGTGGCGACCTTGCGCAGCAGCCGGCGCATAATCTTGCCGCTGCGCGTCTTGGGCAGGGCGTCAGCAAAGCGGATCTCCTGCGGGCGGGCAAAGCGCCCGATCCGCTCGGCGACATACTCTGCCAGCTCCTTGCGGAGAGCATCGCTCTTGGTGAAGCCGCTCTTCACCGTCACAAAGGCCACCAGCGCCTCGCCCGTCACCTCATCGGGGCGCCCGATGACCGCTGCCTCGGCAACCGCCGGGTGCGAGACGAGCGTGCTTTCGATCTCCGCCGTGCCCAGGCGATGGCCCGAGACATTCACCACGTCGTCAATGCGCCCCATCAACCAGAAGTAGCCATCCTCATCGTAGCGGGCACCATCACCGGTGAAGTAGACGTGAGGGATCTGGCTCCAGTACTGCTGGCGGTAGCGCTCATCATCCCCGTAGAGAGTGCGCAGCATCGCCGGCCAGGGGCGGTCGATGACCAGGAAGCCCCCCTCGTTCGGACCCAGCGGCTGCCCCTCGCGGTTGACTACCTTCGGCGAGACCCCAAAGAACGGCAGCGTCGCCGACCCTGGCTTCTGGGGAATGGCTCCGGGCAGAGGCGTGATCATGATCATGCCAGTCTCGGTCTGCCACCAGGTATCCACCACCGGGCAGCGACCGCCGCCGATCACTCGGTGGTACCACATCCAGGCCTCGGGGTTGATCGGCTCACCCACCGTCCCCAGCAGGCGCAGGCTCGAGAGGTCGTACTTGGCTGGCCACTGCTCCCCCTGGCGGATGAACGTCCGGATCGCCGTCGGCGCAGTGTAGAGGATCGTCACCCGGTGCCGCTCGACGATCGACCACCAGCGACCGAAGTCTGGGTGCTGGGGCGCACCTTCATACATCACCACCGTCGCCGCGTTCGCAAGCGGCCCATAGACCACATAGCTATGCCCCGTCACCCAGCCGACGTCCGCGGTACACCAGTAGATATCCTCAGGATGGAGGTCGAAGACGTACTTCGTCGTGATCGTCACGCCCAGCAGGTAGCCCGCGGTGGTATGGAGCACCCCCTTCGGCTTGCCCGTCGAGCCGGAGGTGTAGAGGATGTAGAGCGGGTGTTCACTGTCGAGCGGCACCGCCGGGCAGTCGTCCGAGACGCTCGCCACCGCCTCGTGCCACCAGATATCCCGCCCTTCCTGCCAGGCGATCGCATTCTCGCAGCGGCGGTAGACCACCACCTTTTCCACCGTCGGGCAGGCCCCATCGGCCAAGGCGGTATCCACGTTCGCCTTCAGGGGGACGATCTGGCCCCGACGCCAGCCGCCATCCGCCGTGATCACGGCCCGGGCCTTAGCGTCGTTCACCCGCTCGCGGATGGCATCCGCCGAGAAACCACCAAAGATCACCGTATGGGTAAGGCCAAGCCGGGCACAGGCGAGCATCGCGATCGCAAGTTCCGGAACAAGCGGCATGTAGATCGCGACCCGGTCACCCCTCTGGAGGCCGAGGCTCTTCAGGACATTCGCAAAGCGGGAGACTTCCGTCTTCAGTTGGCGATAGGTCAGATCTCGCCGGTCGCCAGGCTCCCCCTCCCAGCGGAAGGCAACCTTCTCGGCGTTCGGCCCATCCGCGTGACGGTCAACACAGTTGTAACAGGCATTGATCTTGCCGCCGAGGAACCACTGGGCGTGTGGCTCCTCCCACTTCAGCACCTGCTGCCAGCGTTCGAACCAGTGCAGCTCCTCAGCCATCCGTGCCCAGAAGGCTTCGGGCTGCTCGATCGACTCCTGGTACAGCCGCTTGTACTCCTCCATCGATTTGATATGAGCGCGGGCGGCAAACTCTGGGGGGGGAGGAAAGATGCGCTCCTCGCGCATCACGTTCTCGATCGCCGGCCTGGTTGTCGTCATTGGCACCCCCTCGGTCGGTCTAGACTCTCGGGAGCATTGTATATCAAACGCGTTTCCCGACAGAAGGGTCCGGACTTTTGCGCCAGCGATCGCTGCGCCTCAGCGCACGGCGTACAGCTTGCCCTCGTCGACCGCCACCAGCAGGAGCCCGCGCGCAAGCGCTGGCGGCAGGCGGACCGTTCCGCTCAAGGTCAGCTCGAGCAGCCGGCTTCCCTCCCCCGCGTTGAGCACGGTCAGCCGTTTGTCTTCCGCTCCAGCATAGACCAGGTCGCCAGCAACGATCGGGGGCGCAACCGGCCCGCCAAACTGGGCTTGCCAGCGGAGGGAGCCCGTGAGGGCATCGAGCGCGCTCAGCTTGCCATCGCTGCCCGGCACGTAGAGCAGCGTTCCAGCGGCAGCCAGCGCCCCTTTCACCGGCGCCCCGACGTTGGCGCTCCACTTGTAGCCTGGCTGCGGCCCCGGAAGCCCAACCGGCAGCCCCCAGAGATAGAACCTCGCCTGGAGTTCACGCCACTGCCACTCGAACGGCGCCCCGCGGGCGAAGGGGTCCACGGCATGGACGATCCCCCGCTCGTTGGCGACGTAGGCAAAGCCGCCGGCCAAAAGCGGCGCAGCCTCGATGGCTCCCCCCGCTCGATAGACCCAGCGTCCCACCCCGGTGAACTGGTCGAGCAGGTGCAGTCCCCCATCGCTCGCCCCGACCACCACCAGGCCATTGGCGACTGCGGGCGGTGCCCCCAGCGGAGTGCCAGCGGTATAGCGCCAGCGGAGGGTGCCGGCGGCAGCGTCCAGGGCGTAGAGCGACCCATCCTGCGAAGCGACATAGAGCACGCCGTCCACTGCCAGGGGCGCGGCGGTGATCGGACCCCCGGTACGGAATTCCCAGCGCAAACCCCCGCTCGCAGCATCGAGCGCGACGAGGCGCCCATCCTTCAGGCCGACGAAGGCCAGTCCATCCGCCACCGCTGGCCCTGCCTCGATGGCCCCGCTCGCCCGATATTCCCACTTCGCTGCCCCGCTGCTCAGCTCCCGTGCCACCACCCGCCCATCCGCCAGCCCCACCAGTACCAGGCTCCCCGCGCTCACCGGCGGCGCCGTGACTGGTGAGCCGAGGAGCACGTGCCAGACCACCCGGCCATCGAGGAGCGATCCTGCTTCGGGAGCGAACGAAGTCCGCGCGGGGTCGTGGCCGAGCATCGTCCAGGCACCGGGCGGGGAGGCGGTCGTCAGGGTCGAGAGGGCGGTACCGCTGACCGCTGGCGGCTGGCTCACGCCGGTGAACCGCGCGAGCCCAATACCGAGCAGCAGCACCGCAACGCCCGCGAGGGCAGCTTCCAGCGGTCGCACCCGAGCCCAGTCGAGGAGGGCCAACACCCCCTGCGTGATCCGCTCTCGCAGAGTGGGGCGCGGAGGCAGGGGCTCAAGCGGGCGGAGCACCGGCGGCACGGATGCTCGCTCCCCCACCAGTGGTCGCTCCAGCACAGCCGACTGGCTCGCTGCCCGTAGCGGGTCCCCAGGCGGCAGCTCGGGTCGGCGGTAGTGGAGCAGCAGGGTGCGTTGGGAGCGGCTTCCCTCCGGAGCCAGGGCGATCAGTTCGCGCAACACCTGTCCGGCGGCAGCCGGCCGCCGGGCGGGGTCCGCTGCCAGCGCGGCGAGCAGCACGGCATCAACCGCGCCCCCCAGCCCACCGACGAGGGTGCTCGGCGGCTCGGGGGGTGCTCCCGCCGCTCGGGGCACTGGTGGCTGCCCGGTGAGCAGCTCGTACAGGAGCGCCCCGTACGCCCAGACATCGCTCCGCGTCGTGGCGGGATCGCCAGCGTGCTGCTCGGGCGCGAGGGTGAGCTGGCCCGCGAGGAGGACGGCACGCTGGGCTAGGGGTACCAGCCAGAGCAGCTGGGCCAGCCCAAAGCCGCCTACCAGCACGCGGCCATCCGTCCGGTACTGGACCACTGCTGGCTCCAGCCCGCCGTGCACCATCCCGCGGGCATGGGCATAGTCGAGCGCCTCCGCCACCCCCTGGGCAATGGGCAGGACCTCACGCCAGGCCCGTGGTGGCCCGAGCAGGTCGGCGAGCGTCGCCGCACCGCAGTCCTCGGTCACCAGAAAGGGCACCCCCTGGTCTTCGCCGAGGTCGAGCAGCGGCAGAATGGCCGGGTGACGGAGGTCCCGTACCGGCGCCATCACCTCCTGGATGCGCGCCAGCAGCCGACCATCACGGTCGAGGGGGAGGCCATCTAGCCGGTAGAGCGCCAACAGCCGCTCGCCGGCACGCACCTGGTACCGCGTCCCCAGCCGCGCCGGGCCGAGGCACGCCACCACCCGGTACGCCCCGATGCGCTGGCCTGGCTGGCGCCTACCAGCCTCAGATTCGGGACGGAAGCGCTGCATCGCCTGCAGTATAGGAAGCAAGCAAGCAGCAAACTAGCGCTTAGGCAGGCGGCTCGTTCAGCCGGCGACCGTCCGGATGACATGGAGGGCGATCTCGCCGATCAGGTGGAGGGTCTCCGGTTGGACAAACTGCGGAAGGTCGGTCGGCTGGTGGTAGTTGTCGTCGATGCCGGTAAAGAGGAAGAGGGTCGGAATGCCGCGGCGAGCAAAGGAGGCGTGGTCACTCCCGGCACCTCCGTTCGGGCTCTCCGGGAGGTTCCGCCCCAGCTCGGCTGCCTTCTCCCGCGCTGGAACGCTCAGCCCGGACGCACCAGCCGCCGTCAGGCGCACCTCGATCCCCACCATGTCGAGGTTGACCATCCCCACGATGCGCCCGACCTCGCTCTCGCTCAGCTGCTGGACGTAGGCCTGGCTGCCGATCAGCCCGTTCTCCTCCGCCCCAAACAGGATGAACCGGAGCTCAGCGGCGGTCGGCGTCGCAGCGAGCACCCGGGCAAGCTCGAGGGTCAGGGCAACCCCCGAAGCATTGTCGTTTGCCCCTGGCCCTCCTTCGACCGAGTCGAGATGCGCCCCCACCACCAGGGCCTTCTCGCTGCGGCCCGGTCGCGTCGCGATCACATTCTCGCTGGCAATCGTCATCCGCTCGGCCCGGACTACGACGCGCAGTAAGACTGCCTCCTGGGCGAGCTGGTCGCGGAGCCGCAGCCCATCCTCGCGCCGGATGAAGACTGCTGGCACCACCGCTGGGGTGCTCAGCAGTGGCTGGATCAGCCCGGGCTCGGAATTGAACACCACCACTGCCCCCGCCCCGGCTGCCACCGCATTGGCCACCTTCTCCTGGAAGGGGATGACCCCACGCTCGATGAGCACCACTGCCCCCGCAGCAGCGGACGGAAACTCCTCCGGCCGGCCCAGGCCAGCTGCCACCAGGGGCCCGCTCACCTCGCCGTTGCCGGAGTTTGTCATCACCACCGCGTCCAACTCAGCCGGCGTTGGCGCGAGCACGCGCACCTCTCGCTGCCGAACTCGGAACTCTTCGAAGCTGAAAGGCTGGCGCTCGACTCGGTAGCCCAGCACCCGAAACTGCTCCGCTGCCCAGTTGGCCGCTCGCTGGTAGCCCGCTGACCCGGCCGGACGCGGTCCGATCGTCCCCGCCAGGTATTCCACTGTCCGCCAGGCCCGCTCGCCCGAGAGAGTCGTTTCGACGGGAATGGCCACGCCGGGCGCGGGTGACGCCGCCGGCGTGGGGAGTGCTGCCGCCGGGGACACCGGTGGTGCGGGGGGCGGGGCCAGCAGTCGACAGGCCGCCAGCAAGGGCAGAAGGAGAACGATCAGGGTAAGGGTGCGCCAGAGTGGCACAGTCAGGCTCCTTGAGGAGGTCGCTTCACTGCGCGAGGCACCGCCACCCCGAGCGACGCGTGCCCTCGCGCTCTCCCTCAAGTCTACACCCTGCCGGGCACAGCGCTCAGGGATTCCGACCTGGCCCCAGCCCGGCGAACCCTGCCAGGTCGACGCCAAGAAAACGGTCGAGCGCCCGCCGCCGCCAGAGCAACCATAGCAACCCGGCCCAGAGCAGCGCTAGTCCGCTAAGCAACAGGTGCTCTCCGAGGGAGAGGCGCGGGACATCGAGCAGCACCTCCATCCCTGGCAGTAGCAGCACCAGCAGGTATGCCCCCCATAGGACCAGCGCCAGGAGCGCCGGCCGCCAATCGCCCGTCCGCGCCGCGCCCGCCGCCAGCCACGGAAGCGGTGGCTTGAGCAGAACGACGAGGAGGAGGCCACAGAACACACTGAAGGTCAGGAGGGCCGATTGGGCGAGCGGCAGCGCGACCGCCAGCATAGCCTCGGGTGAGAGGTCAGGCTGCCGAAGCTGGAGGTTGAACGCCGCTAGCAAGAGGAACAGCACGTAGACGAGCAGGGCCGCCAGCGAGAGGGTGATCGCCGCGGGAAGGAGGAAGAACAGCAGCGGCCGCACGTGCTGGCCACGCGGTAGTGGCCGTGGCTCGGCCCAGGCCGCCAGCGCCAGCGTTGGCAGGCCAACGGTGAACAGTGTCAGCAGCGAAGCCGTCCGCGGGGTGAAGGGGAAGCCGCCCACGACTGCGGCCGAGAGGATCAGGAGCGCGAAGTAGGCGACCCGCGTCAGGAAGAGGCGGAGGATATCCTGCATTCCGCTGAGAATGCGTTGCCCCTCCCGGATCGCGGGTACGAGCGCATCGAACCGGTCGCCCAGGAGGACGATATCCGCCACGGCGCGCGTCGCCTGACTGCCACTCTCCATGGCGATCCCAAGGTCTGCCTGCTTGAGGGAGAGCACATCGTTCACCCCATCGCCGATCATCGCCACGTGATGGCCGCGGCGCTTGAGCGCGGCGACGAGTCCCTCCTTTTGCTGCGGCACCACCCGCCCGAAGACATCTCCCTCCTCGGCCACGGCTTCCAGCTGCGCACTCGTCAGCCCTTCGAGGTCGCGGCCCGTCACGAGGCGCAACTGGCCAGGAAAGCCCGCCTGACGCGCCAGCGCAGCGACCGTCTCGGGATTATCCCCCGAGATGATCTTGAGCCGAACCCCCGCCTGGGCAAACTGTTCGAGCGTTTCCTGAGTACCGGGGCGCAGTTCATCTGCCAACACCACCAGCCCGAGCGGCTCGAGCCCAGCTGGCAGCACCGGCTGGCCAGCCGCATCACGGAGTGCGCCCCCCGGCGCGCGCGCAAGCAGCACTACCCGCAGCCCCTGGGTTACCCAGCGCTCAACTGCTGCCGTCATGGCCGCCTCCGTCGGGAGCACGACCTCCGGTGCGCCAAGGACGAGAATTGCCCCCGTGGCCATCACCACCCCACTCCACTTGCGCTCTGACGAGAAGGGAACTTCGTCCACCACCCGCATGCGCTTCCCCGGCAGCGCTGCTGCGATCGCCTCGCTCGTCCGGTTCCCACTCGTGACGCTAGCGGCAAAGGTAGCGAGCATCTGCCGGAACTCCTCCTCGTTGCCCGTCAGGGGGTGGAGCGCCCGCAGGGTCAAGCGGTTCGTCGTGAGAGTGCCTGTCTTGTCCAGACAGAGCACATCGACATTCGCCAGCGATTCGATGGCGTTCGCCTGTTGGACCAGCACCCCCCGGCCAGCGACCCGCACTGCCCCGGCGGCGTAGGCGAGGGTGATCGCGAGGAAGAGCCCGTTCGGCACCAGCCCGAAGATAACCACCGACGCCTGGACGCTCTCGAGCAGCGACACCTCGGACAGCACCGCGTTGACCAGCAGCAACACCTCGAAATAGAGCACCACCAGGAGCAGGATGCGGATAATCAGGTACACCGCTCGCTGCAGGGGAGTGAGCACGCGCCGAAAGGCACGGGCCCCAGCGGTGAGCGTGTTGGCGAAGCTTGCCGCCCCCACCCGGGTTGCCTGGTACTGCCCGCTGCCAGTCACGACGAATGAGCCGGAGTAGAGCAGGTCGCCCGCTCCCTTCACCACTCGGTCGGATTCCCCCGTGAGGAGCGATTCATCGACCTCCAGCGGGCCCGGCGTGCGGACCACCCCATCGACCACGACCTGGTCACCCGGCCGAACCACGAGCAGGTCGCCCAGCACGACCGCCGCCGGGTCGATGGCATGCTCGTGGCCATCGCGGATCACCGTCGCCTTCGGGCGCGTGAGCAGCGCAATGCGGTCGAGGAGGCGCTTGGCCCGTACCTCCTGGACGACCGCCACCACGACGTTCACCAGAATGACACCAACCGAGATGATGGCATCTCCCGGCCGCCCCAACGCCACCAGCGCCAGCCCCAGGAGGAAGAGGACGTTATTGATAAAGGTAAAGACGTTCTCACGCAGAATCTGCCGGTAGGTGCGGCTCGTTGGGAGCGCGACCGCGTTACTCAGCCCGGCTGCCTGTCGGCGCGCCACTTCCTCCGTGGTGAGGCCAGTCGGCGGCGTTTCTTGCGTCGGGGCGCTCATGCAGGCAGGAAGATAGTCGATCGGAGCGTCCGGTGCGCTCGCCTCCAGCTTCCTCCCCGCATCGCCACCCCCAGTGGGCTCGCCGGCAGGAGCAGGAGGGTCCACCCGTTCTCACCGGCCGGGCTCACGGCAGGCCCCCCACTCCGCTGGGCAGCCACCTACTGCGAGCCCCCTCATGCGAGGGGGCTCGGACCCATCGGCCTGCGGGCACGCTGCTAACCGACCGTCACCACGTTAGCAGTGCAGACGGTGCCACCGACCAGGAAGTTGAAGTTGTAGGTCCCACTGCTGCCGATCTGGGCCTGCCAGCGCCAGATGTACCCCTTACCGCCCAGGCTCACCCCGATGAAGCGCGGGTTGCCCGGACCCTGGAGCGAGACGTTCACCGACGGCCGCGCCGAGGTGACCGAGATCGTGAACACCTGGTTCACCCCCGGCCGGCCGGGGTCGAAGGTCATCTGCTCATCACCCTGGCAGGCCAGGGCCTGGGGGAGGGGCGTGAAGACGGGGGCGGGGTAGTAGTAGGTCACCCCCGGCGCGAAGGGCGTATAGGTGTAGGGGGCGTAGAGCCCGTAGATGAAGTAGGGATAGACCATCGGCTGGGGCACAGCGTAGACGCCCGGGTAGTACCACAGCCAGGAGTAGACCGCCGGATAGTACGGCTGCGACTGGACTGTCGGCGGCACGTAGTACGGGTAGTACGGCAGGTAGTAGTACGGCTGGGGAGCCGTCACCCCTGCGTAGGGGTAGACCCCCCCGACCCCGGAGAGGAGTTCCGCTGCCGGGGCTGGCCGCGCCGCTCCCACCGGCACGAGGCCAGCCGCACTTAGCATGTCCCCCGCATTTGGAACGACCACAGCACCCGCCGGGGCAAAGCGCGTTTCGACCTTCCACTGCTGGAGCGCCAGCCGCTCGGTGCGCAAAGTCACCACCGGCCCGAAGTCGTCCAGCGCTACCGGCTGCCCGAAGACGCTCGCTCCGTTGCGGACCGTAGCGTATGCCGCCGCAATGGCCTCATTGGCCGCCAGCAGCGCTGGGTTCGGTGCTCCCGGCGCGGGAATGGCATAGGTCGCGGCCAGCCAGTCATTCAGTCCGGCCTGCCCCAGCGTATCGGTGACACTCAGCAACTGGACGCCTGTCTCTGGCCGCCAGCTCAGCACCCCTCGCTGGAACGCCTGCGCTACCCCGTCATCGAGCACGAACCGCTGCGTGACCGGGTACCCCAGTGCTTCCACGCCCCCAAGCTGCCGAAAGGCGCGGTAGAAGGGGATGTTCGCCGTGTCGAGCACAGCGAAGCCATTCCCGGCTGGCGCTTCGCCACGGGTTTGGGTGTAGAACCAGCCGCCGGGGAGTGCCCAGTCGTCCTGGGCAGCCTCACTTCCCCGCGGCGCGTTACTGAGGAGCACCGCGGCTACGGCTACTAATGACGGGATGGTACGAAGGAGACACCGCGTTACGAACCGCCACCGAGCCATCGACACCTCCTCTTCAGGCCCGCCTGCCGCGAGGACATTCACCTGAACGCTGCCTGCTTGCCCTCTCCCATTGTACACCCGCCTTCTTGGCTGTCAAGAGGAGGCTTGATCGCAGGGTGGCAACACCAATCGACGGAGCAAGCAGGATCAAAGCGCTTCGTCCCCTTGCCGCGCGTGGGGTGTTGCCTGCCTGGCTGCTAGCTCTCGATATCGAACAGCATGATACTGTCTGGCTGACCAGCCGAAGCTGGCCGCAGCACGCTGACAAGCGCCTTGTGGAGTTCGTGGGGCTCGTAGTAGTCTTTGCCCTCACGGTTCTCGAAGGTCAGCACCGCGCCAAAATTGAAGCCAAGTGGCCGTGGCCCCACGTTCTCGCCGGCGACCACTCCTTTCACGCTCTCGATCCCCTTCAGTGCGAGGAACGCATCTTTCAGGGTGTGCTTCTCCGCCTCGGTGATCCCCTCTTTGAATTTGACGAGGATGATGCGGGTGTACACTGCGACCT
>JAILZB010000007.1 GCA_023512725.1 Chloroflexota bacterium | reverse complement strand
GTCGGAGGGTATCCAGCCGGTCGGGGCTGATCTGGCCGATCAGGACATCCAGCTCCCCCGTCCGCAGCCCGTTGATCATCTGGGTCTGCTCGGTGATGGAGCGAAAGACCAGTTCGCTCGGCTGCGACTTGCGGAAGGGGTGCTCCGTCGTCCGCTTGCGAAAGTGGGCAAGGTCGGCCGAGCGGAAGTCCACCAGTTCATAGGGGCCGCTGCCGATCGGCCGAGCGGCGAAGCCGTTCTTGCCCACAGCGAGGTAGTAGCCCTTGGGCATGATCCAGAGATAGGCCATTGCTGGCAAGATGCTGGCGTCTGGGATCTTGGTGGTGAAATCAACATTCCAGTCATCGACCATCGTTACGCTGACCAGGTTCCCGAACTGGGTGATCTGGGGCGTGCGCGTCTCCAGCATCAACTTGCCGGTGAACTCCAGGTCGGCTGCCGTGAGCCGGTCACCATTGCTGAAGACCAGATCCCGCCGCAAGGTGATCCGCCAGGTCGTCGGATTGACCTGCTGCCAGTGCTCGGCGGCCCAGGGCACCACCGCGAGCTTCTCGTTCAGGGTCATCGGAGGGTCGTACATCGACCAGTAGACGGCGATGTACGAGTTAGAGGCCTCCGGGCTCATGGTGGCGGGCATGCCGAGCTGAGCGATCCGGAGCGTCTGGTTGGCTGCCCGGCGTTCGGTTGGCGCCTTAACCGCGCCAGAGGGGGCCATCGCCGGGGTGCACGCTGTGAGGACGAGGAGCAGAACGCCGGCCCGGGCAGCGGCTTTCATGACGCCTCCACTACAGTATTCAGAACACCGAACTCCTGGCGCCAGGATACGCTCCCAGTCGCCACCGGTCAAGGTTTCCTGCTCGGCAGCCCGCGGCGACCCGGGAGTGACGCCAGCGGCAGGGTACGGCGCTTCCCGCGGCGGCGTCCGTGTCAGGATTGACTTTCCCGGCGGGATCTGCTTTACTCCCTGTCAGGACTGACAAAGGTCCGTCGGAGGGAAGCGCATGTACGCGGTGACCAACCATCTGTTCCCAAAGCCGGAGTTCTTCGATCGCCTGGTCAGTGGGTTTGCGGCCGACCGTGGCCCCGCCATCACCGAAAAGTGGAACGCCCGCCGGTTCGAGTTGCGGCGCCCGCTGGTGGGCAACGAGTTCCTCAGCACCTCGGTCTGGGAGAGTGCGGCCGCCTTCGACGCCTGGCGGAGCAGCCCGGATATTCAGCTGTCGCACCGCAACGTCGACTCCGAGGTGTACACCCGCCGAGCCCAGCTCTCCTTCCACACGGTGCTCCTGAACGCTGAGCCCGGCCGTTCCCCGGTCGCGGGCCAGCCGGCGCCCTACCATCGGATCGGGGTCGGCGCGTTCGAGGCGCTGGTCTTCTTCTCCCCCAAGCCCGAGCACGCCAGCGATGTCCTCCGCGCCCTCGAGGCCGAAGGAGCGCCCACTGCGCCGGGCCTGCTCTGGTGGGAGGTGTGGCAGGACGTGAAGGGCAACCGCTGGTGGAATATCACCTACTGGCGTGACCGCGCTGCCTACGAAGCGGCACGCGCGGCGGGCGTGCCCCAGCTTTCGCTGCCCGGCGACCCCAGTTGGTACGAAGGCGCCCCCGAGGAAGCCTTCTACCTGCTGGAGCTGGAGCGGCTGCCTGGCTTCAGCCGGGTCGAGCGCCGCGAGGTGCCCGCGGGTGTCTGAGTTCGTCGCCATCGCGCGCTCGGCCGACCTCGGCGAGGGTGCTATCCTGGCGACGCAGGTCGCGGGCCTGCTGGTGGTCCTGACGCGGGTCGAAGGGGTGGTCTACGTGCTCGATAACGAGTGTAGTCACGACCAATCGCCCTTCGACGCCGCGACGCTGGAGGGCTACGAACTGTGCTGCCCGCGCCACGCTGGCCGCTTTGACGTCCGCACCGGCAAGGCCACCCGCTTCCCCGCCGTTTGGCCGGTCCGAACCTGGGAAGCAAAAGAGGAGAACGACTGGATCTGGGTCCGCCCTCCGGAGGGTGAGCGATGAGCCGCCAACAGGAAGCGGAAGAGACCTTCCGGACCCACCCCAGCGTGGCCGTCCGCGAGCAGCTCCTCCACTGGTTTACGGCGCCGGCCGCGGACGCCCCCGACCGGGAACGTATCCCCGTTGACCTGCTCGCGGAATCGGCCACCAACGAGTCGAACTGGTCGTTCCGCCCGCGGATTATCCGGGCGATGGGGCGCGCTGCCATCCACAACCCGCCCGAGCGTGCCGCCCTCATCGCGGCCCTGGAGGAACTGCTGGACGACCCGACCGTGCTCGAGCGGGACCGCCAGGTCATCCGCGAGGTGCTCAGCGAGGTCCGCCGCGCCGTCGGTAGGTAAGCGTGCTCCCGGCCCAGCAGGGTACGGAGTTGCTGGCTGCCTTTGCCTGCCCTGCTGGTGTACACTCCGGACGTATGAATGTTGGGGCACGCCACCGTCAGCTGATGATCCTGGGCATGCTGCAGCACGGCCCCATGTACGGCCATCAGCTCAAGGAAACGATCGACCAGCACCTCCAGGTCGTCTCGGACCTGAAGCGGGCGAACCTGTACTACTTGCTGGACCAGCTCGCTCACCGCGGCTACCTGGAGGTACGCACGGAGCGCCTCGAGAGCGCCAGTGGACCAGTCGAGCGCGAGATCTACTACCTCACCCCGGCCGGGCGGGCCTATTTCGACGAACTGTTGCGCGAGGTCCTGTCCTCCTTCGAATCGTTCCGCCAGCCGGTCGACGTTGCGATGTTCTTCCTCCCCTATCTTCCCCGCGAGCAAGCGCTCGCGCTCCTCGCCGAGCGGCGAGCGAAGGTCGAGGCGAGCTTCGCTGAGATCAAGGAGCAACTGGCTGCCAGCCCCCACCGTGGCCCCTGGCACGACCTCACGGCCGACCATCTGATCTCGCTCTATCAGCTCGAGCTCGACTGGCTCGACCGGGCGCGAGCGCGGATCGAAACGAGCAGCGAACTCTCCTCCATGCTCGAGACGGCACCTCCGGAGACGGCGCACACCCCCTGAGCGTGGTGCCAGCCGGGCGCTGCGCAGCGGGGAGAGGAGGCTTGCGATGGTCCAGCGTGCTGCCGCGCCACCCCTACGACCCCAGCGGCGTTTCACCGCCCTGCGCGTGATCGCCGTCCTACTCAAGGTGGGGGCTGCCCTCCTGTTCCTGAGCGGGGTGCTCGTTAGCCTGCTCAGCTGCCTGGGCGGTGCTACCGCGATCGCCCAGCTCAGTTCGGCCGCTGGACCCGGGCGGGTCGCGCCGAGTGAAGCCGCTGCCGTGACGTTCGCCATCACCACGGCACTCGTCGTTTTGGTGCTAAGCACCCTTCAGGCGCTCGTGCTCTGGGCCACCGGGGATGCCATCCTGGTCATCCTCGCCATCGAAGAGAACACTCGCGCCGCAGTGAACACGCTGGCTGGCCTGCCGGCTGCGGTCGAAGCGGGCGTTGGTCGCGCCCTGGCACGCGGGGCAGTACCCGGCCAGTAGCCGCCACGAGCACCTCCGGCCCACTCACTCCTCTTGACTCTTACGGTTAGGTGTGGTTAAGATCCGCGCTGAAGGGGCAACACCGTAGAGGAGCAGGAGCGTGAACAGCCTGGCGCCATCCTTCTCTCACCCACGAAGCATCGCCGGCGTTGAACTGCTCGAGCAGTGGCTCCGAGCTTTCCTGATGCACTGGCGGCCGCGCTACGCCGCCGTCGCTTCCTGGCGCCGGACGTAGATCAGCGCCGCTGAACGCCGCTCCAAGCGGATCTCATTCCCTTTCGGCGTCCGCGCGGTCACTGCCCCGGTCAGCCGATCGACCGCGATGATGTCGAGCGCCGTCCCGGGCCGGACCCCATTCCGCTCCAGGTACTCCAGCAAGTCAAGGTCCGCTTCGGCTTCTTCGGTGATCCGCCCCACCCAGACCCGCTCGCCAGGCGTCACTTCGTCCAGGTAGAGCCCGTTGTGGTCCAGCTCGGCCCCGCTGCCAGGGATGGGGTTCCCGTGCGGGCAGTGGGTCGGCCGCCCGATCGAATCGAAGAGGCGGTCGAGCAGTTCGGGCGTGAAGCCAGCTTCCAGGTTGTGGGCGGCTTCGTGGGCCTCGGTGGAGCTGAGGTGCAACTCTCCCTGCAGCCAGCGCTCGATCAGACGGTGCTTACGGGTCGCCGCTTCGCCGATCGCGCGCCCAGCTTCGGTCAGCACGATCTCTTTGCGGTCGCCGCGGTCAATCAGCTCCACCAGCCCGGCACGGGCCAGGCGCTGGAGGGTCTGGGTAATCGAGGGTGGGGAGACGCGGAGGTGCTCGGCCAGGCGCGCCCCGATCAGGCTTTTCCGCTCTGCCGTCAGGGCATAGATGGCTTGTAGATACGTCTCAATTGCCGGGGTAATCTTGACCGGTGCACCCCCATTCGCTCGCCCCACCCGGGTGACGGGTCGGGTCGGTGTTTCGCGCATGGTGGTCTCCTGTGTGCGTTGACGCCGCGAGCCCTCGAACCGCTCGCGGCGCATCCGAACAATAGTATCAGCTCAGTCAGCAGCAGGGGCAAGATCGGGGGAGAGTGCCGCCCGGATTTTCGCCAGGATGGCGCGGCGCGCTTTCCACACCTGGCGCAGCGTGTCCAGGATCACGGGTACCTCCAGGTAATCGATCGCGATCGCCACCCAGGCGAGCGCAGAATCCCACCCGAAGACCGTCCGTTCCGTGAAGGCGCGCACGACCAGTTCATCCGTGATCCAGAAGATATGGATGTACTGGGTGTTGAGGAGGATCAAGTAGAACAGGGGCCGCCAGGAAAACCCCAGGCGCAGCTGATTCACGTAGAGCAGCGAGACCGAGACCAGAGTTGGGAACTCGAGATAGTCGGGGATGGCATAGAGCGGGTTCGTTTCGGGGATCACGAGAAGATGCCAGCCCCAGAGGCGATTCAGCACGTACCCGCTCAGCCAGTAGAGATGGATCAACTGGAAGAGAAAGATCGTCGTCGAGACGACAAGATTCAGCAGGTAGTGGCGGTTGTACCACTCCCAGAATGCGCGGAACATGGGGTCCTCCGCGCACAAGCCTAGCGAAGTGCCCCCCATTTAGTCTAGAGGCAACAAGTTTGCTTCAGTGGGCCTAAGCGGCAAAGGCAAGCTCAACGAACCAGGCAGCGGTCGGTACACCCACCCTTCGCACCGCTCAGTTCCCGCTACCCGCTGGAGCGCCTCCGGCTGCGCGAGGACCAGGGCGACCGTCACCGCCGCGATGAGGGCATCGAGGGCGTCGCCCGCCGCATCAGCAAGCGCCTGGTCGGCGAAGGTCGGGTCGGCGAGCTGGAGGCCGTTCTGCTGCAACCAGGCGAGGAGCGCGCCTCGGCCAGCCGTCGCCCGGGCCGACCGGCCTTTGTAGGGCAACCGCCAGCCAGCCTGGCGGAGCGTGACCGCAGGGCAAACTTCCAGCACCCACGGTCGACCCACGCGCGGCGCGTCCATCGGGAGCACGCATGCTCCTTCCTCCCGCAGGGGCGCAAGGACATCACGCAACACGAAAAAGGTCTGGCGGTAGGCCCGCACATTGTAGGGAGAAAAGGGCGTGCGGGCCAACCGGTCGGTCTGGCGCCGCAGCTCCTGACCCGGAACCCGGCGCCGACAGTCCTTCCGCCACTCTTCAGCGGTCTGGTCGTGCTGGCAGACCGTCGCCAGCAGAGCGGTCCAGTCTCGCTCAGGCACCAGTGCCGCCGGAAGGCTGAAGGAGGCATCGATGCCGACCGCGCACCAGCCGCACGCTCGGACCTGAGCGCGGAGCGCGGCGTAGGCTGTCTCCCGCGAGCTGGCACCGAGCGCGGCCAGGGGGAAGAGGCGTTCGACCCGGAGCCCACCGGCCCAGCGCTCCCCCACCGCAAGCCAGCTGTGCCGTGCCGCCGCCCGGCCACCACTGAAGTCGAGGCCGAGGATAGTGGTGGGGAGCGCCGGGCTCACCGCAGGAGCAAGCGGTCGGCCAGCATCGCGCCGAAGAGGAGGGCAAGATACGCGTTCGAATAGGAGAAAAGCGCCCGCGCCCAGCGTGGGCTCCGCTCGCGGTAGAGCCGCCACGCGTACCAGATCAAGACGAGGGTGGTGAGCACTGCCACAAGCAAGTAGAGCCAGCCCATCATGCCCCCGCCGAACAGCAAGAGCGTCACCGGCAGCATCAGGATGGCGTAGAGCAGGATCTGGCGCCGGGTCTCCTCCTCCCCGTGCACCACCGGCAGCATCGGCACGCCAGCCGCCGCGTAGTCACGCTTGGTCAGCAGCGCGAGCGCCCAGAAGTGGGGTGGCGTCCAGAAGAAGATGATGGCGAACAGATACCAGGCTGGCAGGTCAAGCCGGCCGGTCGCCGCGGCCCAGCCCACCAGTGGCGGGACGGCTCCCGCAGCCCCCCCGATGACGATGTTCTGCACGGTCGTCCGTTTGAGCAGCAGGGTGTAGACCAGCAGATAGAAGGCCGCGCCTGCCAGCGCGAGCAGGGCAGCCAGCCCGTTGACGAAGCCAGCGAGGATAATGGTCGCCAGCACGAGGAGCGTCAGCCCGAATGCCAGCACCCTCCGCGGCGGTAGGGAGCCATCGGCACTGGCACGCCGGCGCGTCCGCGCCATCACCGGGTCGATGTCGCGGTCGAAGTAGCAGTTGAGGACGTTCGCTCCACCCGCGGCCAACCCACCGCCGACGATTGTCGCGAGGACCACTGGCCAGGGCGGCACCTCGCCAGCGGCGAAGAGCATGGTCAGCACGGTGGTGCAGAGCAACAACAGCACCACCACCGGCTTGGTCAAGAGGAAGTAGCGTCGGACCATCCTAGGAGGTTGCGCCCAGCTCCGCTGGGGTGGGCGCAGGGGTCACCACGGGTGCCACCCGCGGCTGGCTGACGAGCGCGGTGAGGATGACCTGCGTCGCCCAGAGCGCTCCTGCCACCACGAGATGGAGCGCTGGCCACGGGCCATTCAGCCGCAGGAGGACGACCAGCGCACCAACGGCCATCTGCAGCAGCAAGAGCCCACCCAGCACCGCCGCAAGCCAGCCCAAAGCAGGTGCCACCGCCCGCTGCTGCCAGGCCCGCCAGCAGAGCCAGAGCACGACACCGCCAACCAGCGCCGCAACCAGCCGGTGGGAGAAGTTGATCCAATCGCTTAGCCGGCCAGGAAGCGGGCCATTCTCGCACAGCGGCCAGCCCGCGCAGGCGAGCGAGGTCCCCGAGCCAAAGACGTAGGAGCCACTCACGATCAGCAGAAAGACGGCCACCGTCGCTCCCAAGGCCAGCCGGCGCAAGCCGGGATCGACAGTGGCAGGGCGCCACTGGGCCGGCAGACTGGCAACCAGTGCCATCAAGATCAGCGCGAGGATGATGAGCGCAAAGAGCAGGTGGAGATTGACCGCCAGACCGGGGAGCTCTGCCAGCACCACGAAGCCCCCGAGCAGGATCTGCCCGACGAGTACCAGCGCGCCGGCCGTCAGCCAGGGCGCGGCCGGGCGGCGGCGCGGCACGTAGGCCCCTACCAGCGCCGCGAGACTGATCACGGCCATCGCCGCTGCCGCCACGCGGTGGGAGAACTCCACCCAGGCATCAGGTTTCGGTGGGGGAACGACCATCCCGTGACAGAGGGGCCAATCGGGGCACCCGAGGCCCGCCCCGCTCACCCGCACGATCCCGCCGATCACGATCAAGAGATAGGTCGCCCCTGCGGCGGCAGCGACCAGCCAGGCGTACCGGTTCACGCTCAGCTTCCTCCCAGCACTCCCAGCCCGAGACCCTCCGCGCCTGCTGCCGCCCGAACGGTGAGCACCACGAGCACGGTCAGGAGCGCGAGGGGTGCAAGGAGCCAGAGCAGGTCGAGCGCCAAGTTCGACCGCTCCCTCACCGCCCCCACGGGCGCCGCACCTCGCCGCTGCAGCCAGTCGACCAGCAAGACCACCTCCACCACCACCCCGATCGCCGCTGCCAGGAGGGTCACCAGATAGGCCGGGCTCACTGCACGAATTGTACCGCTTGCCCAGAAGCTGGAGCGGGCCAGCCAGCCTGTCCACCCCCCGCCATCCGGCCTAAGCTTCCTCCAGGCGCACGGCAGTGACCGCGCGACCAACTGGGCAGGCCGGGCAGTCCTTCGCCCGACACCAGCGCCGGTAGATGGCAAGCAGCCCCTGCTGCTCCTGCGCTCCCGTCACCAGCGGCAGCCCGGCCGGGGTAAAGACCAGCTCTGCCATCGCGCGCGTAATCGTGTTCTCCGGCAAGCGCCCAGCGCGGGCGAGCCGCGCGCGGGCCGCGGGAAGGTCGGTCCGCGCGAGGAAGGGAAGCACCACGTTGACGTACAGGGTGCGGGCGCGGTCTGCTCCTAGCTGTCCTCCAGCAGCCGCCACGATGGCGCGAGTAGCCGCCGGTGCGTCGAGGGCACTCAGCCGGTGGAGCCAGCGGGCTGGGCCCATCTCGCGCACGGACACCGCAAGTTCAGCCAGGGCGCGCAGGCGCGCAGCCGGCTGGTTGGCCGGCCGTACGCCGTGGCGCTGCCAGGAGAGCGGCTGGGGCGGCCGGGGGGCACCGAGCGCTCGCCAGCGCGCGATGGTCTCCGCGTCGTGCGCTAATCCCGCTGCCCCGAGGAACAGCGCCTGGGCCCGGGCAGGAGCGTCCTCGTCTCGCCCAAGCAAGCCCTCCAGCACCGCCCAGGGTAGCGCTTCCGCCAGCGCCCGCAGGGCTGCGCTGTTGCCCCCGTACCCGAGCGCAGCCGCGAGGGCGCGCCAGGCTGCTTCGTCCTCCCCGAGGCAGGTCGCTTCCCCGTCCAGCTGGGCGGCTCGCTCGGCCAGCCAGGCCACTCCAGCGGCGCTCACGGCCGCGGCCGCCGCTTCACGCTGGTCGGAGGGACAGCAGATACCGGAAGGCAGCGGCAGCTGGCCAGGGAGCGGCGGCACGACCACGCTCGGTACCCGCGCGCCTGAAGCCAGGCGCACTGGCTCCGCAGGGCCACGCGCCACCAGGTGGAGGACGAGCTGGTTGTAGGCCGGGTCGCGGTCGTGGTGGTGGGCGTACCAGTCGCGGGTGCGGGTGTGAGCCTCGACATCACCGCGGAGGAGTGTGCCATCGGGGAGCGCGAGGAGGGCGTCGCGAAAGTCTGGGCCGGCGAGGCTCGTGAACCGCCCCGGGTAGACCACCTGGAGCACACGATTCGCGCTATCGACCAGTGGCCGGGGGAGGCGACGCTCGGCCCAGGCAGCAACCACGCCCGCTTCGCAGGAGGGTGCTGCGGCCACCGCGGCCCTAGGAGGGGCGCTCGCCGTTCGGCGCGCGCTTGTCAACGCAGGCCCGCCTGCCTGCTCTCGGGCCATGCGACGGGGCGGTCGCGGGGACCCGTTCGAAGGCCTCACCCCAGCACCAGCCCAGCTCCTCTCCGGTGAAGCGGCTTCCCCTCGCACTCTGCCAGCGGATCGCCCCTGCTTTCAAATGATGCAGCAAGGCAGGGCCGCGCGTCCGCACCATGGCCACTCGCTCCGGGGCAGCTCGTCGGCTAGGCAGCTCATCTCCTCCCGGCGGGCAAGAGTGTACCCCCTCCCGCTTCGGGTGCATCGGTTAGCGTGGCTGGTCCGGGTGAAGCTGGTCCCACTCCGTGAAGGCCGCCTTTGCCACCCGGAAGGCACCGATCGCGCGCGGGTGGCCTCCGTAGGGAGCGACCGCCATGATCGTCTCGATGATCTCCTGCTTCGTGATGCCGTTGACGAGGGCAGCCCGGATGTGGTGGCCAAGGGTGAACTCCAAACCAAGCACGGTCAGGGCCCCGATCACGATCTGGATGCGGGTCTTCAGGTCCAGGCCTTCCCGGCACCAGATCCCCCCGAAGACGTACTCATCGGCATACTCAAAGAAGTCTGGCGCAACATCCTCAAAGCCCGCCCGGATCTGGGGGGCAAACTCCCCGAACACCTCCTGGATGCGTCGGCGCCCCCGTTCGAGTCGTTCCTGGCTTGCTGGCATCGCTCCTCCCCACAGCAGCGTGCTCCCTGGCCGCCGATGATAGGCACGCCCTGCCAGGCCGTCAACCTCGCTACAATCACCCTGGCTACGCTTGGGAGGACTGCCCGATGCCGCTCCGTGTTGCGATCGTCGCTCGCCTGGCTGAGGAGGACTGGGCGTTGCTCCGGCAGGTGCCAGGCGTTGAGCTGGTCGACCTGAGCGACTGGGCCTGGGCGGACGCAGCGGCCCGTCAGGAAGGAGACCCCTGCGTGCGCCAGGAGCTGGCTCGCCGCCTAGAAGACGTCGCCGTTGCCCTCCTGATGGGTCCCGGCCAGCCTCTTCTGGCGCACGCACCGGCCCTCCGCTGGGTCCAGCTGCCCTTTGTCGGCCTGGAACAGCTCGCGGGCACGCCGGTCCGCGAGCGCGGGATCCTCGTCACCAACGCGCGCGGCCTGAACGCGCGTTCAGTCGCCGAGTGGGGGCTGACGCTGATGCTGGCGCTGGCCAAGCAATTGCCCCACTACCTCCGCCAGCAGGCCAGCCAGCGCTGGGAGCCACGCCAGGCGCCCACGCTCAGCGGGATGACCGTTGGACTGGTCGGCCTCGGCGCGATCGGGGGAGAACTCGCCCGCTTTGCGAGCGCCCTCGGGCTCCGCGTCATCGCCATTCGGCGCTCGGGACCCCAGCCCCCGCCAGCCGGGGTGAGCTGGGTGGGTGGCCCGGGCGACCTGCCACGCCTGCTCGCCGAGGCCGATTGGGTCGTCCTGGCCGTTCCAGCCACCGCCGAGACCCACCGCCTGATCGGCGCTGAGCAGCTCCACCAGATGAAGCCGACCGCCTGGCTCGTCAACCTCGCTCGTGGCGCCCTGGTGGATGAGGCAGCCCTGGTGACCGCGTTGCGGGAAGGATGGATCGCGGGAGCGGCGCTCGATGTCTTCGAGCAGGAACCGTTGCCCGCCGCAAGCCCACTCTGGCAGCTCGAGAACGTGATCATCACCCCACACGTTGCCGGAACCAGCCCGGGGTATTTCCATCAGGTCGTTGCCCTTTTCTGCGAGAACCTCCGCCGCTACCTGGCCGGCGAGCCGCTCTTGAACCGCTGTGACCTTGAGCGTGGCTACTAGCGCCGGCCGAACTGCCGCTTGAGAAAGCGCCGGTCAAAGCGGAGAATCGTCGGCGCTCCGTGCGGACAGGTGGTGGGGCAATCGCTCAGCGCAAGCCGCCGCAGCAGGTCCTGCTGCTCGCCGGGGTCGAGCGGCTGGCCAGCCCGAGTGGCCGAGCGACAGGCCGCCAGCGCGAGCGATTCGTGGGGGTATGGCTCGTCCAGGAGCAGCGGTCGGGCGCCGGCCGCAGCCTGGCGCACCAGTTCGTCGTAGAGGATCCGCTCATGGGCGCGGTGCTGGTCGATGAGATAGAGGCCGTCTGGCCCCAGGGCCACGATGAAGGTCTCTTCAAGCTGCCCGATGGCGCGGAGCGCGCTAAGGTCCGGCTCCTCAGGAGCGTAGCTCGGTGGTTCCTCGGCCACGCCAAACTCCCTCCCGAAGGAGGTCTGGCCGCCCGCCAGGCCGAGTACTGCCCGCCGGGGCCAGGCTGGGGTCGCCAGCCGACGACTGAGCGCCGCTTCGACTGCCTGCTGGAGGGTGACCGCCAGCGCCCGCTCATCGGCTAGCCCAACCTCCAGCTTCGCCGGATGGAGATTGGCGTTCACCAGCGTAGGGTCGAGGGTTAGCGCCAGCACTCCCAGCGGTGAGCGGCCACGCGGTAGGAGCGAGCGATAGGCCTGCTCGACCGCGCGGGCGAGCGTCAGGTTCCGCACCGGTCGCCCGTTGATGCCAATGACGAGGTGACGGCGGTCAGAACGGGTCAGCCCGGGCGGGCTGATCGCCCCTTCCAGGCAGACGCTCACGACCGGCAACAGGCGGCGCGTGGTCTCGTAGCCGAATACCGCCGCGAGCGCACCGGTGAGGCCGCTGCCCGTCGTCTCGAAGACCACTTCCCCATTACTGACCAGCTTCCAGCGGACTTCAGGGTGGAGCAGGGCATAGGCGGCCACCGTCTCGTGGATCCGGCGGCTATCGGGTGGGCTCGCGCGCCGGGCTGGCAGGTTGAAGAACAGGTCACGCACGCTTACCGTCGTGCCCACCGGTCCACCCCCCCGCTCGACTGCGCCCAGCACTCCCCCCCGCACGGTGAGGCACGCCCCGACCAGTGCTGTCGCTGGCCGCGAACGGAGCGTCAGCTCGCTCACTGCCGCGATGCTCGCCAGTGCCTCTCCCCGAAAGCCCAGGGTGGTGAGCGCAGCTAGATCGTCGGCGGAGCGGATCTTGCTGGTGGCGTAGCGGGCAACGGCAAGCGGCAGCTCGTCGGGCGGGATCCCCTCACCATCGTCGCTCACCGTAATCCCGCCGAGCCCCCCTGCCCGCACCTCCACCACGATCCGGCGGGCACCAGCATCGAGCGCGTTTTCGACCAGCTCTTTGACAACCGAAGCCGGCCGCTCGATCACCTCGCCAGCGGCGATCCGTTCGCGTGCCTCAAGGGGTAAGAAGCGGATAGCCAGGAGGCGCCCTCCACCCGCAATGGTAACACTGGCCGCGCTCCTTAGCCGCCAACCCGCCGGAGCGTTCCGCTCGCCAGCATCGTCCGCAAGGCGGTGTCGTAATGGTCTTGCAGCGCAGGCTGCTGCCGCGCCCATTCCACGTAGTCGGCGATGATCGTGTCCAGGTCGGCCGTTGGCTCCCAGCCCAGGGCGCGGATCGCGCTGATATCGGAGACGATGTGGCGGGTATCGCCAGCCCGGTAGAGGCCGGGCAGCTCCGGCGGGAGGTCCACGCCGAGGTAGCGCGCTAGCCGCTCGGCATACTCCAGCACTGTCGTCGGCCGCCCACTGCCGACATTCCACGCCCGCCCGACGAGACGAGGATCCTCCAGGGCGAGCACGGTCGCGCGCGCGACATCCTCCACAAAGACGTAATCGCGTACCTGCTGTCCATCTTCGTAGACCACGGGGCGGCGGCCGGTGAGTAAGCGAAGCGTAAAGGAGCGGAGGATGCCACTGTAGGCATTGGTGAAGCTCTGCCGTCGCCCCTGGGTGATCGAGTAGCGTAAGGCGACCGATGGGATCTCCCAGCGCGCACCGAGCACTAGCGCTATCCGCTCGGCGGTGTACTTCGAGAGGGCGTACTGGTTATGCGGGTCGACCCGCTCCTCACCGGTCGGGCGCCAGCGCATCGCGGCGCCACAGCGTGGGCAGCGAGGGTCCCACTCACCCCGCTCGAGCTGCTCACGCGGGCGCGGCGGCGGGTATTGCGGGCCATCCCGCCCACAGTCGTACCATCCCTCGCCATAGACCGCCTGCGAGCTCGCGACTACCACCCGCTGGAGGGGCAGCCGCTCGGCCACCGCGATCTCGTAGATCAGGGCCGTCCCGACCGCGTTCGTGTGGAAGAAGGTCGAGAAGTCCGGTAGATAATCCTGATAGGCCGCCAGGTGAATGACCGCCTCGACCCCGCGGAGCGCGGCTGCCAGCGCTGCCCGGTCACGCACGTCCCCCTGCTGGCGCTCGACCGCGTTCGGCAACCAGATCGGCCAGGCTGGGCTCGGGTGCACCGGTGGCAACAGCGCGTCGAGCACCCGGACGGCGTAGCCACGCGCCAGCAGCAGTTCCACCGTGTGCCCCCCGATAAACCCCGCGCCACCGGTGACCAGGACCTTCATCATTCTCGCTCGCTTGATTCCGCGTTCGGCCCACGTGGGCCACGGCCAGGAGTTTAGCGGCTCTCCTCCCCCCGCGCTCACGGCAGCCGGCTCGCAAGAGCGCGAACCGCAGTAACGCGCCCGCTACAATGGCGGTATGTCGGACCGCCACCCCCTGCTGCCGCTCGACAGCGTGCTCGAAGGCGATTGCGTGGAGGTGCTGGCTAGCCTGCCGGAACGCTCGGTCGACCTCATCTTTGCCGACCCACCCTACAACCTGCAGCTGCAGCGCACGCTTTACCGTCCGGATGGCTCGCGCGTTGCCGCGGTCGACGAGCCGTGGGACCGCTTCGGGTCGTTCGCGGCCTACGACGCATTCACCCGGCGCTGGCTGAGCGCCTGCCGGCGGGTCCTGAAAGAGACTGGCACCATCTGGGTGATCGGCACGTACCACAACATCTACCGCCTGGGCAGCATCCTCCAGGACCTCGGCTTCTGGATCCTGAACGACATCGTCATGATCAAGGCGAACCCGATGCCGAACTTCCGGGGGGTGCGCTTTACCAACGCGCACGAAACCCTGATCTGGGCCCAAAAACGGCGCGGCGCTCGCTACACGTTCAACCACCATACCCTCAAAGCGCTCAACGATGGCCTCCAGATGCGGAGCGACTGGTGGCTGCCGACCTGCAGCAGCCGTGAACGCCTCCGCATTGGCGGGCAGAAGGCCCACCCAACCCAGAAGCCAGAAGCGCTCCTTTACCGGGTGCTGCTAGCGAGTAGCCACCCAGGCGATGTGGTGCTCGACCCGTTCTTTGGCGTGGGCACGACCGGCGCCGTGGCCAAAAAGCTCGGTCGCCACTGGATCGGGATCGAGCAGGACCCGCGCTACGCTGCCCTGGCTCGAGAGCGGATCGCCGCCGTGGTGCCAGCGCCAGCCGCCGCCCTCGACCAGCCACGCCGGCCCGCGCCCCGGCTGCCCTTCGGCGCCGTGCTGGAAGCGGGGCTCCTCCAGCCCGGCGATGAACTCCGCTTCCGCGGCTCCACCGAGCGAGCGACCGTCCTGGCCAACGGCGAACTCCGCTGGAACGGACAGCAGGGCTCGATCCACCAGCTTGGGCGGCTGCTGGCGGGTGGACCCTGCAACGGCTGGGACCACTGGTACTACCACGATGCTCAGGTAGGCTGGCAGCCGATCGACCACCTCCGCCAGCGCCTGCGCGAGGCGCTCACCGGCTGCGCACCGCCTCCGACGAGGAGCTGCCCATGACCTTCGTCCGCCGTCGCCTCGAGCCGTTGGCTGATTACGAGCGTCTGCGCGCTGCCCTCCGCCGCCACAAGCTGGACGCCGTCATCTGCTCCCTTCCGCACAACGTCCACTACCTCGCTGGGATCGATTCGCCGCCCCTCTGGCACTTCCCGGGCTACGCGCATGTCCTCTTCCCGGCCGAGGGGACGCCTGCGCTAGTCTGCTCGGTGCTGACGCTCAACTCCCTGGCTGAGATGGAGCCCTGGATCCCTGAGGTCTACCTGGTCTCACGGGGCGAGGTGATCCTGTACCTAGCGGAAGAGCTGCTGGAATCTGAGCGCTACCTGCGGCAGTTGCGCGACGCTCTGGCCCCGGAGGCAAGCCCAACCCCGTTCGAGGCGTTAGCGAAAGCGCTGCGCGACCGTCGGCTGACGGCCGGCCGGATCGGCTTCGATGAGCCGGGGCTGGCCGGACGGCTTCCCCTGGAGACGCTCCAGCCCTTCGATGCCACCGACGTGCTGCGCAGCGTGCGGATGATCAAGACCGCTCCGGAGATTGTGCGCCTGCGCCAGGCCGCCCGCATCAACGAGGAAGCCGCGCTCGAAGCGGTCCGGTTGATCCCGTTCCTGCCCACGATCGAGGAGGTCGTGGCGCGCTACCGGGCCGCGATCGCCTTGCGGGGTGGCGAAGCGAAGTACCTCCTCACCGGCTCGCCCCACCACACCGGCACCTTCCAGCACCAGTTCCGCGACTACGCCCCCGCCCGCGGGGAGTTCTTCATGGTCGACGCACTCGGCACCTGGCAGCACTACCACGGCGATTTCGGGCGTACCGCCGTCTGGGGGGTGCCGGAGCGCACGGTACACCAGCGCTTTGCAGCCATGCAGCGAGGTTTCGAGGCCGGCTACGCGGCGGCGCGGCCCGGGGTGCCATTCGCCACCATCGCTGAAGCCGTCCGCGAGACGACGCGGCGCGAAGGCTTCCCCGAGTTCGTCGCCTGCACGCCGCACTCGGTCGGGCTAGAACACACGGATAATCCCCGCACCCCCGGGCAGGTCGCCCACCACAACATGACGATGAACATCGACATCGTCTACATGGAAGCCGGCTTCGGCGCGCTCCACCTCGAAGACACCTTTCTCGTCCGCCAGGAGGGGAACGAGCTCCTCACCAGCGGGAACACCGAGCTGGTCCTGATCGCGTAGGACGGTTGACGGCCTGGCCGGAACGCTTCTAGACTTTCGCGGAACGGCGACGAACGAGAGGAGTAGGCGGCAGGCTCGTCCCCCCAGAGAACGGGGGTCTGTGGCTGCGAGCCCCCGGGGAGAGCCCCGCTGAAGGTCGCTCGGGAGCTGGTGGGCTGAAGGCGAGTAAGCTCACCCGGGTTCGCCCGTTAGCGCGAAGAAAGGGCAGGCCTTGCCTGCTAAAAAGAAGGTGGTACCGCGAGGTGGCCCCTCGTCCTTCGGGCGAGGGGCTGTTTGCGTGGGGAGGATAAGCGATGACCGAGACGGAGCGCGCCCGCCCGCTCGAGATGGAGAAAGCCTACGACCCGCGCGCCGTCGAGGAGCGGATCTATCAGTTCTGGCTAGAGCGGGGGTACTTCACGCCCAAACCCGACCCGACCCGGCGGCCGTTCAGCATCGTCATGCCGCCGCCCAACGTCACGGGCGAACTCCACCTTGGGCATGCCCTCACCGCCACGATCGAAGACACCCTGGTGCGCTGGCACCGCATGCTGGGCGATGTCACCCTCTGGCTCCCCGGCACCGACCACGCTGCCATCTACGCCCAGGTAGTGGTCGAGCGGGAGCTGGCCAAAGAGGGACGAACGCGGCAGCAGCTGGGGCGCGAGCGGTTCCTCGCCCGGATGTGGGAATGGATGGAGAAGTACGGCAAGATCATCTCCCTCCAGCACCGCCGGCTGGGCGCCTCGTGCGACTGGACCCGCGAGCGCTTCACCCTCGACCCCATCTCGATCAAGGCGGTGCGCCACACCTTCTACAACCTTTACCACAAGGGGCTGATCTACCGCGGTGAGCGCATTATCAACTGGAGCCCGCTGGCCCAGACCGCGCTCTCCGACCTGGAGGTCGAGTTTCGCGAGGTCGATGGCCACCTCTGGTACGTGCGCTACCCGATCGAGGGTGAGCCAGACCGCTGGATTACGGTAGCAACCACCCGCCCCGAGACGATCCTGGGCGACACCGCGGTGGCCGTCCATCCCGACGACGAGCGCTACCGCGCCTTGGTCGGGCGGACTGCCATCCTGCCTATCCTCGGGCGACGCATCCCGATCATCGCTGATGAGGCCGTCGACCCGACCTTCGGGACGGGCGCGGTCAAGGTAACCCCCGCTCATGACCCGCTCGACTTCGAGATTGGCCAGCGCCACCAGCTGCCGAGCATCCTGGTCATGAACCTCGATGCCACCATGAACGAGCAGGCAGGCCCCTATGCCGGCCTCGACCGCTTCGTCTGCCGCACCCGCCTGGTCGAGGACCTGCAGGCCCAGGGGTACCTGGTGAAGATAGAGCCGTACCGTCACGCCGTTGGCCACTCCGAGCGCACCGGCGAGCCGGTTGAGCCGATCATCAGCCTCCAATGGTGGGTGAAGACCCGCCCCCTGGCGGAACGGGCGCTGGCAGCGGCGCGGGCAGGGGAGCCCGTAATCATCCCCGAACGCTTCGCGCGCGACTACATCCGCTGGCTGGAGAACATCCGCGATTGGTGCATCTCACGCCAGATCTGGTGGGGGATCCGCATCCCCGTCTGGTACTGCCAGGCCTGCGGGGCCACGATCGTGCCGCTGAACGACCCGACCAGCTGCCCCGAGTGTGGCTCCCCAGCGATCGAGCAGGACCCCGACACGCTCGATACCTGGTTCAGCTCTGCCCTCTGGCCTCATTCCACCCTGGGCTGGCCAGACGACACCGAGGACTTCCGCTACTTCTACCCGACCACGGTCATGGAGACCGGCTACGACATCCTCTTCTTCTGGGTCGTCCGGATGGTGCTCCTTGGCCTGGAGAATACGGGCACGGTGCCGTTCCGCTACGTCTATCTCCACGGCCTGGTGCGCGACGCCTTTGGTCGGAAGATGTCGAAATCGTTCGGCAACGTGGTCAACCCGATCGAACTGATGGAGACCTACGGCACCGATGCCCTGCGCTTTGCGCTCGCAACCGGCTCCAGCCCGGGCAACGACATGCGCCTGACCACCACGCGCCTCGAGGCTGGTCGCAACTTCGTCAACAAGGTGTGGAACGCCGCCCGCTTCGTGATCTCACTCCAGGATGGGCAGGACCGTCGCGAGGCCCCGCTGAGCCTGGCCGACCGCTGGATCCTCAGCCGCACCCAGCGGGTGGTCGCGGATGTCAACCGCCTCCTGGGCGATTTCAACCTGGGTGAGGCGGGGCGGATCGCCGAGACCTTCTTCTGGGAAGAGTTCTGCGACTGGTACCTCGAAGTCGCCAAAGTCGAGGTGCGGGAAGCCCGCGCCGCCGATCGCCCCACGGCCGCTCCGGAGGTCGCCTGGCAGGTGCTCGATACGCTGCTGCGTCTGCTCCACCCCTACATCCCCTTCGTGACCGAGGAGATCTGGAGCTACCTCGCCCGCACCCCACGCCCGGCCGGCGAGCAGCGCGCTGAGGCGCTCATCATTGCACCCTACCCCCAGCCGGAGGAGCGCTGGATCGACCCGGCCGCCGAGCGGCACTGGAGCATCATCATGGATGCCATCCGGGCCGTGCGGAACGTGCGCACCGAGGAGAAGGTGGAGGCCAAGCGCTGGATCCCGGCTACGATCGTGGCCGGCGACGCTGCCGGGCAGTTTGCCGCCATGGCCCCCGCCATTCGCCAGCTCGCCCGGATCGAGCCACTCACCATCCTCGAGCACCTCGCGGCGCCACCCGCGGATGCGATCGCCCTCATCCTCGACGGGGCTGAGGTCTATCTGCCCCGCGAGGGGCTCGCCGATGTTGCGGAAGAACGTGCCCGCCTGGAAAGCGAGCGCGCCCGCGCCGAGGACGAGCTAGCCCGCCTGCGCCACCGGCTCAGCAACCCCGACTTCCTCGCCAAGGCACCGCCAGCGGTGGTGGCCAGGGAGCGCGAACGCCTCGCCAGCGCCGAGCAACGGCTGGCGAAGATCGACGAACGGCTGGCCGCGCTCAGCCGCTAGGTTCCGTTGGCGCCGCGGCGGGAGGGCACTCTGTCGACCGCTCCTCGCCTGCCTCGGGGGACGGAGCGTTCCACCTGGGGCGCGCCGGCAGGCGCGCTGCGAGCGTGGCCGGGAGCGGTGGCAGCCCGAGGTCAGCCCGCGTCAGGACGACCGGCGTCTCCCGCCACGGCCCGGCGTCGAGATGGCCGTTGATCCGCACCCGCAGGGGCTCCAGGCGCCAGCCCGCCCAGTCGGCGGGGGTCATCCCCGCCGTGGCTCGCCGCAGCGCCTCCCCCTCCTTCTGATAGCGCCGCTCCTGCCACGCCAGGAACTCCGCGCCATTCACCGCCACCGCCAGACTATCAAGCTGGATGAAGTGGTCGCGGCGGCGGTGCTGGTCGCAAAAGAGCAGCGTCACCAGTGGGTTCGCCTCGATCTCCCGTACCTTCCGGCTCGTGCGGCGGGTCGAGAGATAGCACTGCCAGCCCTGGTGAACGAACCCCATCGCCCGCAGGCGTGGGAACGGCTCGCCCGGGGGGAAGGTTACCAGCAGGGCGATGCGCTGCTGAGCAATCAGCGCAAGCGCCTCATTAGCGAGTCGCGCCCGGGTCGCCGGGTCGAGCGGTGGCAGGGGAGACAGCCTTCCTCCCAATTTTTCCTGAACGTGCCCGTGCTATGGTACGATGAGCTGTGATTCGTCGCACGCAGGCGCCCTACCGGACGCGCTCGGTCCGTCCGCCACCAGACCAGCCTCAGCTGGGGGTCTTTCGCTTCGCCCCGGGTCGCACCACCGACCTGATCGGGCCCCACGTTCACGACTACTTTGTGTTCGTCTACTACGACCAGGGCGGGGGCTGGCACCGGGTGGGTGCGCTGCAGCGCCCTGCCACCGCAGGCGACCTGTACCTCATTGCTCCCGGCGAAGTTCACGATAGCGAGCAGGACGACCAGGCGAGCGGCTGGATCGTCTACTTCAACGCTGAGGCGCTCGGCGAAGAGCGGCTGGAGTTCGAATCGTTCCTCTGGCCAGGCGACCTCGTGCTCCTGCCCTTTGCACGACCACCTGGCGTCGAGCTGGGGTATGTCGCGGTGCCGCCGAGCGAGCGCCCACGCTGGGAGGGGCGGCTGCGCACCCTTACCAACGAAATGGAGTGCCGCCAGCTCGGCTACCGCGATGCCGTGCACGCCCTCCTGCGCCTCCTCCTGATCGACGCTGCCCGCCTGGTCATGCCGTTGCTGGGCGAGCAGAGCTGCTACCACCGGCCGCTGCTGGAAGGGGTGTTCCGCTTTATCGACGCCCACTTCGCCGAGCCGATCTCGCTGGTCGATGTCGCCCGCGCCGTCGGCCGGACACCGGGCTACCTCACGAGTCGCCTGCGGGCGACCACCGGCCGCACCGTCCTGGAATGGATCACCGCCCGCCGAATGATCGAGGCCCGCCGGCTGCTCACCCAGACCGATGACGAGATCGCCCGCATCGCCGCCCGGGTCGGCTATAGCGACCCGACCTATTTCATCCGCCTGTTCCGCCGCTTCCACGGCATGACTCCCCGCCAGTGGCGGCGCGCCCACCGCTGAGAGTGCGAAATCTGCCGATCCGCGTGGAAGAACGGCTACTCCACGGCTTGCTGATGACCAGGACAATTCTGTAACTTCTCTTGCAGCTGCAAAGCGCTGCCCACGCTATCTCTGCGCCTCTTAGCTTTCGTCGCGGAAGGAGCGGGTGGACGCCTGGCGCATCGCCTTCCCCATCCTGCTGGTGCTCACTGCCTGCGCTCCCGCCGCGCCCACGACGAGCCCGCGTCCGTCAGCCCAGCTCACGCCAGAACGCGCCGCGACCCAGCGCTTGCGCATCGCTACTGCTTCCCTCGGGGCGAGCATCGCGCCCGAAGCCCAGGGGGTGCTCGTCTGGCTGAACGCGATGGCCTTCGATTCGCTCACGCGGATGGACCCCCAGCTCCAGCCGGCCCCCGGGGTAGCGCAGAGCTGGGAGCAGCTTGCCGATGGCACCGGCTGGCGCTTCCGGCTGCGGGACGACCTCCGCTGGCCCGATGGCTCCCCACTCACCGCTGAAGACGTCGCCTGGACGATGCAGACGATGATCCAGGACCGCTGGCTGGGGGTGAGCAACTTCCCGGCCGTCACCGCTGCCCGCGCCGTCGACCGCCTGACCGTCGACTTCCTCACCCGCGGGCCGGATGTCAGCACCCTCATCAATGCCGCGTACTTCTTCGTCGTGCCGCGTGCCCTCTACGAACGGCTCGGGCAGGAAGCGTTCGCCCGCCAGCCGCAGGGGACCGGCCCCTACGCGGTGGTCGAGTTCATCCCCTCCGATCGGGTCACCTGGCGCCGGCGGGAGGGCTACCGCCATCCCTACCGTTCCCCCATCCTGACCGAAGTCCAGCTGCGGGCCGTGCCGGATACAGCGAGCGCTCTTGCTGGGCTCCGCAGCGGTGAACTGGACTTCCTGATCGGGGTCACCAACCCCGAGCTCATCGAGCAAGCCGAGCGGGCCGGCCTGAAGACCTACCGTCGCGTGACCAGCAATTTTGTCATCCTGGTCGATGCCACCGCCTCGCGGGGTACGCCGCTGGCCCAAAAGGCTGTCCGCCAGGCGCTCAGCTACGCCATTGACCGCGACCAGATCGCCACCCAGCTGTTCAAGGGGACGGCCGTGCCGATGGGCCAGCTTGGCCTGCCCGGCGCCCCGATGCACCTTCCGGAGCTGAAGCCTTACCCGTTCGACCAGCGCCGCGCCCGCGAGCTGCTCGCCGCAGCCGGCTACCCCAACGGCTTCACTCTCGCGGGCGGGATCGATTTCTCGCCTGCCTTCCACTCGGAGCCATTGACCCTCGCTTTCCAGGACTTCCTGCGTCAAATTGGCGTGGAGGCGAAGATCAATCGCTGGGAGGCGAGCGTCTGGCAGGAGAAGCTGTTCGGCCGCAATAACCAGACCCGTAGCGAACTCTACCCGGTGACGTATGGCGATGCGAACGGCCTGATGACGTTCGGCCGCTCGCTCCTGACCTGTACCAACTCCCAGGCAGTGCTCGTCTGCGTCCCCGAGTTCGACCGCCTGATGGACCTCGCTTCTAGCGAGGTTGATACCACCCAGCGTACCCGCTATCTCCAGGCGGCGAACCGCGCGTTCGTGGAAGAGCTGCCTGCCGTCTTCATCATCGCGAGCGGGCCGACCTATGTCATGCGACCGAACGTCCAGGGCTTTGCACCTTCGAACGTCACCTTCTTCACCTACGACGAGGTGTACCTGAGCAATTGACCTGCGCCAGGTGCGGTGCCCGCCACCGGGGAGGCTATGCTACCCTAGGCAAGGGGAGGCACAATGGCACCGGTGCGGCGCGGCTACCTCTGGACCTCTCACGGCGCCATCCACTACCGCCAGGCGGGCACCAGCGGACCGGCGCTGATGCTCTTCCACGAATCGCCGCTCTCTTCCGTGATTTACCAGCGCGCGCTCCCGCTCCTGGGCGGGCGCCTCCGCGTCTGGGCGTTTGATACGCCTGGCTACGGCCTTTCCGACCCACCGCCCCGACTGCTCGAGATCCCCGAGTATGCCCAGCGCCTGCTCCAGGCGATCGACGTCCTGGGCGTGGACCGGTTCGCGGTTGGCGGGGCGCACACGGGTGCATCGCTGGCAATCGAGGTGGCGGCCCGCGCCGGGCCGGCCCGGGTCTCCTGCGCCATCCTCTCTGGCGTGCCGCTCCTCACCCCGCAGGAACGCGCCAATTACCTGGCCGACTGGGCGCCGGAGCTCCGGCTGGATGAGCAGGGCTCCGTGTTCCGCTGGGCCTGGGAGCGATACCAGCGCATCTGGGGGCCGGATGACCCCGTGCTGAACACCATCGCCGTCATCCAGTTGCTGGAGGTCTGGAACCGTTACCATTGGGCCTACCACGCTGCGTTTCGCCACGACCCAGCGCCCAGCCTGGCCGCCCTGGCTTGCCCGATCCTGCTCCTGAACCCCGAGCACGACCTGCTCGCCTACACCGACCCGCGCGTCATCGAGATGAAGCCGAGCGCAACTTACCGTCCGGCACCCGGGCTCGGTGGCCAGCTGCCCTGGCGCCAGCCCGAGTTCTATGCCCGCGAGATGATTGCCTTTATCACCGGAGAGACTGATGTCAGCATTGACATCGCCGCCAGGGACGCCTAACCTGGGCGGGAAAGGAGGGGCGTCCATGGGAGTCAAGCTTTCGGAGTTCTTTCCCCGCCTGCGCGACCTTGGAACCGTCCGCCTCGTGGCATCCAACGGTACGGCTGTCCTCGAATTCACCACCCAGATCGACGAGGTCACCCTGGGCCCGCGGAGTTGGAACTTCACCCGTGGTGATCAGGAGTTCCACCTCTACCGGGACAAGGTGAAAGCCGTCTCGCTGTTCTACGGCGAGCACCCCCGCTTCAAACGCGTTCTCGGCGAGATCGACTTCCTGGACGAGCACGGCAACGCTGGGATGATGCTTTTCCTCGCCGAGCAGGCCGACGACCCCACGAACCCAGCAGTCCAGGCGCTGCAGCGGCTCATTGCCGACTACAGTGAGCGGGTAGAGGTCGAGGCCGAAGCGGCAGCCGGGAGCTGAGCGAGGCGCGGTGGATCCGGCCGATCCGATCGAGCTCTGCTACGCCCGCGACTGGACGGATGGCCTTCCGGTGGTGCCCCCAACCCGGCGACGAGTCGCCGCCATGCTGGCCGGCCGGCCGGAGGACGCGGTGGTTGCGGTACTCCCCCCTTCAGGTGCGGAAGCCACCTTCGAACTGCTGGCGGCCAATGCCGTGATGGCAGGTTGCCGGCCGGAGTACTTTCCGGTCCTGATCGCGGCCGTGCGCGCGGCCGCGGACCCGGCTTTCAACCTCGAGAGCGTGCTGACGACGGTCCATTCGCAGTGGCCGCTCCTGCTGGTCAACGGGCCGGTCGTCGAGCGGCTCGGGTTCGCCACGGGTGCCAACGCGCTGGCTGGGGGTGCCCGGGCCAATGCCACTCTTGGCCGTGCCTTCAGCCTGGTGCTGCGGAACGTCGCGGGCGGCCGGGAAGGGGGGCTGGAGCCGAAGACGCTCGGCCATCCCGGTCGGTTCAGCTTCTGCATCGCCGAAGCACCCAGCACCTGGACACCCCATCACGTCGAGCGCGGCTTCTCTCCACCGACCAGCACGGTCACGCTGTTCGCGGCCGACGCACCCCTCTGCCTGGCCGTGCTCCACGCCCAGCGGGCTGAGCAGGTGCTGGGCACCATCGCCGATGCCCTCCCCATCGCTGGCACCTACAGCCTCGCCTTTGGTGGCGAGGTACTCATCGCGATGAGCCCCGAACATGCTACCCTCTGCGCTCCGCTCAGCAAGGCGGAAGTGCGCGCCTGGCTGTTCGAGCGTGGGCGACGTCGGGTGGGCAGCCTGCAGGGGCTGGGCATTCTGGAGGCGGCAGCCTTGTTGGCCCGCCGCGAGCCCCTGACCGACCCCGACGCACTGGTCGGCCCGGTGCGCTCCCCCACCTCACTCCACCTGATCGTCACTGGCGGTGAGGTCGGCGGTTATAGCGCCATCTATTTCTGCAGCGGCCGCAGCGTCTGCGTGCCGATTGAGGAGGCCCTCGATGGAGGAGGAAGAGCTGGTTGACCCCCGAGCGCGGCACTTCCAGCGGCGGTCACTGGCACCACCGCGCGTGCTCGCCGGTCAGACGGTCGTGCTCATTGATAGCATGCTGAACCCGGCAGCTGGCTGGGGCCAGGCCCTGCTGGCCGGTGCTCAGGCGGCCCTCGCCCCGCTCGGTGCGCGCTTCCAGGACGAGCGGCGCCCTCCCCTCGCCGGGAGCCCCGCCGCCGAGTGGGCGGAGCAGATCGCACGGCACGCTGCCGCAGCGGTGATCGCAGTTGGCGACTGAGCGACCTGCACTTCGCGCAGTGTGCGCGACGCAAGTGAATTAGCCCGCCACGGCATCCCAGCGGTGATCCTCCTCCCGCGCGGCCTGGCCAGCCTGGCCCGCGAACAGGCCGAGTTCCTTGGCCTGCCCGACCTCCCGCTGGCCATCCTCGACCGTCCGCTCTACGGTCGCTCCGCCGCTGCCCTCACTGCCGACGCGGCTGCTCAGGGGGAACTGCTGCGCGCCGCCCTCAGCGCCGAGACGGCCGGCCGCGCCCCCAGCCCCTGAGGCGCGTTACCGTCGGACGACGTCCAGGTAGAGCGGGCTTTCGGTCACGAGCACCTGGAGCTGGCCCCCAACGACTGGAAAGCTCTTCGGCTGGCCAGCGCGATCGCGAACCGCCAGCACATCACTGGCCGGCAACTGGAGCAGGCGCGTGGCCGGAGTGGTGTAGTAGAGGCTGCCCCCCTTCGCCCCCGGGTCGACCCACACTACCAGCTTATCGGTGCTGCTAGGCGTCCGAAAGAGATATTGCTGGAGCGTATCGCAGAAGGCGGTGGAGCCGCTCGCGGTGGGATTGCACTTCCGCGCCCCCAGGGGTGGCGTCGTGCCGTAGGTCGGCTCGCTCTGGTTCGCCTTCAGGGTCGCCCCGGCCAGCTCGTTCACCCACTGCCGGTAGGCGAAGTAGGCAGGCTTCGGGGCGTCGTTCAGGTCCAACAGCCCCCAGCGCTCGACCCCGCTACTGCCGACATAGTCTTTGAGCGTGAACCAGACGAGGACGTGGATGCCATCCCCCGTGGCGCGGCCGGCATCTGCCAGGGCCTGGGTGTAGACCTGAGGAACCAGGTTCGCCTGGTGGTCATCGGTCCCATCGACGACACCGGTCTCGGCGACCAGGATTGGCTTGCGTGTGCCCAGGCCAGCCAGGATCTGGCGGAACCGTTCCGCCTTGCCGACCACCGACGGGCCGTACTGCTCCCAGTTCTGGCGATAGAAGATGAAGTAGTTGAAGGCGGCCAGGTCAAAGGCGTTCGCGGCGTTCCCGAGCAGCGGGCTGACGACTTCCTGGAAGAAGTTCAGGTTGAAGTCGCTGCTCGAACCATCGGCGGCGAGCGGCCCCATCACGAGGAAGACGTTCGGATAGAGTGGCTTGACGGCGCTGTAGGTGGCGCGCAGCATCTCCCCGAACGCCACCGGGTTATTGCCCCAGCAGCCACCCCCCCAGCCGCCACCATTGCGGTCGAAGGGATCTTTCATCCGAAAGTCGGGCTCGTTGGTGAGGAGAAAGTAGCGCGCCGAGTAGGGAGGCGCCGAGTAGCGCCCGACCGCAGCCTTGACAAACTCGACCCAGCGGGCGAGACCATTAGCATCCCGGAAGGGACCACAGTTGGGGAAGGCAGCCCAGTCCGGGGCATCGGTCAGGTTGACCATCGGTTCGAGGCCACGCTGGCGGATAGCAGCCAGCTCGGCGTCGTAGAGGGACCAGTCGTAGCTCGGGGGATCGGTCTGGACCGGCTCGACCCCCCGCCATTCGATGAAGGTACGCACCCGACCGGCCCCGCTCGCTTGGGCCCGGGCCGCCGCCACACTCCTGCCATCGAACCCTTTCTGCCAGAGCGCGGCCAGCGCGCTCTGGGGAGCAGGGTCACGCAGGAGCACCAGCGGCAGGTACTGCCGGTCCGGTGCTTGGGCCTGGCTGAGTGGCTGGCTCACACCCGGCTGAAGCGCAACCAGCCCGATGCCAAGCGCAGCCAGGACCCGGCGGAAAGAGCGTGGCATTCTTCCTCCCTGTCTGCGGTGTGCGCGTCCTGACGAGGCGCGCGGCGTGCCGGCACCTGCTCCAGTCAGCTCAGGCGCGGGAAGTGACGCAGGGTCACGCTCTCGCGCCAGAGGAACAGGATACCGAGCACCAGTTGGGGCCCGAAGACGACGAGATGGAGCACAACTGCTGCCGTCAACGCTGTCGCCGTCCCGATGCCAAGCACCAGTAACGGTGCCATCACCAGCGAATGAAACACCCCCACCCGGCCAGGCGCCATTGGCACCGAGCCGCCGACCTGAGTGGTGATCGTTACCAGGATAGCAGGTCCAACGTCGACCTCCAAGCCCACCGCCCGCAAGACCAGCCAGGTTGTGGCAATGCTCGACGCCCAGGCGAGGAACGACCACCAGGCTACCCGCCCGCGCTGGGACCAAGAGGCGATCGCTCCCAGGCCCCGGACTGCCTCAGCCGTTGCGTGGGTGAGCCAGCGCTGCCACCCCACGGGGAGGGGCAGCCGCCCGAGAAGCCCTGCTACCAGGGCGAGTACCCGGTCGCTCAGCAGCACGAGCCCGCCGATGCCCATCCCCAGCGCCACCACCCCGAGGCCGAGGTCCAGCCCGCGCGCAACGAACCAGTCGGGCAGCTGCAGAAATGGAAGAACGAGGAGGGCCACCGCCAGCACACAGAGGCCATCGATCAGCTTCTCCAGCACGATCGTGCCGAGGAGGAACGCCTTGCCGCAGCCGGTGGCGCTATCCCCCAGGACGAGCCGAGCGAGGTCTCCCAGGCGCGCAGGGACCAGGGTGTTGATCATCTGGCCGACGACGACGGCGGGGAACAGCCCCCAGCCAGCCCGGCCGCTCAGCCCAGCGAGGGCGGCCCACCGCCAGGCCTTGGCAACCGTCGTCAGCACAACCGCCCCAACCCCTAGCACGGTCAGCGCGGGGTCAGTCGCCTGGAGCCGGGTCAGGACTTCCGCCAGGTCGACGCTCCGCGCCGCCAGGACAAGGCAGAGGAGGCCGATCGCCAGACCGGCAGCAAAGCGGAGCCAAAACGCACGTGTCGACCCGATCCTCGCCACACCCTTCGCCGGCTGGTTGCTGGCACGCCGGCAACGCCTTTCTGCACGCGGGAGTCTAGGGGGCGGTGGGAGTCCGATCAACCGGCTGCTATACTCACCTTCCCGGCCCTGCCCGCCGCGACCGAAGAGGACCATGTCGGAGCTCGCGTGCCGACGGTAAGCGCGATCGTCCTATGCTGGAACGGCGCCGCCTTCGTCGGCCCCTGCCTCGCCGCCTTGCGGGTCCAGACCCTCCGCGAGTGCGAGATCATCGTCGTCGATAACGCCTCGACCGACGGCACGGCTGAGCTCGTCGCCCGCAGCCATCCCGACCTGCCCCTCATCCGCAACGAACGGAACCTGGGCTTTGCGGGGGGGATGAACCGGGGCATCGCCCAGGCGAGCGCTCCCCTCCTGGTGCTGCTCAACCAGGACGTAGTGCTCGAGCCGGATGCCCTCGCCCAGCTGGCGGCCGCCTTTGCTGAGGATGCCCGCGTGGGGGCAGTCGGCGCGAAGTTGCTCTTCCCCGACCGGCTCCGCCTCCAGCACGCGGGAGGGTACCTCGAATGGCCGCTTGCGCTTGGCCAGCACTACGGCCACGGCACGTTCGACCTGGGGCAGTTCGACCAGCCACGCGAGGTCGAATACGTCACCGGGGCCGTGATGGGGCTCCGCCGCACTGCCCTGGAGGAGGTCGGGCTGCTCGATGAGCGCTTCTGGCCAGGCTACTTCGAGGAGGTTGACCTCTGCCACCGCCTGCGGGCCGCCGGCTGGCGAGTGGTCTACCGGCCAGAGGTCCGCGCCATCCACCACGAATCGACCACCCTCGGCCGGCTCAGTGAGCAGTATTATGTCGCCTATCACCGCGGCCGCTTGCGCTACGTCCTGAAGCACTCCGACGAGCGCGCCTTCCGGACGTTCGCGGCTGCAGAAGCCGCCCGTTTTCCCACCCTGGCCTCCTGGCGGGAGCAGCGGGCCCTCACCACCGTGTACCGGGAGCTGAGCAGCGAGGTCGCCCGCGAGCGCCCGACCCTCCTCCCCTACTACCGCCAGTTGCTGCGGCTGGAGCCCCCCCGGTCACCCCAGCGCCTGCCGGGCTTGCGCCGCCTGTTCCACCCCGCGCGCGCCCGGGACTTCCAGCAGGGCCTCGACCCGCTACGGCAGGGGTGGCGGGTGGTCGGCCCGCCGATCGTCCCCCCGGAGCGCCGGCCACTGCCGCTGCTCCTCGGCCTGCTCCGCACGGCGAGCTGGCTGGTCATCCGCTGGTCGTTCCTCCCCGTGCTGGAGCAGCAAGACCGCTACAATCAAGCGGTGCTCGCGACATTCGAGCGCTGGGCCAGCGAGTACGAAGTGCTGCTCGAGCGGCTGACGCACCTGATCCGCACCCTGGAATCGGCCCTCGAAGGTGTCGATGAGCGCGCCCAGCGGCTGGAGCCTCGGGTCGACTTGCTCGAGCTCGACCTGGTTGCCCTCGAGACGGCGCTCGGCGAACTCGTGGTGCGTAGCCAGAACGACTTCACCGACGAAGCGATCGCCGCCATCGACCGCGACCTGACCCGCCTTCGCCGTGAGGTCGCGCTGGTGCAGGCACGGCTGGCCCGCGCCGAGCAGGCAAGCCAGGTGAACGGGCGAGCAGGGGAGTTACCGGCGAGCGAGGCAGTCTAATGCGCCTGGCGCTCCTCACGCCGCTCCCCCCCGCTCAGAGCGGGATCGCCGACTACAGCGCTGAACTTGCCCCCGCCCTGGCCCGCCTCTGTGACCTGACCGTCTACGCCCCTCAGCCAGCAAACGGCCTCCCCTGGCAACCGATTGCGACCTTTCGCGGGCCAGCGGGCGCTCACGGCTGGGATATCGCCCTCTACCAGATAGGAAACAACCTCGACCACGAACCCGTCTACCGACATGCCCTCCAGTGGCCGGGGGTCGTCGTCCTCCATGATCCCATCATCCATCACTTCGTTGCCGCCATCACCGAGCGGCGTGGCGAGGGTGGCAGCTACCTCCGCGAGATGCTCTACAGCCATGGTGCTGCAGGTGGCCAGGCCGCCCGCGTTGCTCTCCGCGGCCAGCAGGGGGTCGATGCGGCGCGCTGGCCATTGACTGGCCGGCTGATCGACGCGAGCCTCGGCGTGGTCGTCCACAGCGAGGCAGCAGCGGCGATCGTCCGCCAGGTGCGGCCCGAGGCGCCGGTCACCGTCATCCCCCACCTTGTCGCGCCACCACCCCGACTGAGCCGAGCGCGCGCCCGCCAGGCCCTCGGGCTGCCCGCCGAACCGCTGCTGATCGGGGTCTTCGGGCTGGTCACGCCAGCAAAGCAGCTGGATGCCGTGGTGCTCGCCCTGAACGACCTTGCCGACCAGCTGCCCGACTGGCGCCTGGTCGTCGTCGGCGAGGATGGCGGCGCGCTCGCGGCGGCGCTCGAGCAGGCAACAGCGGTAGTGCGTCCGCGCATCCTGGTGCTTGGCCGCCTGCCCTGGCCGGACTTCCGCCGCGCCCTAGCGGCAGTGGACCTCGTGGTGGCGCTACGCTGGCCTACCCTGGGCGAGACCTCTGGCGTCGCCCTGCGGGCGCTAGCAGCCGGTACCCCCCTCATTGCCTCGGCGACCGGCGCGTTTCGCGAACTGCCTGTTGATGCCGTGACGTTCGTCCCGCCCAACGACCAGGCTGCCCTGAGAGGGGCCCTTGCCGCACTGGCCAGTGACCCCACGCTCCGACGCCAGCGAGGCGAGACTGGGCGACGCTGGGCGGCAGCAACCCTCGCGCCGCCAGTCGTCGCACGCCAGTACCTTGCTGCGCTCGAAGCGGCGCTGCACAGCGGGTGAGCACGTGCGCATCCTGCACGTCATCCAGCGCTACTGGCCCTACGTTGGCGGCTCCGAGCGCTACTTCCAGGAACTCTCTGAGCGACTAGCTGCGGCCGGGCACAGCGTAACCGTCTACACCACCACCGCCTGGGACCTAGAGTATTTCTGGCAGCCGCGCCGGCGTCACCTCACTCCGGGCAGCGAGTGGCTGAATGGGGTGCTGGTACGGCGCTTCCCCGTCCGCCACGTGCCCTTCTCTCCCCTCAGCTACCCCGCCCTGCGGCGGCTGGCTGGCTTCCTTGGTCGCCTACCCGGGGGGGTGCCACTGGCGCTGGGAGTGGCCACCGCGACACCCTGGCTTCCCGAGCTAGCGCTCGCGCTCCTCACTGCCCGTGAGCGGTTCGACCTCGTCCACGCTGGCAACATCCCCTTTGATGCCCTGGTCGCCTGGGCCCAGGTCCTCGCCCGCCGACAGCGCATTCCCTTCCTGATGACCCCCTTCACCCACCTCGGCGAGCCGGACGACGCCACGGTCCGCCGTCACTACACGCTGCCGCACCAGATCGCTCTCCTGCGCGGCTGCGATGCCGTCTTCGTCCAGACGGCGCTGGAAGGCGAGTTCCTTGTCCAGGCGGGAGTACCGCGACGCGCGATCCGACGCGGGGGGGTGGGCATTACTCCCGCGGAGCTGAGCGGTGGCGATGGCGAACGCTTCCGCCGCCAGCATCAGGTGCAGGGCTGCCTCGTGACCTTCCTGGGCACCGTCGCGTACGACAAGGGAGCAGTCCACCTGGTGGAGGCGATGCAGCGGCTGTGGGAAGAAGGGTTCGTCGCGACACTCGCACTCGCCGGGCCAACCTACAGCGACTTCGAGCGCTACTGGGCTACCCTGCCGGAGCGGGTGCGCCAGCAGTGCCGGCTCCTCGGCCTGACGGTCGGCGAGGCCAAGCGTGACCTCCTGGCTGCCACGGATGTTCTCGCCCTGCCCTCACGGACGGATTCGTTTGGCATCGTCTTCCTGGAAGCGTGGGTGTGTGGTATCCCACCGGTGGGCGCGCGCGCAGGCGGGGTCGCTGAGGTGATCGAGGATGGGGTTACGGGGCGGCTCGTGCCCTTCGGCGATGTCCCTGCCCTCGCCGCAGCGATCCGCCAACTCTGCCAGGACCGCGTTCTCGCCCGCCAGCTCGCCGCGCGGGGACGGGAGAAAGCACTGCGCGACTATACCTGGGCGCAGGTCGTAGCGCGGGTGGCCGCCGTCTACCAGGAGGTGACTGCGTGAAGGTGCTCCACGTGGTCCAGCGCTACGCACCTGCCATCGGTGGCTCCGAGCTTGTCTTCCAGCAGCTTTCTGAGCGGCTCGCCGCCCGTGGTTATCAGGTGACCGTCTGGACGACGAATGCTCGCGAGATCGAGTACTTCTGGGACCGCCGGGCAGCGGCTTTCCCGCCGGGGTGGGAGGTCGTGAATGGCATCCCGGTCTGGCGGGTGGCAGTGCACCACCTTGGCCCCGGCGACCAGGGCTACCTTCGCTTGCGCTGGCTTGCGCTGGGCCTGGCGCGGTTGCCCGGCACCCTGCCCGTGCTCCGCGGGCTGGCAAGCCTCACCCCCTGGCTCCCCGCGCTGGCTGCCCGGGCGCTCCAGGAGCGCGAGCCGTTCGACCTGGTGCACGCGGGCTGCGTGCCCTACGATGCCCTGCTGCTCTGGGCCGAGCGGCTGGCGCGACGCCTGGGCGTGCCGTTTCTCGTCACTCCCTTTGTCCACTTTGGGCGCCCGGAGGATCGGCTGCTCCGCCGCCACTACACGCTACCCCACCAGATCGACCTGCTGCGCCGGGCCGATGCCGTCTTCGTCCAGACGGCCTACGAAGGCGAGGCGCTCGCCGCGCTCGGCGTGCCGCGGCGGGCGATCCGGCGCGGGGGAGCGGGCATCGAGCCCGGGGCACTTGCGGGTGGGGATGGCGCGGGCTTCCGGGCTCGTCACGGCCTGACCGGGCCGCTGGTGGTCTTCCTGGGCGCAGCCCTGCCCGAAAAAGGTGCCCTTGACCTGCTCGCCGCGACCCGGCTGCTCCGCCAGCGCGGTTGCCCGCTCACGCTCGTCCTCGCGGGCAAGCGGACAGCCGCGTTCGACCAGGCCCTCGCTGCCCTCCCTCCCGCCGAACGGGAATGCTGCCGGGTGCTCGGTCCTCTTTCCGAAGCGGAGAAACGCGACCTGCTGGCTGCTGGCGATCTGCTCGCCCTCCCGTCGCAGACCGAGTCATTCGGCATTGTCTACTGCGAAGCCTGGGATGCCGGCCTGCCGGTCGTCGCCGCGGCGGTGGGCGCGACCAGCGAGGTGGTGGAGGATAGGATCACCGGCCGACTGGTACCCTTCGGGGATATCCCCGCGCTCGCCGGCGTGCTCGCTGAGCTGCTCACCGACCGTGCCCAGGCGCGGCGGCTCGCCGCTACGGGTCGGGTCCGCGCCCGCACGCGCCACACCTGGGAGGCCGTCGTCGACCGCGTCGAAGCGGTCTACCGGGAGGTCGCCTGATGGCTGGCCGCGGACGCTGGTGGTGGCATCGCCCGCTGCCCTCGCCGCGCCTCGCTTTCGTCGTGCCCTGGTATGGACCGACCGTGATCGGCGGGGCGGAACTGCTTGCCCGCGAGACGGCCCGGCGCCTAGCCGCCGCTGGCGTGCCCGTCGAGGTGCTGACCACCTGCGCCCGCGACCAGTTCAGCGGCTGGTGGCAGGATGCCCACCGGCCGGGGACGACCGTCGAGCAGGGGGTGACGATCCGACGCTTTCCCGTCCGCCCGGGCGTGCCGACCCGCTTCGCCGCCATCAATAGCCGCCTGATCGCGGGTGAGCCGGTCTCGCGCGCGGAAGAGCTGACCTTCCTCCAGGAATTCGTCAATAGCGACGCGCTCTATCACTTCATCGCCCGCGAGCGGCAGCACTACCGCTTGCTCTTCCTCCCCTACTTCGTCGGAACGACCTACTTCGGAGCCCGCCTAGCACCGGAGCGCAGCTGGGTTATCCCCTGCCTGCACGATGAGGGCTACGCGCGCCTGGCGGCGTTCCGGGAGCTGTTCCCTCGCTTGCGCGGCCTGATCCTGCTTTCCGAGCCGGAACGCGAGCTGGCGCGCTCGCTCTACCCGCTCCGCGAGGAGCAGCTGTTGCTCTGGGGCGCTGGCGTCGAGACGACCCCCCGCGGCCAGCCGGCGCGCTTTCGCCACCGCTTTGGCATCGAGCAGCCGTTCCTCCTCTACGTTGGCCGGCTGGTCCCGACCAAGAACGTGCCCTTGCTGTTGGATTATTTCCTCCGCTACCTCCTGCGCAGCGATGACTCCCTCCAGCTCGTGCTCATCGGCCCGGGGGAGTTGCGGCGTCCCGTTCGCTACCATGAGCGTATCCTGCAGCTGGGCATGGTCGACGAAGCAACCAAGCACGATGCCTATGCCGCCGCCCTGGCTACCGTGCAGCCCTCCGTCCGCGAGAGTTTCTCGCTCGTCCTGATGGAAAGCTGGGTCGAGGGGACGCCCGTGCTGGTGAATGCCGCTTGCGCGGTAACCACCCACTTTGCCCGCTGCAGCGGCGGCGGGCTCCCGTTCGCTACCTTCGCGGAGTTCGCTGCCCTGGTGGACTACCTCCGCCAGCAGCCGGCAGTACGCGCGGCGCTCGGCGAGCGCGGGCGGGCCTACGTCCGCCAGCAGTTCAACTGGCCGGCGATCGCGACAAAGTACGCCTCGCTGCTTGAGCAGCCAGTTCCAGCCGGCCCGGGAGAGAAACCGTGACCCGCCACGAGAGCTCCGGCAGCCAGGAGGGCAAGAAGATGCGCGCTGGCTCGGCTAGAATCCGCGACGCGATGCCACGCCGACCTTCCGCTGCGACCAGCAAGGGCAACCCCACGCGAGCAAAGCTGCGCGCGGCCGCCCCGCCTTCGCCCGCGGCGACAAGCCCTGCCCTGCCAGTCGCCCCTGAAACGGTGGTCGAAATCCGGGACCCAGCGATCGACGTGCCAGCCATCCTCGCCGAGATCCGGGCGAGCCTGGCCCAACGAGGCTACACCACGGAGGACTGGGCAGCGGAACTACCGGTCTTTGGGCAGGAGGAGACGGGCGATGCGCGCTGGCTGGAGCGGCTCCGGATCGACCCGGAGTGGGCGTTCTTGATCGACCAGGTCCAGGAGGATGCGCGCAACTTGACCCTCCACGTAACAGTGCAGCCCAGCCCGCTGCCCGTGGTCGGCGGCCTGCTCACCCGCTTCAAGCGGGCCGCCCACGAGCTGGTCGTCTTCTATGCCAACCTCCAGGCAGCACGCCAGCGGGTGCTGGTTGGACAGCTGCTCGCCGTGGTCGCGCGGGTCGTGGCCCAGCAGGAGGCGCTTCAGCGCGAACAGCGGCGCCTGGCGCACGAGGTGGCCGCCCTGCGCGAGCGGCTCGAGAGCGATGGCGCGTCGCGCTGAGAAGCTGGCTTTTGTCACCCCCTGGTACGGGGCAGGGGCTCTCGGCGGTGCCGAGCTGGTCTGTCGCTCGACCGCCGAGCACCTGGCCGCCGCTGGCGTGCCCGTCGAGGTGCTGACCACCTGCGCTCGCGACCTGTTTAGCGGCTGGACGGCCGATTACTATCCTCCCGGTACGACGGTCGAGCAGGGGGTAACCGTCCGGCGCTTTCCGCTGGACCGCACGCCGCTGACCACCTTCGGGGAGCTGAACGCGCGCCTGATCGCCGGGCGGCGCTTGACGGCTGAAGAGGAGCTGGACTACTTCCGTCAGAGTGTCAACAGCCAGGCACTCTACGACTACCTCGACCGCGAGCGGGCGCGCACCATCTATCTCTTCATCCCTTACCCGTTTGGCACGACCTTCTTTGGGGCCCAGGTAGCACCCGAGCAGAGCTATCTCATCCCGTGCCTGCACGACGAAGGCTATGCCCGGATGCGCTGCTGGCAGCCCGTCTTTCGAGCTGTGCGCGGGGTGATCTGCCTGAGCGAGCCCGAGCGAGCGCTCGCCCACCAGTTGTACGACCTGCCGCCGGAGAAGCTCCACCTCTGGGGTGCCGGCGTGGACACGACGCTGGTGGGGGATGCCGAGCGCTTCCGGCGGACCGTCCGGCTGGAGGGACCGTTTGTGCTCGCCGTCGGACGGCGGGACGCCACCAAGAACACCCCGCTCCTGATCGAGTACGCCGTGCGCTATCTGGTGCACCACCCTCGTGGGCCCGCGTTCGTTCTCATCGGTAGCGGGGAGGTGAGCATTCCACCCCGCTTTCGGCACCGCATTATCGACCTCGGGCGGGTGCACGACCAGCTCAAAGCCGATGCCCTCGCCGCCGCCCTCGCGCTTGTCCAACCCTCGCGGAACGAAAGCTTCTCCTTCGTGGTGATGGAAAGCTGGCTCCAGCGGCGACCGGTGCTGGTCAACGGCGCAAGCGCCGTGCTGGTCCATCACTGCCTGGCGAGCGGTGGCGGGCTGCCCTTCGGCAGCTTTGCCGAGTTCGCCGGCTGCCTCGACTGGTTCCGCGAGCACCCAGAGCAGGCGGCCCAGATGGGTGAGGCTGGCCGACGGTATGTCCTGGCCCACTTTAGCTGGCCGCACCTGATTGAACGGTATGGCGGACTGCTGGGCTGAAGGCTGGACGGTCCACCAGTTAACGGTGGGCATGGTGCGCGGCGACGCCATCAGCGACGCGGCGCTGCTGCTGCGTGACTGGCTGCGCGAAGCCGGCGCCCGCTCGGAGATCTACGCCGAGCAGATCAGCGCCGAGCTTGCCGGTGAGGTCCGGCCGTACCACGAACTGACCGTCGACCCTGGCCGACGCGAGCGGGTGATCTTTCACTTCTCGATCGGCTCACCCATCTCGGCGTTCGCCCGCCAGCTTCCCGCACCGCTCGTGATGGTGTACCACAACATCACCCCACCCGAGCTGTTCTTTGGCGCCTTGCCCCACGCCGCTGCTGCCACCGCTGCGGGTCGCTGGGAGCTGGGCTCATTTGCGAACGTTGGCCTCGCGCTCGGGGACTCGGAGTGGAACCGCCGCGAGCTGGAGGCTGCTGGCTACCCCGAGACGGGCGTGCTGCCGCTCGCCGTCGATCCCCGCCGCTTCTCCCTTGCGCCCGACCCCGCCGTGCTCGCTGAGTATGGCGATGGACGCACCAACCTCCTGACGGTTAGCAAGATCGCGCCCCACAAGCGTCAGGAGGATGTCATCAAGGCCTTCGCCTACTACAAGCGGCTCGACCCGACGGCGCGGCTGCTCGTGGTCGGCGGCGTACTCGCACCCCGCTACCAGCGCTGGCTGGAACAACTGGTCAGTCACCTCCGCCTGCGCGACGTGGTCTTCACCGACCGGGTGTCGGATGCGGCCTTGCGGGCGTACTATCAGGTCGCGACGGTCTATCTCTCGATGTCGGAACATGAGGGGTTTGGAGTTCCGCTGATCGAGGCGCTCGCGAGTGGGGTACCGGTCATCGCCTACGCCGCGGCGGCGGTCCCAGAGACGCTCGGCCCAGCGGGGATCCTGGTCCACGAGAAGTGCTACCCTGTGATCGCCGAACTGATCGCGCGGGTGGTGCACGACCACGCGTTCCGGGCGCAGTTGATTGCTACTGGTCGGGAGCGCGTCCAGGCGTTCGCTCCCGAGCGCGTGCGCGCAGTCTTCCGCGCCCACTTGGAGCCGCGGCTGGTCGCCTGAGGAGGCAGAAATGCGGCTGTCCGTCGTGGTGCCGGCACGGAACGAAGAAGCGGTGATTGCCGCGACCATCCGTGAGATCGTGGCGACGCTGGAGGCGGCGGCAATTCCCCACGAGGTGGTCCTGGTCAACGACAACTCGACCGACGCGACGGGGGAGATCGCCCAGCAGCTGGCAGCCGAACTGCCGACGGTGCGCGTGCTCCACCGCCAGCCACCGGCCGGTTTCGGCCGGGCCGTGCGCGAAGGGCTCGCCCAGGTCACCGGGGACTGTGTCGTGATCGCGATGGGCGATGCCTCGGATGACCCCACCGATATCGTGACCTACTACCGCAAGCTGGCCGAGGGCTACGACTGCGTGTTTGGCACCCGCTTCACCCGCGGGACGACCGTGCGGGCCTATCCCCTCCACAAGTTGATCGTCAACCGGCTCGCAAACACCTTCATCCAGGTGCTGTTCCGCACGCGCTATAACGATATGACCAACGCCTTCAAAGGCTTCCGCACCGACGTCGTGCGCGACCTGATGCCGCTCCTGGCCAACCACTTCAACATGACGGTCGAGCTGCCGCTCAAGGCGCTCAACCGGGGTTATCGCTTCGCCGTGGTGCCGGTGAACTGGTACGGTCGAACGGCGGGCGTCTCACGGCTCTCGATCCGGACGATGGGACGCAAGTACCTGTTCACGGTGCTCTACCTCTGGCTGGAGCGCCACCTGATGCGCGACGAGTTGGGCCAGCGCCCGCTTCCGGAACCAACACCTCTCCCTCCCGGCACCCTTCCACCGCCGCTTGGCTCCGACCCGCTCCCCCAC
>JAILZB010000069.1 GCA_023512725.1 Chloroflexota bacterium | reverse complement strand
GGTCCACGCCCTCGCCGATGGCGATGAGATCGCCCCCTACGAGACAGTTCTGACGATCGACGGCGATTATAAGGAATTCGCCCACCTCGAAACGCTCTATCTCGCCGCTCTCGCGAGCAGTACCCGCGTCGCCACCAATACCCGGAACGTAGTCCGCGCCGCGCGCGGCAAACCGGTGTTGATGTTCGCCGCCCGGCACGATACTCCCCTCACCCAGGCGCCCAGCGGGTATGCCGCCTTTATCGGGGGAGCGAGCGCAGCCGCAACCGATGAGCAGGGAGAGTGGTGGGGGAGCCGCGGGGTCGGAACGATCCCCCACGCCCTGATCGCAAGCTACGGTGGGAGCACCACTCTCGCCGCGATCAAGTTCGCCGCGCTGGTCGATCCGCCGGTGCCAGTCACGACCCTAGTCGATTTCGATAACGACAGCGTTGCCACCTCGCTCCGCGTCGCCCGCGCCCTGGGCGGCCGATTGGCGGGCGTGCGGCTTGACACCGCTGAGAATATGGTCGACCGGGCAATCTGGGAGGCGATCCAGGCGGGCGCGCCAGCCGACCCGACCATCACCGGCGTCACCCCGCGGCTGGTCCGCGCTGTCCGCGAGGCGCTCGATGCCGCTGGCTTCCGGGAGGTGCGGATCGTCGCGAGTGGAGGCTTCGATGCTGCCAAGGTTGCCGCCTTCGAGGCGGAAGGGGCTCCGGTGGATGTCTATGGCGTCGGCAGCGGGCTCCTCGCCGGCCGCTACGACTTCACCGCCGACGTTGTCCGCGTCAACGGGGCACCCCTGGCCAAGAAGGGCCGGGCTGAGCGCCCGAACCCCCGCTTGCGGGCGGTCGCTTGGGAAGCGATCGTCTGAGGCGGCTTGACAACCCGCGCTGGCACGCCCACGATCGGCCTGGGAGGCGCAGCGATGAAAACGTTCGCCGATCTGCAGGTAGGGGACCGCTTTCCACCCCTGAGACTGGAAGTCACCGAGCAGTGGGTTGCCACCGACCTCGCCCTGGCCCAGGACCCCCACCCACCCGAACGTGACCCCAGCCTGTTCGGGGCGCCGGTCGCACCCCCCACCCTGACCAACGCCGATTTCGACCGCTTCCTGCGCGCCCATGGCTTTAGCATGTCGGGCATTATCCCGACGAAGACCCGTCACGAGTACTTCGCTCCCCTCTTCATCGGCCAGACGATCGAGACCACCGGCGAGGTGGTAGACAAGTACGAGCGCAAGGGCCGGACGTACGTCACCTTCGAGTTTGTCACCACTGACCTGGAGGGCCGCATCCTCCTCAAGAAGCGCGATACCCTCCTCCAGATGCCAGTGGAGGCAGGTTGATGGTTGCAACCCTGGATACCCCAGTCGGCACCCCCCTTCCCGAGATCCGGGGCGTCGCCCGGAACGTCCACGCTCGGACCGACCGGACTGATGAAGCGAACATCCACGACGATGCGACTGCCCAGAAGCTGGGCTTCCAGCGTGGGTTCGTGGCGGGTGGGCAGAGCATCGCCTGGATGAGCCGCGCGCTCGTTCACTTTTTCGGCGCCACCTACTTTCGCACTGGCCGCTTCGAGGCCACCTACGTCTCACCCGTCTTCGATGGCGATGCCATCACCGTCAAGGGCCTGGTCCGCGAGCGTCAGCCCGAGGGCACGGGCGTGCGCCTGGTCTGCGACATCTGGCTGGAGCGGGAGGACGGCACCAGAGCCGTCGTTGGCACCGCCTCCGCAGTGGTGCCAGGCTAGCCCGGGAGGAGCCCAGTGAACGACCACCTCCGAGCGGCTGTCCAGGCTGCGATGGGCCAGGCACGCGCCGACCTCGAACGGCTTGTCCGGATCCCCTCGGTGGCCTTTCCGGGCTTTCCGCCGGAGCCCGTCCGCGCTGCCGCAGTGGCCACCTGCGAGATCCTGGCGGCCGCCGGCTTCCCCGAGCCCCGTCTGCTCGACCTTCCCGGCGGCCAACCAGCCGTCTACGCCGCCCTCCCGCCACCCCCTGGTGCTCCGACCGTCCTGCTCTACGCCCATTACGATGTCCAGACCCCTGGCAATGGCTGGGCGAGCGACCCCTGGCAGCCCGTCGAGCGGGAGGGGCGGCTCTACGGCCGCGGTGCGGCCGACGATAAGTCGGGCATCGTCATCCACACCACTGCCGTGCGGGCGTTCGGTGGGCGCCCACCGGTCGGCGTCAAGGTGATTATCGAAGGGGATGAGGAAACAGGCTCCGGCCAGCTGGAAGCCGCCCTGCCCACCCTCCGCTCGCTCCTGGAGGCCGATGCGATCATCGTGGCAGATAGCGGCAACTGGAAGCTCGGCGTTCCTACCCTAACGACCTCACTTCGGGGCTTCGTAAAAGCGACAGTGAGCGTGCGTACCCTCGCCCAGCCGGTCCACAGCGGGCTCTTCGGCGGTCCCGCCCCCGATGCCCTGATCGCCCTGGTCATGATGCTCGCCCGCCTCTACGACGCGGCCGGCAACACGCAGATCCCCGGTCTGGAGCGCGGTTCCTGGCAGGGGATGGACTTCCCGGAGGAGGAATTCCGCCAGCAGGCAGGGGTCCTGCCCGGGGTTGGGCTGGCTGGCACTGGCACGATCGCCGAGCAGCTCTGGGCGAGCCTCGCAGCGGCGATCATCGGCCTCGATGCCCCCCGTGTCGAAGGGGCGGGGAACGCCCTGGTGCCGGCAGCGCGGGCCACCATTGCCCTGCGCCTTCCCCCTCACCAGGACCCGCACGCCGCCTACACGCTGCTGGAGCGCTACCTCCGCGCCGTCACCCCCTGGCAGGCCCAGGTCGAAGTCCGCTGCGAGGGTGTCGGCTTCGGTTATGCCGCCGACCCGAGCACACCGGTTTACCAGGCCGCGCGGCGCGCACTCGAGGCGGCCTATGGCCAACCACCTCGCTTGATGGGCTCCGGCGGCTCGATCCCACTCATCCACGCCCTGGCAGCCACCTTCCCGGGGGCACCAGTCATCCTGTGGGGTGCAGAGGACCCCGCAGCTGCCATCCATGGCCCTAACGAAAGCGTCCATCTCGGCGAACTCGAGCGGATCGCCCTGGCCGAAGCGCTGTTCTTCGCCGAACTCGCCGCCCTGCGGTGAGGCTCGCTACACCCCGGCCGACCCTGCTAGCGCGTCAGGCTCGCCTTCGCCCGCGTGGCGGGTGCCCCCGCCGCCGCGGGCGGTACCTTTCGGAGGGACCTTGCGATGCCCAGCACAGCCCATCCCTGGCTTAGTCAGCCGCCCCCCACGGCCCGGCTTCCCCGCGAGCAGCTGGAAGACCGGATCGAGCAGCTGCTTGCCTCCCAGAACCTCTGCGTGCTCGCTACCGTCGACCCGCGCGGTAACCCGGTAGCCAGCCCGGTCGAGTACTACCACGAGGGGCTGACGATCTACTTCGTGGCGGATGCCAGTTCACCGAAACTACGCAACCTTCGGCGCCACCCGCGGGTTTCTGCGGCCATCGTCGCCCCCTACGTTGGCTGGGCGAGCGTCCGCGGCTGTCAGCTCTTCGGCCATGCCCGTGTCCTTGAGCCTGGCACCCCCGAGCACGCGGCCGGCATGGAGGTCTACCGCTGGCAGTCCTCGGCTGCCGACCTCGGTCGCCCGGTGGTTGAGCCACCACGCGTTCCCCTCGTTCATCTCGTGCCCGACCGCATTATCTATCTCGAAAGCTGGCTCCGGAAGCACGGCTATGCCAGCAAGCAAGTCTGGCGGGCTCCGGAGGAGCAGCGATGACGGCCAAAGCGTATCCCTGGTTAACAGCACCCATCCCCCGTGCCCTCCTGCCGCGCGCGCAGCTGGAAGCCCGGATCGAGCAGCTCTTGGCCAGCCAGAACATGGGGGTTGTCGCGACCGTGGGACCGGAGGGTCCGGTGGCCAGCCCGGTCGAGTACTATCATCACGGCCTCACGATCTTCTTCGTCTCGAACCGGAATGCGCCCAAGCTACGCAACATGGAGCGCGACCCGCGCATCTCCTTCGCCGTCTTCCAACCTCTCGTCGGCTGGGCAAGCGCCCGCGGCTGTCAACTCTTCGGGACTGCCACCATCCTGCGCCCGGGCACGCCCGAGCACGCCGCGGGGATGGAAGTCTACGCCTGGCAGAAGAGTGCCACCGACCTTGGCCGCGGCTTCGACCAGCCACCGCACCTGCCGCTCATCCGACTAGAGCCCACCCGCATCGTCTACACCGAGCACTACCTGCGCAAGGATGGCTACGCCCCGCGCCAGGTCTGGCATCGCGAGGAGGGGTAGCCCTAGCGCGGCGCTTGTGGCAGTGGCGCAACGTACAGCTTCTTGTCGGCGACGAACCACACCTTGCCGAGCGCTTCGTCCACCGTAAAGGCTGTCAGGCCGGCGAGTGGCTCAGCAACGAACTGCCGCTGGAACCGTCCTTCTTTGTCGAAGACGACGATCCGCTGGTTGGCCGGGTCGGCAACGTACACTCCTCGGGCCGTCGCCCCGGTCACGATCGCAACGGGTTTGGCAAGGGGCTTGTCTAGCGCTCGCAGGTCGAACTCCGTGCCGACCCCATCGACAAACTTCCAGACCTTGCCGCTCTCGGTCAGTACGTAGATGCTCCCATCGATGCTGAAGTCGCGCGCGTCGCTGATCTGGGCGTTCTCCAGCATCCCTTTCATCTCGGTATCGTAGCCACTCCAGTTCGGCAGGTAGCGCCAGACCTGGTTCGCCTTCGGGTCGAGGATGTAGAGATTGCCCACATACCCGCGGATCCCCTGGATGCTCTGCCAAGCGATTGCGCCGCGCACTGCCAGCTCCACCAGCGGCTTGTTCGCCGGCAGGTAGAACAACCGCCGGTCACGGTCGAGGAACATCACCCCCACCCGCGAGCGCGCGTCCATCGGGTACAGCCAGGCCATGGCCAACGGGTCGCTAACCGGGCCTTCGTCGCTCAGCGTGCCGCGCACCGCTACGATCTGCGGCTCCCGCGAGGCGTTCGCCTCGAGCGACAGTTTCCGCACGCCCCAGCCGCCGGGGTCAAGCACGTAGGCAGTCGTCCCGCCTTCGACAATGAGCGTGCGGACCTCGCGCGCGCCAGCCGCCCCCAGGTCGGCGAGCTGCTGGACCCCTGCCAGTGGCACGACCCGGTCGAGCTTGCGCGTTTCCGCCTGGATCGCCTCGACCAGCTTCCGGGCCGCCGGGTCATCCGGCCGTGCCGCGAGAGCACGCTGGCTCGCGAAGTCCGCCTCGCGCAAGCGCGTGCGGGCGAACCCCTGGTCGGTGGAGGCCAGGGCCGCGCGATAGGCCCGCTCTGCCTCGTTGAGCGCGCTCACGTAGGCCCCTTCGCTGCGGTCCTTGCTGAAGACGGGCGGGAGAAGCGCTCCTACCCCCACCAGTAGCACCGCGACGAGCCCGGCGAGGACGAGCAGCGGCGGCCGCAGCGCCAGCCCGATGCTCCCGGTCGAGCGTGGTCGGCGCTGCGGTTCTCCTGCTCCCTCACGCCTCGCCTGCAGCGTCCGGCGGGCACTCTCTCCCAGCAGCTCCTCGCGCAGGGTCCAGCGCGGCAGGAGGGACGGCTCCTCCACCCTCCCATCCTGGGGAGGCTGCAGCGGCCACCACACGTGCTCGTGGCCTCGCTGCTCGCTCCGGGCCCGGGACGACCGCGGCGCAGCCTGCTTCTCACGCGCTGCGCTGCTCCCTGAGCGCCCTGCCCGCGGCAGCTCCGCCCCTGCTTCCTCGGCTGTACCGTCCGATCCAACCGGCAGGAACAGGCGGACGACCGGGGCGACCCCCCGCGCGAGCGCAGCTGCCGCCCCACCAGCATTCGCCACGACCTCGTCGAGGGGCAAGGTGGGCACCACCTCACCCCCACGGCCCCGAACGCCGTGGGAGCGCACCTCCCCTGGCAGGGCTGCTGGCTCGAAAGCGAGCACACCGACCTGGTTCCCCACTGCTGCCGCCAGCCAACGCGCGCCTTTTCGGACCCCTCCCGCGAACCAGGCCGCGATACGCTCCGGGTCGGCATAGTCGAGGAGGTCGCCGGTGGTGAGCAGGACGATATCCGACGGCACCAGTCGAGCACGGTGAAAGAGCGGTGCAGGGGGGTCGGCCGTTCCCAGGGGCGGTGCGGACGCCAGCCCAATCACAAAGAGCGCTCCCTCCCGGAGCACATACGCCCGCCCCTCCCCAGCGAGCGTCACCATCGCTTCATCCCCGCGCAGGAGCAGGAGCGCCAGGTCGAGCTGGAAGCGCTCAGCAGGGAGGCGACGGCGGTTTTCACTGGCCACGCGGCGGTTCGCGCTCTGGACCCCTTCGATCAGGCGCGCGCTCACCGTCTTCTGCGGGGTCAGGAACTCTGCCTCGATCGCCTCCAGCGCCGGATCAACCTCAGCCTGCGGCGGCCCACCAACCAGCACATAGAGCGTCTCCTGCTGGCGGCGGCTTGCGGTCTGCTGCACCAGCACCGCGCCCGGCAGGACGGCACCGACCGCGGCGAATTCTGGTTCGGGCACCACGGCCCGAGCGTGGGGGAGGACAGCAATCACGCTCTCACCTGCAGCTACGGCTCTGCGCCAGCGGGGGCCAGCGCTGGCTCTCTACACTAGGCGTCTGCCTGCTCTCCTGCAAGAGGTTTCGCGCGGCGTGGCGATCAGCTGTGGGGAGCGGGGTGCCGTACAATCGAGAGGCGGACAAGGAGGTCTGTATGGTCGAAACTGCGCCCCCCGCGACCGCGGCGCCGAACCTCTGGGAGGTGGCCCTCGCCCAGTTCGACGCGGCGGCTGACCGTCTCAACCTCGACGAGAACATCCGGGTGGTGCTTCGCGCGCCGAAGCGCGAGCTGATCGTCAACTTTCCCGTCAGGATGGACAAGGGCGATATTCGGGTCTTCACGGGCTATCGCGTCCAGCACAGTGTGGCTCGGGGGCCTGCCAAGGGCGGCATCCGCTACGCCCCCAGCGTCGACCTCAACGAGGTCCGGGCGCTGGCGATGTGGATGACCTGGAAGACAGCCCTCCTCGGCCTTCCTTATGGCGGCGCCAAAGGTGGCGTCGTCTGCGAACCGAAGGCACTCTCCCCCGGCGAGCTGGAGCGGCTGACCCGGCGCTACGCGACCGAGATCGCCATCATCATCGGCCCAGAGCGGGATATCCCCGCCCCCGATATGGGCACGGGCCCCCGTGAGATGGCTTGGATTATGGATACGCTCAGCCAACACGTGGGCTACGCCATGCCGGCAGTGGTCACCGGGAAGCCCCTTGCCATCGGTGGGTCCGAGGGACGCGCCGAGGCAACGTCCCGCGGGGTGGTGGTCGTTGCCGCCGCCGCCGCCCGCCACCTGGGGTTCGACCTGGCAGGCGCGCGCGTGGTCGTCCAGGGGTTCGGCAACGTCGGCAGCGGTGTGGTCAAGCTGATGAGCCAGGCAGGGGCACGCGTGATTGCCGTCTCGGACGTCGGTGGTGGCGCCTACGACCCGGCCGGGTTGGACTACGAAAAGTTGCGCCGCTACGTCCAGGTGACCGGCACCGTCGCCGGCTTTGCCGAGCGGGTCAGCAACGCTGAGCTGCTCGAACTCCCCTGCGACATCCTGGTGCCGGCTGCCACGCAAAACCAGATTACCGCTACCAATGCCCCCCGCGTGCGGGCCCGCCTGATTGTCGAAGGCGCCAACGGCCCGCTCACCCCGGAGGCCGACGCGATCCTGAACGACCGCGGGGTGCTGGTGGTTCCGGACATCCTCGCCAACGCCGGAGGAGTCACTGTCAGCTACTTCGAGTGGGTGCAGGACCTCCAAGAGTTCTTCTGGGAGGAAGCCGAGGTGAACAGCCGCCTGGAGCGGCTGATGACCCGCGCCTTCGATACCACCCTTGCCCTCGCGACCCGGGAGAGAGTGAGCTTGCGCCTGGCCGCCTCGATGCTTGCGATCAGCCGGGTGGCCGAGTCGTTCCTGGTGCGCGGGCTGTACCCGTGACTCCTCAGAAGCCGATACGCTCATCCCGGGTGCGGGGCGACAAGCGGACCAGCCCGCTTGCCGATGCGCGGGCCGCCTGCTTTACCCCCCTGGGCAACTGCTCGCCCTGGCGGCACAAGGCGGCCCCGCGCCACCTCAGCGGCACCGCTGCGTACCGCGGCCTCCTCACCTGCTCGCCAACGGAGGCTGCCCCTGCGGGGGAGGAGGCAGCGCTGTGAGCCTGGTCAACTGGAAGCTGGATGCAAGCCTGCGGGACCGCCAGAGCGGCGAGGTGGAGGTGGCGGTCCAGCCGCTGGCCAACGCTTCCGCCGCCGACCTTGAACGCCTGCACACCTTTGGCCTCGCCCCACCAGCAACGGCGGGCGGCCTCTGGCGCGGCCGCCTACCGGCTGAGCAGCTCGCTACCCTCGCCAGCCTGGCCTTCGTCGGCTACATCCACGATGCCAGCGCACCACCGACGAGCAGCCTCATCCGACCCCGCCGGCCCCTACTGCCACCCCGGCCAGCCCGGCGGGGGCACACCAAGCTCCCCCCACGCCGGGCCTGAACTCCGCCGAGGCCGGGCAGCTCGCTACTCGACCTTATAGACGTTGTCGCTCGTCCAGAAGGCCGCCGTGTCGACCGTGAACCCACGGACCTTCGGCCCGGCCACGAAGATCTGGGGCACCGCCAGCAGATACACGTAGGAGATCTCCGCCTGATGAGCCTTGATCGCCTCGCGGACGAGCTGCTCGCGCTTGGCAGCGTCGGGTTCGGCGTACGCCAGGTCCATCAGCCGGTCGAACTCTGGCACGCACCAGATGATCCGGGCGGGCGGGTTGTTGCAGGTGATGAACTGCCGGAAGAAAAGGAGGATCCCCACCGGGTCGGAGCCGCCCGAGGAGATCAGCTCGTTACGGACCTGGTTGTTGCGGGCGTAGAACTTGTCGACCCAGATCCCCACCTCATTACGCTGCAGCCCAACCTCGACCCCAATCTGCTTCCAGGAGTCCTGGACCGCCAGGAACAGGGCATCGAGGACACCAAAGCCAAGGGTGTAGTCGAGCGGGTTCTGGACCTTGAACCCGTTGGGATAGCCCGCCTCAGCCAGCAACCGCTTCGCCTCCGCCACGTCGTAGCGGAAGGGAGGGATATCCGGGTTGTAGGCCGGCGTTCCGGGGATTGCCACCTGGTTGAGTGGCTGCGCGTAGCCGCGGTAGAGGTTCTTGGCCAGCGTCTCCCGATCGACGGCGTAATTCAGCGCGAGGCGCACCCGCCGGTCGAGCAAGGCCGGGGTGTGCTTCTCGCTGGCGGCCTTATCGATCGCGATCAACGCGCTCGATGGTTCGCTCAGCACCACGGTGTTCCCCTCACGCTTGGCCGCCTCGGCCTGGTCAGGAGAGAGCCCGGTCCAGATGATATCCAGCTCCCCCAGGCGCAGCCCGTTGACCAGGGCCGTCGATTCCGGGATCGCCCGCCAGATCACCTCCGTCGCGATCGGCTTGCGATAGGGGTGGGTGTAGTTCGGCCGCAGTCGATAGCGGAAGACGTCGGCCGTCTTGAACTCGACCAGCTCGTAGGGCCCGGAGCCGATCGGTTTGAGGGCAAAGCCGTCCTTGCCCACGCTCTGGTAGTAGTTCTTCGGCAGGATAAAGAGATACGGCGTGCCGTAGAGCAGCGAGCTATCGCGACCAGCCGTCAGCAGATCGACCGTGTACTCATCAACCAGCCGCACGTCGGCCAGCTTGGGGAGCAGCCCGCGCTGGGGCAAGGGCGGGGAGACTTCCAGCAACATCCGCGCCGTGAACTCGACGTCAGCCGCGGTGAGCTTCTCGCCGTTCGAGAACGTTAGGTCGCGGCGAAGGAAGAACCGCCAGCCATTGTCGTTCGGCAGGAACTCCCAGCGAGTGGCGACCGCCGGCTGGAGCTGGTAGCCCTTGCCGACACTGGTGAGCGTATCGAACTGGTTGCCGAAGATCTGGTTATTGGCCGAGGAGCTCTCCGGGCTTGCGCTGATGGGAAAGCCCGGGCGACCGATGCGGAGCACCTGCTGCGCTGCCCGCCGCTCCTGGGGCTCAGCCGGTGCCCCGGGCTGGGCTGGCCCCGGGACCGGTTGAGCGGGCGCGCAGGCCGCGATCAGGAGGCACACTCCCAGCAGCCAGTGGATAGACGCCCCGCGCATGAGCTACCCCCTCTCCTGCGGGAGAGCACGCCAACCAGCCTCCTCTCCCACGTGTGGTGCCCTAGTATGCAAGAGGGGGTTCCGGCCAGGCAACATTTCTCTGCTGCCAGCGCAGCCGAGCAGGTTCAGCCGGGCAGGAGCAACGCCAGCGCCACCATCCCGGCGACCAAGGCGCCGGTGAGGATGACGATCCGGCGGAGGTCGCGCGAGACGTAGCTGTAGTCGGCGATGATAGGCACCCCATAGCGGGGCACCGCCCGCGGGTTCGCACGGACCGTACTGGAGCGGGCAAGCGCCTCTGTCGGCTCGACCACCGGTGCTGCCGCCTCAGGACGCGTGAGCGTGCCCGCCGGGATGTTCGGCCGCCGCTCCTTGCGCTTCTTCGCTGCGGTCCGTCCCGGCGCCGTCCGTCGTGCCATCGATCCTCTCCCGGCGTGAATTATCAAGGACGCTCTGCTCGCGCTTCAAGACGCGGCCGGCGGCTCACCCGCGTACCAGAACTCAACGCTGAGCCAGGCATCCACCCCCCCGACTAGCGTGGTCGGGTCGTTCACCGCGAGGGGGTAGGAGGTTTCGGCAGTCTGGATCCCCAGCAGGCGCGCAATCGCGAAGTAGCGTTCTTCCGCCGAGAGCGCTTCTCCCGGCCCCGGGCGCAGCGCCCGGTCCAGGTCTTCGACGGTCGCCCCCTCAACTAGAAGCGGTCGGAAGACCCGTGGGTTGCCCAGCGGTACGCGCTCGGCACTTGCGGAGCTATAGCGGTCTACCAGCTGCCCCTGGCGATAGAGGCGATACATCACCAGCTCGCTCTCGTAGAGGTAGAGCCAGAGCACCGGGCAGCCGAGCTGGGAAAGCGTCTCGGCCCAGGCGAACTCGCGCCCTTCGAGGTCGTTCGACGGCAGCATCGTCACCCAGCCGCCGAGCGGTGGTGAGAGCAGAAAGCGGTTGATTGGGGTCCCGGGCGGCAGCGGTTCCCCCTGACGACGCCGATACCCTCCCGGTGCCAGGGCCTCCGCCAGCAGAGCGACGATAGCGTCGCGCTCGGCAGTATAGGCATGGACACCAGAATAGTTGAGGCCCACCGGACCTTCCCCCTTCAGGCCGCCACGGCCCGGGCAGATTCAACGCCGCCTGCGCAGGAGCTGCCCATGGTCGCTAGCCTCCGCTCGGATCGGTCGGCTGCGATACCTGGCGCTGGGGCTCGCCGGCTCACTCAGCGGACCAGCTGCCGCTCTTCCAGCGCCCGCCGCGCCTCCTCGAAGCGATCATCGGGCGGCTGCTCGGCCACCCAGGCCGCCAGCTGTGCCATTCCCTCCTCGAAGGATACCCGCGGCTCGTAGCCCAACAGGCGCCGCGCGCGGGAGAGATCGGCGACGCAGTGGCGGATGTCTCCCGCCCGGTACTGGCCAGCGAGCACGGGAGCAATCGGCCGGCCGAGCACCCGGGCGAGCGTTTCGGCCACCGTCCGGATCGTCACCGCCCGGCCACTGCCGACGTTCAGCGCCTGGCCATCCGCCTCGGAGCGTGTGAGCGCCAGCAGGTTCGCCTGGACGATATCTGAGACGTGGACGAAGTCGCGCGTCTGCTCACCATCCTCGTAGACCACCGGTGGCCGCCCGGCGAGCAAGCGCGCCGAGAAGATAGCCGCCACGCCCGTGTACGGGTTCGTCAGGGCCTGGCGGGGACCGTAGACGTTGAAGAAGCGCAAGGCCACCGTCGGGATGCCGTAGGCACGCCCCACTGCTAGGAACAGCTCTTCCTGGTCGCGCTTGCTGACGGCGTAGACCGAGGTCGGCTGGGGCAGCTTCTCTTCATCGGTGGGGATAGGGGTCGCCGGCTCACCGTCCGGGCCGTAGACGTTCCAATCGTGCCGGGCCAGTTGCTCCTCCGAGCGAAGCGGGGGCGTAATCGGCCGGCCAGCACGGTCGAGGTAGCGCCCTTCGCCGTAGATCGACATCGAGGATGCGACCACCAGCTTCCGCAACCGGTTGCGCACCGCCACCACCTCCTCCAGCAGGGTGGCAGCACCGAGGCAGTTCCCCGCCACGTAGCGCCGGACCTCGTACATCGATTGCCCCACCCCCACCACTGCCGCCAAGTGATAGACCGCCTCCACGCCTGCCAGCGCCTGCCGCACCGCCTCCGGGTCCCGGACATCCCCCTGGCGCCACTCGGCCTCGGGGTTGAGATAGGCAGGCCAGCTTCCATCGGGGTGGACCTGGCGTTCCAACGAATCGAGCACCACCACCTGATGACCGGCCGCGAGCAGCCCATCGACCAGGTGCGAGCCGATGAACCCTGCTCCGCCAGTGACAAGGACTTTCATGAGGCTCCTTCGGGAGGCGAGCTGTCGCGCGAATTGTACTGAACCACTCGGCGCCGCAACGGAAGCACTCTATACTTCTGCTGCCACCCCAGACGGCTGAGGCGGGCGTGAACCCCTATCCCCTGCCACGGGCCTTTGCCGACCCGGCTGACCCATTCTTTGCGGGAGCCCAGGTCATCGGTCAGTTCCGGCGCCACCCCTTTTTCTGCGTGCGCTGCAGCCGCCGCGAGGGCCCTCCCCTCCATCGGGATGGGGTGTTACTCCTCATTGGCAATCGCTACTTCGCGGTGGACTTCTCCTGCTTTGCCAAGCTCGAGCTGCCCTACCGGGGTGAAGTGCTGAGTGAGGGGCGTGCCCGCCGGATGCTGCCGTTCGTCCGCTACCGCACCGGCACCCGCGAGGAAGACCCGCGCGCGGAGCGCCCGCCCGCTGAGAGTGAGGCGAACGCCATGCCCTCTACCAGTGCTCCTTGATGTAGGCATCGGCAGAGAGGGCCGCGATCGAGCCATCGGCCACCGCCGTGGTGAGTTGGCGGAGCACCTTCTGCCGAACGTCCCCCGCCGCGAATACCCCCGGCAGGTTCGTCCGCATCGCTTCGTCGGTCACGATATAGCCGTTCGGGTCGAGCGCTACCTGCCCGGCGAGGAAGGCTGTGTTCGGGCGGTAGCCGATGAAGATAAAGACCCCCTTCACCGCGAGCGCACTTTCCGCGCCCGTCTTGACGTTCCGTAGCCGGAGCCCACTCACCGCCGCATCGCCCCGGATCTCCTCCACCACAGTATTCCAGAGGAAGGAGATCTTCGGGTTGGCAAAGGCCCGCTCTTGCAGGATCTTGGCCGCCCGCAGCTCATCCCGCCGGTGGATGATCGTCACGTGCGAGGCGTAGCGAGTAAGGAAGTCTCCCTCTTCGACCGCCGAATCGCCCCCACCCACCACTGCGAGCGGCTGGTCCTGGAAAAAGGCGCCATCGCAGACCGCGCAATAGGAGACCCCCCGCCCCTGGAATTCCACCTCGCCGGGCACGCCCAACCGGGCGGGTTGGCCGCCACTAGCGATGATCACCGTCTTGGCGCGGTAGACCCGCTGCCCACCAGTGACCACCTTGACCTTCTCCGTCAGCGCTACCGCCACCGCCTCATCGTAGGTGATCTCGAGGCCAAAGCGCCGGGTCTGGGCCTCCATCGCCAGGGTGAGGTCGGCAGCGGAGATCCCTTCCGGGAAGCCAGGATAGTCGTCGATCCATTCAGTCAGACCGAGCTGGCCGCCCGCACCAAGCCGTTCCAGCAGCACCGCTTTCAGCCGACTGCGCGCGGCGTACAGCCCGGCCGCGAGGCCAGCTGCGCCCGCGCCAATAATCACCACGTCGAACAGTTCGTCGTCTGCACCCTGCGGGGTTGTCATCACCAGGTGTCCTCTCGCTCAAGTTCGGAATGCCTGCCCGGGGCCGCACGTTCATGATAGCGGTCGGCGCGCACGCGGAGCGAGGCGCTAGGCGCTGGCAGCCAGGATCCGGCCGCAGTTGCTGCACGTGACCATCGCGGGGCTGGTCCGCGCCTTCTGGATCTCGCGCTCGGGCAAGCTCACGCGACAGGCCGCGCAGACCCCTCGCTCGATGCGTGCCACCGCCCGCCCGCCCAGCCGCGCCCGCAGCACCTGGTAGAGGGGCAGGTCCTGGGGATCGACCCGCTGGCGAGCGGCCTCACGCCGGTGCTGGGTCTCCTCCTGCTGCGCCAGCAGGGCAGCCTGCTGCCGACGCAGGGTGGCTTGCTCTTCCTGCCAGCGCTGCTCAGCACTCGCCAGGGCCGCCCGCGCCGCCGCTAGCGCCGCTTCCGCCTCTTCGAGCTCGGCCATCACCGCAAGCTCACGGTCCTGGAGGTCGAGCGTGCGGCGGCGCAGCGATTCGACCTCCCGCTGAAGGTGCTCGATCTCCTTGGGCTGGCGCACTTCCCCACCGTAAAGGCGCTGCTCCTCCCGCTCCCGCTTGGCCCGCACTTGCTGCACCTGGAAGTCGAGGTCCTGCCGTTGGCGCTCGAGGGCGGTCACCCGTGCCTTCGCCTGCTCGAACGCCGCTCGGGCCGCTGCGACCTCGGCGGATTCTCCCAGCCGGCGGCTGATCTCGGCCAGTTGAGCGGCAATCCGTTCCAGCGCCAGGTCATACTCTTGAAGCTCAAGGAGCCGGGCCGCGCGGTTCATCGCCCCCATTGTAGCAACCATCCGCTGCCGGCACCGGCTCCTTGCGACCTTACGCAGGAACACCGTACAATCCGCGCGCTCTGAACGCATCGCGCTTTGAGGTTCATGGAATGACCATCCCCTTGCCACCGGAGGAGAAGGCACGCTTTCGCCGCCTGCGCAGCGAGCAAGCGGTCCAGCTCGCCATGCAGCAAAAGTGGGACGAAGCGATCGCCGTCAACAAGGCGATTGTGGACGTCTTTCCCGACGACGTCGAGGCTTACAACCGCCTGGGAAAGGCCTATCTGGAGACCGGGCGCTTAGCGGAGGCGCGGGAGGCCTATCAGAAGGCGCTCACGCTCGACCCGAATAATGCCATCGCTCGGCGCAACCTCACGCGGCTCCAGGCGATGAAGGACGAGACGATCACGACCGTCGCGGTGCAGCCCCAGGTCGATGCCAATCTCTTCATCGAAGAGACGGGCAAGACCGGGGTGACCACCCTGGTGAACACGGCGCCCCGGGAGGAGCTGGCCACCCTCACCGCCGGCGAGCCGGTTCTGCTGAAAGTCGAGGGGAAGGACCTGAAGGTCTTGAGCACGCGCAACGAGTACCTGGGCCAGGTGGAGCCCCGCCTCGCCTTGCGGCTCATCCGCCTGATGCAGGGCGGCAACCAGTACGCGGCCGCCGTGACGAGCCTGACGGATGACTCGGTCGAGATCATCATCCGCGAGACCTTCCAGCACCCCACCCAGGTGGGGAAGGTCTCCTTCCCCACCCGCGGCGGGGATGCCGGCTTTCGGCCCTATATCCGTGACAGCGTCCTGCGCTACGATGTCGAGGAGGAGGAGGAAAGCTTCGAGGAAGGCGAGTTCGCCGGCGAGTGGGAGGAGGAGCCAGAAGCGGCGGTGGTGGACGAGGTCAGCCTCGAACTCGAAGGGCGGGTCGTCGACAAAGACGACGAGGACGATTACGAGAACGACTAGCGCTCCCCTCACCGCCGTTGCGCCGAGCGCGGTCGGTGTTCGAACCGCGGGAGAACACCGGCGGGGAGGGAACAGCGACGAGACGGCGTGCGAGGGAGGCGATGACGATCGACCCTGACCAGTTCAAACGCGTGCTAGCGCGCTTTGCGTCCGGCGTCACGGTGGTAACCGCCTACGAGGGCAACCGGATCCACGGGGCAACCGCCTCGGCCTTCTGCTCGCTCTCCCTCCGGCCGCCGCTCGTCCTGGTCTGTCTCGACCTTAAATCGAATACCAAAGCCCTGATCGATCAGTGGGGGGTCTTTGGCGTGAACATTCTGGCCGACATCCAGCGCTGGCACTCAGACCTGTTCGCGCGCAAGACGATCAGCGAGGAAGAGCTGGAGCGGGTCCGCTACTTGCACAGCCCTCATGGCATGCCGATCCTCGAAAACACCCTCGCCTACCTGGCCTGCCGCGTCTACGCCAAGTACCCGGGCGGCGACCATGAGATCTACGTCGGCGAGGTGCTCGAAGGCGGCGTCCGCCCCGGTCGCCCCCTCGTCTACTACGAGGGGAAGTACCGCCGGCTCGGCGGGGAGATCGCCTAGCGCCCGCCCACTAGACGCGGATGCAGGCCGCGTAGTGGCCCGGCAGCTTCTCCTCGAGCGGCGGCACGATCTGCTTGCACTCCGCGATGGCGATTGGGCAGCGCGGGTGGAAGTTGCAGCCGCTCGGCGGATTGACCGGGCTTGGCACATCACCCGTCAGGATGATCCGCTCGCGCTTCGCCTCCACCACCGGGTCAGGGATCGGCACCGCCGAGAGCAGCGCCTTGGTGTAGGGGTGGAGGGGGTTCTCGTACAGGCTGTTGCGGTCGGCGATCTCGACGATCCGCCCCAGGTACATCACGGCCACCCGGTCGGAGATATGGCGGACGACCGAGAGGTCGTGGGCGATGAAGAGATAGGTCAGGCCGAACTGATCCTGAAGCTCCTCGAGCAGGTTGATGATCTGCGCCTGGATCGACACGTCCAGCGCGGAGACCGGCTCGTCGCAGATGATGAACTCCGGATTCACCGCCAGCGCACGGGCAATGCCGATGCGCTGGCGCTGTCCGCCGGAGAACTCGTGGGGATAGCGGTTGGCAAAGTACGGGTTCAGCCCGACCACCTGGAGCAGCTCCTCGACGCGCTCCTGCTTCGCCCGACCGCGAGCCAGGTTATGGATCTCCAGCGGCTCCGCAATGATACTGCCGACGGTCATGCGCGGGTTCAGCGAGGCATACGGATCCTGAAAGATCATCTGCATGCGCCGCCGCATGCGGCGGAGTTCCTCGCCCTTGAGCTGTGTCAGGTCAATGCCATCGAAGTAGACGTGGCCGGAGGTTGGCCGGTGAAGCTGGAGGATGGCCCGGCCGGTTGTTGATTTGCCGCAGCCGCTCTCCCCCACGAGCCCCAGGGTCTCGCCACGACGGATGGTGAAGCTCACGCCATCGACCGCCCGCACAGCGCCGACCCGGCGCTGGAAAATAATGCCCTGGGTGAGCGGGAAGTGCATCACCAGGTCGCGCACATCGAGCAGGATTTCATCTCGCCGAGCGACGGCCGCAGGAGCAGGGGGCGTACTGGTCTGTACCATGG